>CAZACF010000023.1:7836-18401 GCA_964483565.1 uncultured Syntrophomonas sp. | reverse complement strand
ATTGGTGGCCGCTATGATCCTGACGTTTACCGGGATGAGCTGATTGCCGCCAAGACGCATCACACTTTTTTCTTCCAGTACCCGTAATAAAGTCGATTGTAGATCCAATGGCATATCGGCAATTTCATCAAGGAACAGGGTTCCTTGATTGGCCAGTTCAAACTTTCCAATATTGCCTCCCTTTTTCGCGCCGGTAAAAGCCCCCTCCTCATACCCGAAGAGCTCACTGGCGATAAGTTCTCGAGGCAAGGCCGCGCAATTGATGGCTACAAAGGGATTGTTCTGGCGGGGGCTTTCATTATGCATCGCCTGGGCAATGATGTCTTTGCCGGTGCCGCTTTCACCCATCAACAGCACGTTGGAGTTGGACTGGGCGGTGGTGCGGGCGACTTTAATAATGTCTTTAAATTTTAGGTTGCTGCCGATTACGTCATCAAACGTCATTTGGGCGCCGCGACCGATCCATTTACCGACAATATTGTTGATCCGTTCACTTTCCCGTACAATAATGACCGAGCCAGTGTCAGCCAGGTTGGAGCTGTGCAGCGGGGTACAGGTTATATGGCAGCGGATCTGGTTTTTACCATTATGCAGGATCATCAAATCATCGATCACCATTCTCCCCTGATTGACGATATTGATAAAAAACTGGTTTTCGGAATGTTGGCCAAAAAGATCGTGGATATTGGCATTGACCACATCAGTGGAACCAAAACCCATGATCTTGGAACATTTATTATTCATATATGTGATCAAACCATCAGAATTAACGACCATGACTCCATCAGACATGGAATCAGTAATCACCTGCTGATATTTGGAAATACGATTCAAAGCCAGTTTGGACTGAATATGATCAGCGGCGGCTACCGCCATACCCAAAGTATGGTGACTGACTCTTTGGTAGGGAGCGACCATGCCGATGCAGCCGATTACCCTGCCATTGTCAACGATCGGTGCGAAAGATGATGCAGCCGTGATGGCATACAAACAAAAATGTTCGTAGGAATAGACGGAAATCGGTTTTACCTGGGAAATGCAAATAGGGACACTGTTGGTGCCGGCGATTTCCTCGGTCCAGACCGTGCCCTCGATTAGATTGGTGCGTTTGGACCATTCCAGGGTTTCTTTGTCCCCGTAGTTTAATAGATTAATGCCATTGGCATCATTCAAGGCGACTAAAAAGCCGGTTCCTTTCACAAATTCCGACAGACGTTGCATAACCGGGATGGCGATCTCCATTAAGTATTCAGAATTGGCTTTGGCCCGGCTGAATTCTGCATCGGAACAGACATGGACAATTTCCCGCATATTGCGATCCACTTTGTATTGATAACTGCGTTCCCAGGAATCATAGATTTCCGGGCGCAATCCGGTACGCAGGGCAGGATCGTTATGAAGGTTTTGCCAAAGCTTTTTAACCTCTTTCCAGGGAACCGTACTTTTATTTTCAGGATGCAGGTAATCCATGAATTCGGAACGCATTTCACTGACTGTACGGTTGCCTGTCATTCGCAAAAACCTCCAAATTGATTTTTCATTGCCAAATCTATATCTCAGTATAGCATGAAATATTACATAGTGTAACAAAGGAATCTTTTGATTCAAGATTTAAACCATATTTGTGATTTATATTTTAATGGAAATGGTTAGTCTTGTTACACAGTGTTCCGATCTTGGCCATAAATTCCGTCTCTGTTACTGGGGAGAAACAATAAAGTTATATATTAAAACATAAAGCGACAAAATATTTTCGATTATTAAAGAATATGCCAAAACCATATTAAAATATTTAATATACTGGTATAATAAATATTAATTCATATTAAGATATTTGGTGTGCGAAATTATATCAAAAGGAGTTGATTATCATTTTTCAGCATTTACCGAAAAGCACAATGAGCCAGGGGTTTTACCACACTGTAGGTACGCTGCCGGACCGGGTAGCCCAGATGTTTAATGCCGATCTTTACAACGGTGATAATAAGGGCCAATTTACCTGGAAAGAAATGCAGCATCGAGTGGAAGGAATCGCTGGCGGACTTTTGAGTATGGGTCTGGAAAAACAACAGCGTATAGCTATGATGTCGACCAACAGTCCCTACTGGACCCAAGCTGATGTAGCCACGATTTGCTGCGGCGGGGTATTGGTAACCATTTTTCCTACTCTTTCGTTAAATGAAGTCAAATACATCGTCAATGACTCCGAGTCTCGTTTTTTCTATGCCGGGAGTAAACAAATTCTGGAGAAGGTAATCAGCGGTTGGGATGAAATGCCCAGTTTGGAGAAAGTAATCCTTTTGGATATGGATTACCGTTCCAGCGATTCTCGTATTATAGGCCTTGGAGAGTTAATTGAAACCGGCAGCCAATACATGAAATCCCATTATCAGGATTACGAACAAATCTGGAAAAGCCTTACGTTGAGTGATTGGGCAACCATTCTTTATACTTCAGGTACCACCGGAGCCGGCAAGGGGGTTATTTTAACCCACAACAGCCTTAGCGAGAGAGTGGATGGCACCCATAAATACTTTGTACAGGCCGGCCATCCCTTGGATGAACGGGATCTGGTTCTGTCTTTCCTGCCTCTATCGCATATTTTTGACCGCATGTGTTCTCAATGGTTGGCCATATATCGCGGCGCAACCATTGCCTATGCGGACAGTGCGGCTACCTTGATGAATGATTTACAAAAATACAACCCCACCTGGTTTTCCTGTGTTCCCCGTCTGTACGAAAAAATTTATACCCAGTTTAACCAGATGATGGCCGCCAGTCCGGCCAAGAAAAAGATGTTCGACTGGGCTTATGGGGTGGGTGAGGAAGTTCTAACCTACCGAATGGATGAATATGGACGCTACAACATGCGCCCGGATTTTAATCTGGAGTCCAGACTGCCGGCCGGATTGCGTATGAAGTTCAAAGTTGCGGATAAACTTTTTGCCAAGGTAAGATCACTGTTTGGCAGCCGGTTTCGCTTTTCATTTTCCGCCAGTGCGGGCATAGATCCCAAATTGCTCAAGTTTTTCTATGTAATGGGCATCCCGGTACTGGAAGGCTATGGATCCACGGAAACCTGCAGTGCCACCAATTATAATCCCATGTATGCAGCCAAACCAGGCAGTGTTGGCCCCGAGGCCAATGGCTCCAATTGCCGGCTGGCCGAAGACGGGGAATTGGAAGTCAGAGGCGGATTGTTCATTGGCTACCTTAACAAACCGGAGGAAGATGCAGCTGCATTTACCGAGGACGGTTGGTTTAGAACCGGTGACTTGGCATCCATGGATGACGACGGATATTACAGAATTGTCGACCGCAAAAAGGCCATTATTTGTCTGGCAACCGGCAAGAATGTAGCTCCCTACAAGCTGGAGTCAAAATTCACAACCAGCTTGGTGGTTGAGCAAATATTTGTGCTGGGGGATGAGAGGAGTGTTATCAGCGCTCTGATCGTGCCGCGTTTTGCTTATTTTGCGGAATTATTTGAGAAACAGAATATTGTCTATGATCGCAGCAAACTGCTCTACACAGAAATGCAAGGGGCCCAGGTTTGTATCGGAGCCGGGGAAGATTTTATCAATCAGCCCATCCTGAAGGAAATGATTGCTGAAAATGTCAGACAGGTCAATGAAACGTTGGAAGGATTTGAAGAGATCAAGCAATATACAATTATCAATCACAACTTTACAGAAGAAAATGGGGAGATGACCCCCACCTTGAAACTGAAAAAGAAAGTAATTCTTGAACATTACAGTGATGTCATTGAGGGAATGTACCAGCGGGAATACTAATAACGGTTAAAGAGCATAAATAAATGGTCATCCCGTGTCGTTATTTCAGCGATACGGGATCTTTTTTGCGATTCACCCATGAATGGTAGGGACATTTGGTTTTATTTAAGATTTGACAATAGCGAATAGTACTTTAAAATAAATGTATCCTGGAATAATGCACAAGTATGTGCACAAGCATCGTAAGGAGGAAATACATGACCGATTTTCGCAGGGATCTGTTAAATCCAGATTTAAAAGATGTACTGGAAACCTTTCATCTCGACAAAGACTACGTCCAGGGAGAGGGGACCACATTAACAGATTCCGCCGGCAACCAGTATCTTGATTTTATTGCTCAATACGGTGCAGTGCCGTTTGGCTATAACCCACCTTTCATCTGGGAAGCATTGGAAGATGTTAGAAGGCGCAGTTTGCCTAGTTTGGTGCAGCCCTCTCTGCCGGGCGAAGCGCTGCGCCTGGCTAATCTATTAGCGGCTTGCTCCCCGGGTGATCTTTGTTACTGTACGTTTTGCCAGAGCGGTACCGAGGCGGTCGAAGCAGCCATTAAATTGGCTCGTTCGGCCACGGGAAAAGAGATTATTATTTCTACCGGCAACAGTTTTCATGGCAAGACCCTGGGAGCCCTTTCAGCGACCGGCAAGGATTCCTATCAGACCCCTTTTCGGGCACCTGCACCGGGTTTTGTAAGGATTCCCTATAATGATCCTGCTGCCCTGGAAAAGGCCCTCAATGACCATGCCGGCAACGTAGCAGGATTTATCGTTGAACCGGTACAGGGCGAAGGCGGAATCGTGGTTGCTGCTCCCGGCTATCTGAAAACTGCCCAGCAGCTTTGCAATGCCCATGAGGCAATTTTTATCGTGGACGAAGTCCAAACCGGTCTGGGTAGGACCGGACGACTTTTTGCCTGCGAACATGAACAGGTCGAACCGGATGTATTGGTGTTGGCCAAGGCGTTGGGAGGAGGATTGCTTCCCATCGGAGTATGTTTGAGCAGTCCCCGGGTTTGGAATGAAGATTTTGCCATGCTGCACAGTTCCACCTTTGCCAATAATGGCGTTACCTGTGCGGTAGGTATGGCCGTTTTGAATAAGCTCCTTGAGGATCAGCAAGCATTGGTTAAAGAAGTGAAAGAAAAAGGAGATTATTTGCTGCAACAGACTAATAAGCTGCAGGAGAAATATCCTCAGGCCATCAAAGAGGTCAGAGGTCGGGGCTTGATGGTCGGTCTGGAATTTAATTCGCTGGACGATTGTGGTTCTTTTGATATGGCTTATCTGGCTGATCAGGGAGGATTTACCGCTTTATTGAGCGGATTTTTGCTCAATGTTTACGGGATTCGTCTGGCGCCTTTTCTAAATAGCTCGATGACCTTGCGCTTGGAGCCGGCCTTAACCATAAGCTATGCAGAGATCGACCGGGTCATCACTGCTTTGGATGTATGCTGCCAAATCATGTTTTATCGTGATTACTGTAAACTATACCGCTATTTGCTGGGTGACCGCAGCCCGGTGACCCGGATTGATGATTATCGTACTCAGACACGTACGATCAAATCTTCCCCCTTGCAGCCGGGAGAGAAGATCGACCACAAATTTGCTTTTATCATTCATTACCCGGCTCCCGAGGATGTGATACTGAATAATCCTTCCTTTACTTCCATGAGCCGCGATGAATTATATGGTTTTTTACAATGGCAGAGTCTCACCAAAGATCCTGGGATTGTTTGCCACATGCCAGCCATTCGGTCAAAACATGGCACCATCGTTGAAGGATGGATGATTGGAGTACCTTTTGGCGGTCGTGAAATCATGCAGCTGCCCCACGAGAAAACCGTCGACATGATAGCCCGGGCGGTCGATATGGGGAAAGACCTGGGAGCAGAAATGGTTGGCCTGGGAGCGCTGACTTCGGTGGTTACCAGAGGAGGGCGATCGGTAACCGGCCGCAATGTGGCCATTACCAGCGGTAATAGTTTTACAACCCTGATGGGGGTTGAGGCTCTTTTCCAGGGCGCCGCCAAGATGCATATTGAAACCATCGCCGCCCGCGGAGGAGTGGTCGGTGCGACCGGCTCCATAGGTCGGGCTTGTGCCTTGATGCTTTCGGAAGAATTATGCCAATTGACCTTGTTTGGCAATCCCGATCATCCCACCAGCAGCAAAAACCGCTTACAATCGCTGGCCCGGGAAATCTTCACATATGCCAGCCAGCGCTTGCAAAACGGGGAAAGCAAAGGGATGAGCCTGTGGCTGGCCCGGGTTAGAAATATTTTACAAAATCGTGGAGATAAACAATCGATTGCTTATTTGAGCCATTTACAAAAAGAAGAATTATTAACCCTGTCGCTGATCAATGAGGTCTGTGCTTGCCTGGAAATCGAAAGTCCGGTTAACCTCAGTCTCAGCATTCAAAATGACCTGCCCAGGTGTGATTTGGTAATCGCCACCAGCAATTCACCGGAGTATCTGATTTTTGCCAATGACCTTCAGTCAGGGGCAGTGGTTTGTGATGTAGCCCGTCCGTCTGATGTTGCCCCTTCGGTGTACGAGCGAGATGATGTGTTAATATTAGAAGGCGGGTTGGTGCAATATCCGGATGAAATATGTTTTGGCCCCAATCTGGGCTATCGGGATGGGGTCAATCTGGCCTGTTTGACAGAGACTGTCCTGTTGGCGCTGGAAGGCGAATGCCGTGATTTTAGCATCGGTAACAAGCTATCTCTGGAGACGGTTCATTTTTTCAGAAAAGTTGCCCGTAAACATGGTTTTGGACTGGCAGGATTAAAAATGGGCAACCGCGAAATAAATGATGAAGAGATCGAAAAAATCTATCTGAATTCCCTGCATTTAAAAAGAGCGGGGAATATGTAAGCAGGAACGCTTTTCATCAACAAAAATAAAAATACTCTGATCTTAAGAGTAAGCAAAAGAAAATGAAAGTTTATAGGGGAGGATAACCGTGGAATATCAGGATATTAAAATAACCCGGGAGGGAAAATGGTTTTTTGGTGAGGCGGAAATGTTCAGACGCAATATTTTGCAGATCCTGGCCAGGAATATTAATCGCGACGAAAACGGGCTCTATTTTATTGAGATGGGATCCGAACGTAATCCGCTGATTGTTGAAGATGTACCTTTCCTGGCGGTAGGTATCGTTGAGGACGACGGTCAGCCAGTCAAACTGATTTTTCACGACTTGCAGGAGCTGGTTCTCGATCATCCCATGAAATTGTATATCAAAGCAGACGTTCCCTACATCAGCTATCGATGGGTGGCTGATACCCGTCTGAGCCGGGGAGTTTATTGGAAACTAAGTGATTATTTCGATTTTCGTGAAGATGAGGTCTACATTGTTCCCCCTGCTGCCAGCCCCGTATCCCCCCAACAATAAAGGAATTTGCTGCGATAATACGTTCCTGTCATCCTGTGCTCTAGTGTGGGATGACAGGAACGTACTCATTCATTGGTGATTGTGCCCGACCAGCTTGAGGGTTAATAGCAAAAGGAGGACTGGCTGTAGGCCGAGTCCTCCTTATTCCGTGCAGATGATTACAACCGACTGATTTCCGGCGGGCGAAAACGGTTTTCCGGTACAGTCAGGGCGGTCTTTATCTCTTCCAACATCATTTCCCGGTCATCCGGCAAGCGTCCTGAAATATTCCAATAATTGGAGATGTGGTCGCTGAGTACCTGACTGCCCTCGCAATGCAGGTTGCTGATCAGCAGACCGATTTCCTGCAGTGCTTCATGGGGACTCAATAGTTGAAAACTTCCCTGCTTGTATTCCTCATACATGGGCGTACCCGGTACGGGAACAAAAGTCCGCAAACGGATGAAATCAGGGGAAAAAGCAGACAACGCCCGCGCGCTTTCCAGGGCATGTTCACGCCATCTTTCCTTACCGCCGATTCCCACCAGATAATACTCACTGGTATCGATGCCGGCTTTTTTTAGTTTTAATCCGGCGGCAATGATTTCTTCCGCAGTGGTTCCTTTACAGATCTTTTGCAGGGTTACATCATCACCGCTTTCCATGCCGGTATGAATTCTGCTTAAACCGGCTGCTTTTAATTGCTGCAGGTCTTCCAGACTCTTTTTGTTGACAAAACGAGCCGATCCGTATACAGTGATGCGCTGCAAATGCGGGAATAATTGTTTGGCATAGGTGATAATATCAAGCAACTGGGCAGTTTTCATGATAATCGTATTACCGTCGGGGAAAAACAATGATTCCACATATTCCCCATAATACTCGCGCGCTGACCGCAAATCTTCCTTGATATCCTCGACTGGTCTGATTTTAAAACGAGATTGTTTATACATGGTACAAAAGGTGCACTTATTGTGCGGACAGCCGATCGTAGCCTGGATTAAGAGACTGTTGGCTTCACTGGGGGGACGGTATACAGTTCCTTCGTAACGCATATTCTACTCCTTCCGTAATATTACTTGTAATAATGTATCAAAACATTTCTGGTCAGTCGTGTATCTGAAAGTTAGACTTTGTTATTAAAACGGCAGATTCAGTAAAATTTATTTGTTATTTGGTCAGAAAATAGATATATTAAATATAATATACCATTACTGTCGCTGTGATTCCATATTATGAACAAAGATGGGAGAGGCAGACCGATGGACGTAAAAGTATTGATCGTAGATGATGATGAACGAGAAAGAATTGTTCAGCGTTACGTATTGGAAAACATAAAAGATGTCGAAATTGTCGGAGAAGCTGTCAATGGCCTGGACGCTTTGTTGTTATGCCAGGAAAAGAAAATCGATCTGGTTTTACTGGATATCAAAATGTCGGAAATGGATGGTTTGGAAACCGCCAATAAATTGATCCAGCTGAAAAACCCGCCTCTTTTTGCATTCATTACCATGAACAAAGATATGGCTGTAAATGCGTATGAACTGGGCGCGATCGATTACATTGTCAAACCGATCGAGAAAACCAGAATTGAAAAAACCATTCTGCGTACCAAGGAACAGATTACTCATCGTCATTATATCGAAGAATTAGTGAATCACAAAATGCGGGAACGCATCGAAGAGATATTAAATAAATATAAGAACCAGGAACAATACGCTAAAAAACTTCCGGTTCGGGAAAAAGGCAAGATCGTATTGCTGAAACCGGAAGATATAGTGTTTTGTGAGAGCCAAGGCAAAAAGGTGCTGATCAGCACGGTAAATGATGGGCATTTAAGCAGTTATACCTTGAACGAGTTGGAAAATCGTCTTGATCAGAGCTATTTTTTTAGGGCTCATCAAGCTTTCATCGTGAATCTCAATTACATTAAGGAAATCATCAATTTCGGGGAAGGATCCTATTTGCTAAACATGGATTATTCGCAAAAAAATATTATTTTAAGCAGATCGAGGGCTAAAAGTCTAAGAGAAAAGATGGGAATCAATTGATCAATATCATGATTTAGCCGGGGACTGGCATGATGAAAGGCTCATCCCGTTGATCATTCCATTTATGACTATAAAAAGACCAATCCGGAAACATTTAATACATATCAGCAATTTCAACATTTACTGTTCAGGGGGTTGGAAGGTAATTTCTTAACAGCCTTTGAGGTCAAAACGATTTGCGCCGTAAATAGGCCAACGATTGAATAAACTTCTACAAATTATCCTCTAATTTCAACAAATTATAATAATTTAGAGAAATAAATCACAATTTAGTATATAGTTATAAGGGGAAAGAATCGTTACTAAAATAAAAAAGGAGGAAAGGAGTTTATTTATTTAGCTGGTTTGTTTCGTTGTTATTTAGTTGACCTGGGCGTTGATAGGGGTAGAACTGATTCATCGGATGAGACCAGTTATAAGCGCAGATGTTTTTAATCAGGACAAGCGAAAATGTAGCTTGCATCTTAGTTTGATAGGAGGAATGGAAATGATTCCATTTTCAAAGCTCGAAAGATATGAGGGCAACGAAACCCTGTTTGATCTGGTGACTATGTCGATCGTATCCTCCTTGGTTGGTGAACCTTTGCATATTCATGCCGAGGGATTGAGAGGGACCGGAAAAACGACCATTATGAGAGCCGCCAAGGGGATTGTTCCCAACATAACCAGAATTAAAAACTGCGTCTACAATTGTGACCCTGAACATCCTCATTGTCCTCACCATCGCTTTCTGAGCACAGATGAAATAGCTGCGCTCGGCGTAGAAGATGTCCCCATGCCGTTTTTGGAGATATCTCATTCTGCCAAGATCGGTACCATTGCCGGCAGTATTGATCTGGCCCGTTTGACGGATTCTGCTCATCCGGAGGCACAGTTGCTGCCGGGAATTATTCCCCAGGCACATCGAGGCATTATTTTTATTGATGAAATCAATCGTCTGGCGGATACTTCTCCTGAAATTACCGATATCTTGCTGGATGTGATGGGCAACAAACCTGGTCATTTGCAGATTGAAGAGGCCGGTCTGCCGGTCGTGGATGTGGAAGTAAGCGTATCGGTTTGGGCCGCCTCCAATCCGGACGAAGATCCCGGGCCGCTGGAAGAAATCAGAAGACAGCTTTCTGATCGGTTTGATATGGTTTGTTATATGGGAAGGCCGACGTCAGTGGACGTATTGTCCCAGATGCTGAAAGAAAACTCCCATTCCCAAAAGATCAAAAAGGGAAAGGAAATGCAGATCAGCGCCAGAGACAAGGATGAAATGCACCGGCAGAACATTATGAATTGGGCCCAAAAGTATGAAAAAGCTGATTTGCCGGATTTTCTGCGTAATTATATTGCTCGG
>CAZACF010000023.1:0-7826 GCA_964483565.1 uncultured Syntrophomonas sp. | reverse complement strand
AAACATAATCTGGAGAGTATCAGAGCCATTGAAGCCATGCAGCAGGGGGCAGTTTTGTACAGCACGATCAAAAACCGCGACCAAGCTATGATCAGCGATGTCACGCATATGATCCCCCAGGTGCTGAAGCATCGCGTTGATGGCGATACGCTGATCAAAATGATCAATGATGTTGATGTCAGAGGTTCCCGAGATGGTATTCTGAACTTTAAAAGCAAAAAAAACAATCCTGATAAAAAGAAAGATGATAGCGATTATTTTAATACCGCAGGACGTCCGCTCAAGGATCTTAACCGCAATGAGTTAATCAATACCGAAAAGACGCTTGCCCCGAAAGAAGGTTAAACAAGAGGAAGTGGTCTTATGGACAGTGGCTCCGGAAATATCAGCACCGCCACTTCGGTGGGCAATTATTTAAATCTGTATTTGGGCCAGGGACAGGGAGTCCGTTTGGGTGACAGCATTGTGGTAAGCCGCAAGGCTCACGCCCGTATGCCTGAAAAAGTGATTAAAGGGCAGATTAAAATATTAACCAACAAGGACGCCGGCAAGACTTATCTTGATTATGTGGATGCCGACCAGGTGGTTCACATTGATGTTTACCACAAAGAGGGAGAGATTGATCCTCGCGACGTTTCTAAAAGCATATTTTGGGCCCTGGACAATCATTTGCTGGAGGAGGAACCGCAGCTTAAGTTTGCCGAAGATGAAAGGTTTAGAATTGTTGCCGAATATGCCAATAAACTCTTTTTAACCACCAATAGCGGCAAAGGTTTGCTCTATGATCTTTTCCAGGATAAATTGAGTCCTTACTGCGAAGGCGAGGAAGGCTATGATCACGTACACATTTTGGCACGCTTCAATCGCGATGAGTATGCTCTGATTTACGTAATTGGAGAGGCAGTTGAGGCAGCCGTTCTGGCTTCTGATGTGAAACTGGCCAAGGTTCGTAATATTTCCCATGGCAAGGAAAAGAAACAGGAAGAAAGTTTTGCCGGCAACATGAAATTGCCCTGGAAGAAATTTAAGGGACAAATGGCCTCGCAAATGCCGGACAAGGAAAATGTAAATGAACTGATCATGAAACTGGCCGAGAAATTTGGCGGGGTAGAAGAAATTGAAGAGTGGATGGATTGCTATTCTACCAACATTTTTAAACGCAAAGGGGTAGAATACCAAAAAAAAAAGTGGGGCGACGTGGAACATTATGTCGAACAGCTTGAAGAATTAGGTCTTATTGAACCGGGTCTCACGGGACGCAAACTCAGCAAACGCGGCGTTTATTTGCATGATTATATTGTCAAGCACAAGATTGAATTGGAAACTGAGATCAGGCGCAATATGCGCAAGGTTCCCGGGGGTGGAGCCAACCGCTTCCGTAAATATGGCAAGAGTGAGAGTAAACATTCTCAGGTGGAATTTACCAATTATAATCGTACGGTCAACAATTCTGAGAAGAATTGGTCCGGGAATTTGGCCGTGCCGGAAACGGTCATTCAAGCCAAGAAAAATAATTATTTGCGTGGCGACAAGCATTTTACCCTGCAAAAAGAAGATCTGCATTTCTATGACAAGAAAACCTACGTTCCCATCGATATCTGCCTGTTGATCGACTCCAGCGGCAGTATGGCCGGAGAGAAAAGGCAGGCAGCTTGCTTCCTGGCGGAGCATCTGCTGCTCAGCGGCAAGGAAAAAATTGCCGTAATCACCTTCCAGGAACACTCCAGTGAGGTGGTTGTGCCTTTTACCCGCAATCAAAAACTATTGAGCAAAGGTTTGGCGACCATTCATCCGGCCGGTTTGACGCCTCTGGCCAGCGGGATCATGACCGCTTTAAAGCTGATCCAATCGACCCGTCTGCGTAATCCCTTGATGGTATTAATTACCGATGGGATTCCCAATGTACCCTTATGGACCATGGATGCCAAGGCAGATGCGATCAACGCTGCGGCTCAGCTGAAAGATACCAAGATCCGATTTATATGTATTGGCGTGGAATCGAACCGTATATTCCTGGAAAAACTGTCCAACAAGGCAGGCGGTTCCCTTTATCTGGTTGATGATTTAAATAAAGAGAATCTGATTAATATCGTCCGTCATGAAAAAAAGAACATAAGCAGCTCGGATTTGCAGAATTAATGATTGGCTATTTAGTTCCCGGAAAAACCTTTTTAGGTTGGTTATTCACCCACACTTCAGACGCTGTTCACGCGATGAAGGAGTGGGTTTTAAATTTTTTGGAATAAGGCATAATTTACAACTTCTTCCCGTAATCTTATAACAGCAATAGAGGGGGAGGTTTTAAGATGCGCAATACATTTATAGTGATTTTGACGATTATCCTGCTGGGCATTTGTCTCTTGAGCGGCGGATGCAGTAAACCTGACCAAAATACGATCAGTGAGTGGCAGGAGTTGTTAAAATTCCCGTCTGACCGGGAGCCGGGCAAAGTCAATAACAACTCCGACATCTCTCTGCCGGTTGAACCCAGTATGACCACACCGAAGACAAGCGTCGAGGTGAGTCTGTATTTTGCCGATTCTGCAGGACAAAAACTGGTAAGGGAAGATCGTTCGATTGCCAAAGTGGAAGGAATAGCCCGCGAAACCATGGAAGAATTACTGCAAGGGCCGGCCAATGTAGAGTCGATTGAGGTGTTTCCGGCCGGTACCAGGCTGCTGGATATTAATCTGAAACCGGACGGTCTGTGTATTATTGATCTAAGTTCCGAAGCTTGTCAGGTGGCAAATCGATCACAGGAACAACTGATGATAGAGGCGGTTACCAAGACCTTGGGTCAGTTCCCGGCAGTGCAGCAAGTAACTTTCATGATCAATGGAGAAAACGTTGATCGTATTGGAGGTTATGTTGATCTGTCTGCTCCGATAGGAATTGATTACCGATCATAAAACCTGTTTTCAGAAGAATGATATGCAATACTGGTCTATAGCGCTTAAAAGTGATAAAGTATTTATGAATTGGATCAGAACCCCAAGTGTATCTGGGCAGCTGGTTCAATATGTTTCTTAAAACAGGTCGTTAAACTAATTCGAGGTGTTGCATTTTGCAGGATACCAGACCGATTGGTATTTTCGATTCAGGTGTCGGAGGCCTGACGGTAGTAAAATCATTGTTGAAGCAGCTTCCGGGTGAAAATTTCATATATTTCGGTGATACAGCTCATCTTCCTTATGGCAACAAAAGCCAGGCTGAGCTGTTTCAGTATGCCCAGGATATTGTGGCGTTTTTACTGCAGAAGGAGGTAAAGGCAATTGTGGTAGCCTGTGGAACCCATTCATCAATTACCTTGCCTGGTATTGAAAAAGGTTGCCCGGTGCCAATTATAGGGGTAGTAAAGGCGGGAGCATGCGCCGCCGTGGAAGCTACCCGTAACGGTAAAATTGGGATTATTGCCACCCAGGCCAGTGTCAATCAAGGTTCCTATCAACAGCATATTCTAGACCAAGGAAACTATCAGGTTTTTGCCAGCGCCTGTCCACGCTTTGTGCCTTTGGTTGAGGCGGGTATTTTTGCCGGGGATGAATTGCAGGCGGCCGTTCATGATTATCTATCTCCCTTGCTGGAAAATGGAATTGATACGTTGGTGATGGGTTGTACCCATTATCCGTTTCTGGCTGATGCCCTGGCCAGTTTTTCCGGCCCGGATGTAACCCTGATCGATCCGGCCGTGGACACGATAAAAGAGTTGGCGGAGATTTTAAATCACCACCATTTACTGGGCTCGTCCGAGCATGGGCAGGGCAGTTTTTATGTAAGCGGCAATGATCAATCCTTTTATCATGCCGGATCTTTGCTCCTCAACAATCATGTGATTCAGAAAGTGGAACGGATTTGTCTTGATAAAATCGGGAGAAACGATGAATAATACGATTGGCTTTACTACCAGCATACCGGTCGAGATCATTCTCGCTGCCGGGAAGACCCCCATTGATCTCAATAATATTTTTATTTCTTCCGAGCAGGCCGGGCAATGGGTGGAAAAAGCGGAGGAAGCCGGCTACCCGCGCAACAGCTGCGGGTGGATCAAGGGACTTTATACGGCCTGCCTGCAGATCGAGCCGGAAGCAGTCATCGCCGTCATGCAGGGGGATTGCAGTAATACCCAGGCCTTGATGGAGACCATGCAGCTGCGAGGGATACCTATCTTTCCTTTTGCCTACCCATATGATCGCAGCTCGGACATGCTTACCCATGAAATGGAAAAGCTTATACGGATTTTTCAAGTCAGTTGGGCGGAGGTGGAAAAGGTCCGCCGGGAGCTGTTGCCATTGCGGTATCTGTGTCAGGAATTGGACCGCTTGAGCTGGCAGGAGAACCTGCTGACGGGATGGGAAAATCACTATTATCTGGTTTCTTCCAGTGATTTTAACGGTGATCCGATCACCTATGCCCGAGAATTGGAGCAGTTTATGGCCCGGGCCAAACAACGCAAACCTTTTCGGGAAGAAGTAAGGTTGGCTTATATTGGAGTGCCGCCCATCTTTACTGATCTATACCAATACTTGGAGTCTTTACAAGCCCGGGTCGTATATAACGAGATTCAACGTCAGTTCTCCATGCCTTTTGCCTGTCAGGATATAGTTGATCAGTACCTGCAATATACTTATCCTTATGGAGCTTATGCGAGGTTAGAGGATATCGGGGAGCAACTGCGCCTGCGCCAGATAGATGGGATTATACATTATACTCAGACCTTTTGCTTTCGCCAAATTGAGGATATTATTTTTCGCGAAAAGCTTGATCTGCCGATTTTGACCCTGGAAGGGGATAAGCCCGGATTAATGGATGCCCGTAGCAAGATGCGGCTGGAAGCTTTTGTTAACATGTTAAAATATTGATAGATTATAAACAATTGATTGCTCAGGGAGTGAAATCATGCTGGGAATGGACCTGGGTTCACGCAGCGTTAAAATAATTGAAATGCAGGATTTTGCGATTACTGCCCGGCGTAGCTTTGATACGATAGAGTTTTACCGTTCGTATGGCCAAACCGGCGCCGGCAGTCTACGTATTGATTTGTCTGGATTGGGATTTGCTCCGCATCAGCAGTTGGTCGCTACCGGTTACGGTAAAGTCAGCGTGCAGGTCGAAGGCGCTATCCACCTGCCCGAGATTCAAGCTCATGTGAAAGGAGCCGTTTATCAGACCGGTTATCAGGATTTCACCCTGCTGGATATCGGCGGCCAAGACACCAAAGTCGTCAAGGTGCGCAGCGGGCGGGCGGTGGATTTTCTCACCAATGACCGCTGTGCAGCCAGTTCAGGACGTTATCTGGAAAACATGGCGGGCGTGCTGGGCATTGACCTGGGAGAATTGTCCACTTACAGTCAGCATCCCGTGGAACTCAATTCAACCTGTGCCATATTTGGGGAAACCGAAATCATTGGCAAGATTGTGGAAGGCTATCCTCTGGCGGAGCTGGCAGCAGGGATAAACTATTCCCTTTATCGACGCTTTGCCGGCATGTTGGAGAGACTGGCCAGTGATATCATCGTGATTTCCGGCGGAGTGGCGCAAAATCAAGCCATGGTCGATATTATTGCCCGGGAAAGCGGCCGTACGGTAATGTGTCTGCCCCAGGCCCAGTTTAACGGCGCACTGGGAGCATGTGTATATGGTTATGAGAAATTCCAACCGTAATATAAAAGGAGATAAAATGCGGCAGATAAATGTGGATGAAGTCAGACAGGCGATAAAAGAGATGGTGATCGAAGCCAACACCAGACTGCCGGTCGATATTCAAACAGCTTTGGCGAAAGCCAAGGAAAAAGAAAGCTTTCCCCGTGCCCGCAAAACTATGCAGATCTGCCTGGAGAACGCCGTCTTGGCTGTGTCAGAGAACATGGCCCTTTGCCAGGATACCGGGCTGGTGGTAGTCGATCTGGAAATAGGTCAGGCGCTCCATCTGGTGGGGGGAGATCTCGAAGCGGCTGTCAACCAGGGCGTCAGTGAGGGCTACCTGGCAGGCAGTCTGCGCAAGTCAATGGTGAAAGACCCTTTGAACCGGATCAATAGCGGCGATAATACTCCGGCTGTCATACATATTCACATTGTATCGGGAGAAAATTTAAAAATAACGGTTTTACCCAAGGGAGCGGGCAGTGAAAATATGGGGCAGCTGGCCATGCTGAAACCTGCCCAGGGAATAGACGGAGTCAAGAACTTTATTCTGAAAGTGGTCCGGGAAGCGGGTGGCAACCCTTGCCCCCCTATCATTGTTGGGGTAGGTATTGGCGGCAATATGGAAAAGGTGACTCTGCTGGCCAAAAAAGCGTTAATGCGTGAAATCGGACAGATCAATCCCGATACTCAGCTGGCAGATTTAGAGGCAGAATTGCTGGCCCGGATTAATGAAATGAACATTGGCCCCCAGGGATTGGGAGGCGATACTACGGCCTTGGCAGTCCATATTGAAACCTATCCCACCCACATTGCCTGCCTGCCTGTAGCCGTTTGTATTGGCTGCCATTCCACCCGCCGTTTGAGCAGAATTCTGTAAAGAGGAGTTTTAAGATGGCCAAACGACTATCTGCCCCGCTTACCCGGGAAGAGATTGAAGGATTACATATAGGCGATGAAGTGCTGGTGCAAGGCACTGTTTATGCAGCTCGGGATGCAGCCCATCAAAAAATGATTCAGGCATTGGCCGGCGGACAAGCTCTGCCGGTGGAGCTGGCCGGACAGATCATTTATTATGTGGGACCCTGTCCGGCCCCGCCAGGCAAAGTGATCGGTTCAGCCGGTCCAACCACCGCCGGAAGAATGGATGCATATGCTCCGTTGTTGCTGGAACAGGGACTCAAGGCCATGATTGGCAAAGGACCTCGGGATGAAAAAGTGATTGCCGCCCTGATGGAGCACGGAGCAGTATACCTGGCAGCCGTGGGCGGAGCCGGAGCATATTTGGCCCAAAGGATTGTAGCTTCTGAAGTGGTCGCGTATCCGGAGTTGGGTCCGGAAGCACTGCTTAAACTTGAATTCAGGGACTTTCCCTGTATTGTGGCCATTGATTGCCGGGGCAATAATATTTACGCCAGAAATTAGAAAGAAGGAGCATAAGGATGAGCAGACCTGGAGAACGTAAAAACGATGAATTGCGACCGGTGCGAATGATCCCCGGATTTGTCAAAAATCCCGACGGTGCAGTTCTGATTCAGACTGGTAATACCATGGTGCTGTGCACTGCCATGGTGGAGGAGAAAGTACCTCCTTTCTTAAAGGGCACCGGCACCGGCTGGGTTACGGCCGAATACTCGCTTTTGCCTGCCTCCACCGATACCCGCAGCCAGCGTGAAGCCAGCAAAGGAAAAATTACCGGTCGTACTTCGGAAATTCAGAGACTGATTGGTCGGTCTTTACGGGCGGTAGTGGATTTTAAGGCCCTGGGAGAGCGCACCATCTGGCTGGACTGCGATGTTCTGCAGGCCGACGGCGGAACACGAACGGCTGCGATTACCGGCAGCTATGTTGCACTCTGCCTGGCGGTGGAAAAATTGATGGCCAACGGCCAATTAACCGAACCCCCTATCGTCGATTACCTGGCTGCCACCAGCGTGGGTATTGTCAACGGCCAACCGAGGCTTGATCTGGAATATGTAGAAGATTCCGCTGCCGAAGTAGATATGAACGTGGTCATGACCGGCGGGGGAGAATTTGTAGAGATCCAGGGGACGGCGGAAGGGAAGCCTTTCAGCCGTACAGAAATGGACCAACTACTGCAACTGGCGGAAAAAGGCATTCGCGAACTGATCAGCATGCAAAAAAATATTCTGACCGGGGAGTAGGCAAATTTCATGAAGAAACAA
>CAZACF010000022.1:4588-18710 GCA_964483565.1 uncultured Syntrophomonas sp. | reverse complement strand
TTTTTGCTGCTCAAGATCAATGCTTCCGGGCCTAAATCTTTTTTGATCAGGAATACGGCTTCCCTCATGTCTTGCACAACATAACGTTTAATTCTCATTAGACATCAGTGACCCCTTCACTTCAGCTTCCAATTCAGGGTTTATCTCGTTAATCGCCAAAACAGCCACTTGCGGCTTGTATCTTTCTATCAAGCGGCGAAACGGCAATCTTACCCTTGAAGTACACAAAACAATCAAGGGCAGCCCCTGTAAAATAAATTGTCTTTCCAGATCGTCCAATTGATTAAAAATATGCTGGGTCAGTTCCGGTGAAATGGCCGGATAGCTGCCCTGCGGGAAATTTTGCAGCGATTCGCTTAATTTGGTCTCCAGGTAAGGATCTATGGTTACAAAAGTTATCTTGCCATCCACTGCGTATTGCTTGCTGATGTTGCGCATCAGCGCCTGGCGGCTGCTTTCAATCAGATAGTCAATGTTTTTGGAGTTGTGGGAGGCATCGGCCAGCGCCTCCAGGATCGTTTCCAAATCGCGGATGGATACTTTCTCCTGCAACAGCGCCTGAATGACTTTTTGAATATCGCCCACCAATAACTGGTTGGGAACCAATTCGCTCACCAGGGCTTCATTGTTCTCCCTGACGATATCCAGCAAGTCCTGGACATCCTGCCGCGATAATATTTCATGGGCATAGGATTTTATAAATTCAGTCAGATGAGTAATCAGTACCGTGGAAGGATCTACCACCGTAAATCCCTCCATTTCTGCCGCATCTTTATGCTCTTCCCGGATCCACCAGGCCGGCAGTCCAAAAGTCGGCTCAATGGTGGCCACTCCATCAATTTTGGTTTCCTGGTCATCAGGATTCATGGCCAGATAATAATTGGGCATCAGTTCGCCTCCGCTAATATCAACCCCGCGAATTTTAAAGCGATAGGCATTGGGCATCAGCTGGAGATTGTCCCTGATCCTGATAGGACGTACATAAACCCCCAATTCCAGCGCACATTGTTTCCTCACCGCCATTAACCGGCTCAAGAGATCTCCTCCGGCCCCCTCGTCGATTAAGGCGATAAGATTATAGCCAATCTCAATCTCCAAGGGATCAACCTTGAAAAGACCTTTAATATTCTCCGGTTCGCGGGTGACGGGCGCGGCACTTTCCCGGGTACTTTCCAATTCCTCTTTTTGTTTTTCTTCTTTATGTAAAGCATAAGCTGCATAGCCGGTGCCGGTCGACATAATAAAAAACGGAAAGAACGGCAAACCCGGCATGAGCGCCAAAACCAGCAGTAAAACTGCCCCCAGACCGATAGCCCGGGGATATTTGGATATCTGGCCGGCAAAGTCAAAGCCGAAACTATGGCCGGTCATAGCCCGGGTAACCACAATACCGGTCGCGGTAGAGGTCATCAAGGCAGGAATCTGACCGACCAGGCCTTCACCAATGGTCAGCAAGGTATAAGTCTGCATGGCCTCGGTTACATCCATCCCTCTTTGCAGCATGCCGATGCTAATCCCGCCGATAATGTTAATCAAGGCAATTACAATCCCGGCAATCGCATCTCCTTTGACAAACTTGCTGGCACCATCCATGGAACCAAAAAAACTGGCTTCGCGCTGCAGCGTAATTCTTCTTTCGCGGGCTTCATGTTCGTTGATTAAGCCCGCTCCTAAATCAGCATCAATGCTCATTTGTTTGCCGGGCATGGCATCCAAAGTAAAACGAGCCGATACTTCTGCCGTTCGGCCGGCACCGTTGGTAATTACGATCAACTGCACCAAGGTGATAATCAGGAAGATGATAAAACCTACGATGTAGTTGCCCCCCACTACAAAGCTGCCAAATGAATCAATAATTTTTCCGGCATTGGCATCAATCAAAATATGACGCGTGGCGGATATGTCAAGCGCCAGCCGGAAAACGGTGACCACCAGTAAAAGAGTAGGAAATATGGACATTTCCAGTGGTTCGGTAATAAACAACGACATCAGCAGAATGATGATTCCGCTGGCCAGGCTGCAGGCCAGCAATATATCCAGCAGCTGGGTAGGCAGGGGTATAATGATCATTCCCACCATACAGACTACGGCTGCAGCTACAATGATATCGCTGTTACCGAAAATCTGAAAGTTTTTCAATACACCCTGGTTTATTTTGGCCATGATATGCTCCATTCAACTATTTCTTTAATGAATAAATAGCGGCGATGACACCGGCAACTGCCTGATACAGTTCCACCGGAACGAAATCGCCAATCTCAGCACTCTTGAACAAGGAGCGCGCCAGGGGTTTGTCCTCCACCATGGGGATATGGTGTTCAGCCGCTTTTTCCTTGATCCTTTGCGCTACATAACCGGCTCCCTTGGCAGTAATTTGCGGTGCTTCCATGCTGTCATCGTATTTCAGAACCACTGCCAGGTGGGTAGGGTTGGTAACCACCACGGTTGCGTCAGGGATACTCTGCATCATGCGATTCATACTCATCATGCGTTGTTTGGCTCGGATCTGCGCCTTTATCTGGGGATCGCCCTCGGTCTGCTTATACTCCTTTTTCACTTCATCCACTGACATCCGCAAAGACCGGCTAAATTCCCATTTTTGATAAACAAAATCCAATACGGCGATGACAAAGAAGGTCACCGAAGCTGTAATCATGATCCGGAAAATAAGTCTGGCAATGTAATCAGCGCTTTTCTCCAGACTCAGGTTGAACAACGAAAGCAGCTGCGGATAAGCCTTTTCGGCCAGATTGAATACCACCAGGCCAATTACCACCACTTTTAAGAGGGTCTTCACAAATTCGAATAAAGCTCTTTTGGAAAATATTCTTTTAAAACCTTCAATCGGATTGATATGGGATAGCTTTGGTTTCATGGCTTCAAAGGAGAACATTATGCCCACTTGCATGAGATTGGCCATGATGCCAAAAACGATTACCACCCCCAAAATGGGAGCCAGCACTTTCAAAACTAATAATAAGGTTAATTTATATAGATTAAAGAATTGGACACTGTGCAAAGCCGTGTTCATTTGCTCGGACAAGATGTATTGGACGTAGGCGCTGATATTGGCTCCAAAATATCCTCTGATACTGTACAAAACAATGAGTACGGCAATCATTACGATGGCGGCGCTCAAATCGGCGCTTTTGCCGACCTGTCCTTTTTTCCGGGCTTCTTGCTTGCGATGCGGGGTAGCCGGTTCGGTTTTTTCTTCCGTAGCAGCGAAATATATCGTAAAAGTGCCGGCTCCCGATTGGGCTTGCCCCCCGCCGGCCAAGCCCGGCAAGGTTTTCCAGGAGCTGCCTGTCCAGCCAATCAATACCATGGCCACGGCAATCCCTGCAAGCGTTAAAGTGTTCATAGCATCAGCCCCATAATCATGCCCAGATCTTTTTCCATTTGGGTGAATATGTTATTGATCAGTACCGTCAAAGAAGGAATAACCGTCGCCAGAGTGAACAGGCCAATGCCGATTTTGACGGGAAAACTCAGCACGAATATGTTTAATTGCGGTACCGTGCGGGCGATGATGCCCATGCTTATATCACAGATTAAAAAGACCACCATGAAAGGAACTGCGATTCTGACCGCCAGGGAGAACACCTGGATAAACAGCTTAAAAATTGCGGTTGCCAGGGTGATCTTCAATTCGCCGGTCATGACCGGAATCAAGGTATAGCTGTATGAAATCGCCATTAATAAACTGTGATGCCCGTCTACGGCCAGGAACAACAGGATTTGCACCAGATAGAGGAACTGTCCGGTCAGCGTGACCCTGCTTTGGTTCTGAGGGTCAAATACGGTAGCCATGGAAAAACCCATTTGCACATCAATGATTTCCCCGGCCATCCGCACGGCATTAAATACCAGCATCGATACAAATCCAAGTACCAGGCCCACCATTACTTCTTTGATGACCAAGAATGCATAATGCAAAAGATCCTCAGGAACAGTAACGTTACCCAACCCGGGCAGAATAAGAGCGCTTAAAGCCACACTAAATCCTATTTTCACCAAAGCCGGAGTGCCTTTGATGGAGAAAAAGGGGACTAAGAACACAAAGGCGCTCATACGAGCCAGAACCAGGAACCCCCATTGCAGGTTATCTAAAATAATCACCTGCATTCCCCCTAACGAATCACGTTATGAAGGTTGCCCAAGGTATTCACCGTGAAGCTGGTTAGTATTTTAAGCATCCACGGACCAAAAACCATTAATGACAGGAGTATGGCCAATAGTTTAGGGACAAATGTCAGAGTTTGCTCGTGAATCTGGGTCACTGCCTGGAGCATACTGATAACCAGACCCACCAGCATGCCTACCAGCAAAGCCGGTCCGGCCAATAAAATGGCTGTCAGCAAGGTTTCCCGGGCAATGGTCATAACCATTCCTGAACTCAATTCCATCCACACCCCTATTCACTAGATTGATTAACGGAAACTTTCCAACAATGATTTAACCACCAAATACCAGCCATCCGCTATCACAAACAGCAGTATCTTGAACGGCAGGGAAATCATAACCGGAGAAATCATGAACATGCCCATGGACATCAAGGTGCTGGCCACTACAATATCGATCACCAGAAACGGCAGGAAAATATAAAATCCCATTTGGAAGGCCGTTTTCAATTCACTGATGATAAAAGCGGGGATCAAAACCCCCAGGGATAGTTCCTCCTGATTGGCCGGTCTTTCCTGATGGGACATTTGAATAAACAAATTGAGATCCTTTTCCCGGGTTTGATTGAGCATGAATTCTTTGAGCGGATCAGATCCTTTCTGCAGGGCCTCGGTTTGCCCAATCTGCCCAGCCATATAGGGATTTATCGCATCAGCTTTGATAAGTTGGTACGTAGGCGCCATGGTAAAAAAGGTTAACAGCAAAGCTAATCCGATTAATATCTGGTTGGGTGGTATTTGCTGGGTTCCCATTGCATTACGTACAAACGACAGAACAATTACAATCCTGGTAAAGGAGGTCAGCATAATCAGAATCGCCGGGGCCAGACTCAATATGGTAATCAAGGTCAGCATTCTGACTGTATTGACTGCCTGATTGGCATTGTCGGTACTGCTGATCTGCAAATTGATCCCCGGTATCGGTTCAGCAAAGGCGGGAGCCCAACTCATAAACAAGATGAATCCCATGGCCAAAAAGGCAATTCCCGGCAGTTTAAGTGTTTTTTTACTGGTCATGCCGGCTACTTCCCTTGCTTAATCTTTTGATCGCATCAGCCAGGTGAAATTGAAATTCCGCCGGCTCAATGGCTTTGTACCCGTCCAATTCTTTGATATAAATGATTTCATTTTCGGTCGCCCCCATCAGCAGATACTGATCTCCTACCCGGACGATATTTAAAGTCGCTTTGGGAAGCAAATAAACCTGCTCTGCGATCTCCAGATTGCCTCTGCTTCTGATCTGGTTTTTGGAAAAACCAAATTTAATAAACAAGTAAGCCAGTACAGCCACCACCGGCAGAGCAACCATTATTCTGATGAACGCCCCCCAGAGATCTGATTCCAAACTATTTCACACCCTTGCCGGAGATATCCCCATCTTTATTAAATGAATTGATTCTTATGCCCAAAACTTCATTCAGTACCAGAACCTCACCGGAAGCTAGCCATTGTTTGTTAGCCATCAAATCTACGGTATCTCCGGCTAATCTGTCCAGGGTTATGACCTCACCCTCGTATAGATTGATCACTTCTTTAAGATTCAGCGAAGTACTGCCCAGAACGACTTCCAATTCCAGCCGGATCTCGTTCAAGGCGCTTATATCGCTAATGGTTTCTTCGACGGGGGTATGCTGCAGAAAAGAGAATCTGGCTTTTTTAATCTGGGTATTTTGTATTTCCTGGTCTTCCGCCAGGTTTAACATTTCTCTGATTTGATTTTCGGTTAGGCTTTTCAAGATGTCCCCCTTACTGAACTAAAAACTCTTCAAAGTATAGTCCGGTTATCTTGCCTTCGGCCAAGGTAGTGTTAATCTCTTGCAGCAATGATTTTTTTAAATTCTCTGTTGCCTGCGGATTTTGCAGGGACAAAAAACTGGTATTGCGCAGCACTTTGATGGCACTGTCTTTCAATTCGTAGGAGTTTTCCTCCATGGCCTTGTCCATGTTTTTAGTAGAAACATATTCTATGGTAATGGTGGTTTTTACATAGCCGCGATCGGCCAAATTGACAGTTAGGCTGGGCAAGGTCACGCTTTTTATTTTCTCTTCCCGGGCTAACAAGTCAGCCAGTTGGAGGTTGCCGCTAAAATAACCAAAGATACCGCTGGCCAGAGCTACCAATAATACCAGGCCGATAATCAGTTTCCAGGTTTTTTTCTTGGGGGGGGCTTGCTTTTCCTCGACTTGCGAAGTCATTTTGGTTTTCTCCTTTTATGTTATATTTGCGGAGAGGGCATTTCACTGCCCCCTCCGCCGGGGAAGCACGGGGACGTTCTTTTTGCTTCCTTAATTTAAAACAATTCAACCTGAACCACAGGAATGCTCTTTTTTTAAATAATCATCAAGCCCGGCTGACTATCTTTATCGCTTGGTATTGATCAGCTGTTCCAGGATGGAATCAGTGGTTTGGATCGATTTGGAGTTGGCTTGAAAACCTCTTTGGGCCACGATCATACTGACAAATTCCTGGGCCAGGTCGACGTTGGACATTTCCAGGGAACCGGCAATAATGGTACCGCGATTATCACCAGGTTCTTTAACCTCCGGTTCTCCCGAGGAGCTACTTTTGATAAACATGCTTTCTCCGAATTTCAACAGACCGGCCGGATTGGTGAAGGTGGCTAAACCGATATTATTTGTCCCGGCATCGCCGTTTTTATCAATATATGAAATGCTACCGTCCGGGGACACGCTGATATTGCCGGAACCATCTCCCAGGTTAATAGGACTACCCGGGTCACTGTTATCACACAACTTCATACCATTGGCTGAATTGACCAGATTGCCCTGATCGTCCAGAGAAAAGGCTCCGGCACGGCTGTAGTAATGGTTGCTACCATCCGTCAGCACGAAATATCCTTCTCCTTGGATCATTAAATCGGTGCTTTTGCCAGTGGTTGAAGCTGCTCCCTGGGTCATGATATTATTGATGGCTCCGGTCTTAACCCCCAAAGCAATTTGCTGGGCATTGGTTCCCCCACGGTCGCCGCTGGCGGCTTGCGCACCCTGAATCATCTGACTGAGCATATCCTGAAAGGTAACCGTAGCTTTTTTAAACCCGGTGGTATTAACATTGGCAACGTTGTTGGAAAGAACATCCATCAAGGTCTGGTGAACCTGTAATCCCGAAACAGAAGAATAAAGTGAACGCATCATAATAATTGACCTCCTTCAATTTTTCATCATCATTGATTGGTGAGGCTTCCTCAGAGAGGTCCGGCCTACACAATTACGGCGCTGTCGATATTGGTAAAGACACTGTCTTTCATTCTCTGGCTTTCCACTACGGTTTTTACGGTGCGGCTGGGGACATTGACGATAAACACCTTGTCCTCCATAATCACGCATGATTCCCGCGATCCTTTATCAGCCGCTTTATCCACGGCCTGATTGAGCCTGGTAAGTTGGAGCTGATCGAGTTCGATATGGTTTTGCTGCAATCGCTTTTGACAGTGGCTGCTGAATTGTACGGTGCTGGTTGACAACTGCTGCTGCAAAACCTGTTGAAAGCTGGCTTCCGTCCCTGTCCCAGCCTGGCCGGGTTTGCTCTGGTTAAGCTGATCGGGTGGCAGAACGGGATTATATTGGTTTATTCTATTCAATTTAGACTCACTCCCACCACATCCTTTTATGAGATTTGAATGATTGAGCTTACCGGAACATAATGATTGTCGATCAGCGCATAGGTTACTGAATCCTGCAGCGTAATCGATTCAACCGTGCCGGTGATGTTGGCTCCATTAAATTCAGCCACGGCGGTTTTGCCGATTAATCCTGCTGATTGCATCAATGACATGGCGCTCATGGAACTGGCTATGTTTTGCAGTTGCTCCAAAGAACTGAACTGTGCCAGCTGGGCAATGAACTCGGTATTGCTGGCCGGGCTGGTGGGGTCTTGATTCTGCAGCTGCGCCGCCAGTATTTTTAAAAACTCATTCTTCCCCATCACATTGGAGGTTACCTTATTGTTATTATTGACTTGTGCCTGTGCTGCGGCGTTAACAGCTGTTGTAACGCTCATTGCTATTCCTCCTATGCCAATATGTTGAGCCGGTTGTACTGGGTTGAGGGCGGTTCCCCCATGGTGGTGTTTTCATGGATTTTCGGGGTTTCAACCAACCCCTGGGCCGGTCTGCCTGTTTGGGGGTGTTCGCTGCCGGATTGCTCCCCTTGCCTTTCCTGATTGGCCAAGTCCAAACTCATCTCATCAATCTTGTAGCCTTGCTGATTGAGATTTTCTTTCATATTTTGCAGACTGGCATCGAGCAAGTGATGCGCTTCACCGGTGTGGGCAATGATCCGCACCGTTAAGGAACCATCCTCCATTTGAAACATCAGTTTAATCTTGCCCAGGGCTTCCGGCTGCAGATCTATTTCCAGTTTGGATGTTCCACTATTGATCTGGTTGGCTAACTGTTGGGTGATCATATCGATCTGGGTTTTGGCCATAACCGGTTTATCAACTCCGGGCTGCAGGGGGTTCACCTGGCGGTCATACAAAGCTGGTGATTGATTGAGCGTATTGTCCGGTTCACGGGTTTCCATGGCTGGATCGGCTTTTTTCCCCGCTGCGATCTGGAGTTTATCATGGCCGGCTGGGGCGGAGTCCTGGTTGACAGGCTTGATTCCATTCTCCATGCTGGCCGGTTGGGCGGCAGCAGGCTGCCATGACGGTGGAGTTGCCTTATTTATGGTTTCCTGGGGAGAAATCCTGCCTAGCTCGGCAAATTCCGCCTTGACTGGGCCACTGACGGCTATGATCGTCTCCGCCGGCTGGCGAACCAATTGCTCTGCAGCCCTCATGCTGCTTGGGCTCGATTTACCTGGAAGGCTCGCTTTTTCCGGTTTTGACAGAATCTGGCCGCTGTTGATGGCTGATGCTGCATTTGGATGAACCGCAGCTGGTGCCGTCGGAGCAGCCACCCGGCTAAGATCAGTTGGCCCGACGAGTCTGGCAAACGGTTGGTTTATCGGGTTATAGGTTGACGCTTTGGCATCTAAAGGAATGGGAGCGGCGGCTCTGATCTGGCTCGCTTGCCCGGATGGCCGGGCTGAACCCTCCCAGACAGACTGTACGGTCATGAAACTGGCCGAAGCGGTCGGTTTATGATCCGCCAGTTCGTTTGCCGCCAGGTTTATTGCGGTACGGACTGGTGTCTGGGTTGTCGCTGCAATTGCTTGCGCTCGCCCCGACTTCAGCTGTGGCGCTGCCGTCAAATCTGACATGGCGGCTGCAGCAGTAGGTTGGGCCACCGTAATGTCTGGCTGACCGAATAGAGGTAGAGATCCGCTCAGCAAGATTTCTGCCAGGTTGACTTCGCTTGCCGACAAATCACTTTTTTCCTGAGCTGCCGGCACCTTCTGGTCAAGCTGAGCGGCCAACCTGATCGGTCTATTCCCGAATCGTTCCTGACCGCCCATTTGAGCCTGGGGCAGCCCGGCCAGCAATTGCATGTAAACTTCAGTAAAACTCTGGTTTTCACCCCTATCTGGCAAGGCGAAACCAATTGTCCGGGCGGATTTGCCCGCTTGAATCGGGATTGTATGACCAGTGGGATTTAACAATGCATCTAAGGCTTGCATTTTTCACCTCCTTTCATTTTTTGGTTGACTACTTTTCTTTACGGATATATGTTGTAATGCCTACTTCATCGAGCGTATTCTGTTCAGCCCGAGCCAGTTCCTGATGATAATTCGTCAGGTGCTTCTCCTTTAAGCTGTCCAAAATCTTTCGGTTGGAAGTGGCAGTTACGACCCGGGCACGAATACTGTCTGAGGCAATGATCGCTTGTTCCAGCTTCAGTTGCTGCCTTTTGATGCGGTCATCCAGGCAAACCAAATAGGATTCCTGTTGCCGCATGGTTTCAATATTAGAAGGCTGCTTTTCAAAGGAACAAAGATGCAGGTGTTTTTCGGTATCCAATTTTCGCACCATGCTCTCTTCCATTTGTACTTTTTGCATCGCCCTGGCCAGGTGTTCTTTTTCTTGATCTTCAATGCTTTGACGATATTTAAGAATATTGTCCAGCGCAAATTTGAATTTCTTCATTTTGTTCCTCCGCCAAAGATTGTCGCCAATTGACTGAGGGTTTCCTGCATGGTAAAGGTTTCATTGACATCCTGCTGCAAGAATTTAATGATCGGGTCATGATTCTTTATGGCTGCATCGATCTGGGCATTGGAACCTTTTTCATAAGCACCGATATTGATTAGATCCTGATTGTTGTTATAGAGCGCCAAATCATGTCTTAACTGCGATGCCAGATTGCGATGTGAGTCATCTGTCAGGGCTGGCATTAAGCGGCTGATACTCTCCAGTACGTCAATCGCCGGAAAATGATTCTGGGTGGCAATTTTTCGGGATAACACAATATGTCCGTCCAAAATGCCCCGGGCGGCATCCGCAATCGGTTCATTCATATCGTCGCCTTCTACCAGAATAGTGTATAAGCCGGTTATGGAACCTTCTTTGACATTACCGGCCCTTTCCAACAGCTTGGGCAGCAGGGCAAATACTGAAGGGGTATAACCTCTGCTGGTAGGGGGTTCTCCCACCGCCAGTCCAATTTCTCGCTGCGCCATGGCAAACCGGGTGATGGAATCCATCATCAACAGTACGTTTTTGCCTTGATCACGAAAATATTCTGCAATCGAAGTCGCCACCAAAGCAGCCTTCACTCTCAATAAAGCGGGCTGGTCAGAAGTAGATACGACCACTACGGAACGGGCCAAACCTTCCGGTCCCAGATCCTTGTCAATGAATTCCAAAACCTCCCGGCCCCGTTCCCCAATCAGAGCGATGACGTTGACATCAGCCGAGCTGTTGCGGGCCATCATTCCCAGCAAGGTGCTTTTGCCCACCCCGCTGCCGGCAAATATCCCCATCCTTTGTCCGGTGCCAAAAGTTAATAGCGCGTCGACCGCCTTTATGCCTGTCTCCAATTTATCGGTAATGGTTTTTCTTCTTAATGGATCAGGGGGTTCATTATGAATCGGATATCGGCTGGTGATTAAATTTGGTTTTTTCTCACTGATTACTTCTCCCAAACCATTTACAATATGGCCCAGCAACCCATCTCCGACCTCAATCTTTAGATTTTTTCCCTGGGGGTAGACCTTGCAGCCGGGTGAAATCCCTTCCAGGTCACCCAGCGGCATCAATACCGATAAATCGTCTCTAAACCCGACAACCTCCGCGATCAGACTTTTTTGGCGGTCGGCTATTTCAATGGCGCAGATATCACCAATGGAAGCCCGAATGCCTTTTACTTCGACAATCAGGCCGACCACCCTGGTTACCTTGCCAGCCAATGTAAAGAGGCTGGTTTGCGCAAGTTTTTCATAATATGAATCGAATTTTATGGCTTTCATTTTGACTCATCCACAAACAGTTTGTGCAGTTGTTCGGCCATGGTTTCCGTGCTGGCATCAATATATCCCTGTTCCGTCTCAATCCGGCATCCGCCATACAGTTTGGGATCAGGACGGATAGCAAAGTGTTTGGTTTTATATAATTGCCCATTCAGCTGGTCTTGTTGGGCAACAATATTTTCCATCTGCCGGGCAGGAACATACAGCACTACTTCCTTGCAATCGCGAGCTTGATGGCACGCCTCCCGGGCAATATCGACAATCGTGTCCGGCTCAACAGCCAATTGCCGACAGACCAATTTCTCCGCCATTTTGATGGCCAGATCGATCAGATCGGCTTCGGTTTGACGATATAGGTCATCTCTCATTTTTTCCAGTTCATGCAAGATGTCCCTGGTGGTAACGTGAAAATCCTGCCGACTCTTTTCCAATGCCTCCCATGCATCCTTCTCGCCCTGACTATAGCCTTTGCTGTAGGCTTCTTTCTCCAGGGAGGCAATTCTTTCCCGGGTTTGCTGCAATATCCAGCCGGCTTTTTCCTGGGCGCTTTTTATTACAGCCTCGGCTTCAACGCTGCCCCCGGCCGGTTTGACAATCTCCAGATCGGGAGTTGCATTCGGCGAGATCTCCTGCAAATTTTGGAGAAGCTTGTTGTTGGGATAAACCGAACAGTTTTCCAATTCATAACTTACTTGTTTAATAACATTAGATGATAAGAGCATTCTGTCCACCCCCTCTTACTATAATGATTTCACCAGTTTCATCCAGCTTCCTGATAACTTGTACAATCTTTTGCTGCTTCTCTTCAACATCTCTTACCCGGACAGGACCCAGTAATTCGATATCTTCCATGAGCATCTCACTGGCCCTTTGGGACAGGTTTTTAAAGATCTTGTCACTTACCTCCTTGTTGGCTCCTTTAAGGGCCAGGGCCAAATCTTTAAAATCAACTTCCTGCATTATTCTTTGGATCGCTTGGTCATCCAGGGTAATGATGTCTTCAAAGACGAACAACATCTTTTTAATCTCTTCGGCCAGATTGGGGTCTTCATTTTCCAGTGCTTCAATGATTCTTTTTTCCGTACCTCGTTCCACCATATTGAGAATGTTTACCAAATCCTTGATTCCGCCGGAAGTATTGAAATCCTTGTTGGATACACCCGACAACCTGTTTTCCAGAACGGCCTCCACTTCTTTGACCACTTCGGGCGAGGTTCTTTCCATGGTAGCAATTCGCCAGGCGATATCACTTTGATTCTCCCGGGGCAGAAAGTTTAAAATGGTGGCCGCTTGTTCAGGATCCAAATTGGATAAAATAAGGGCAATCGTTTGGGGATGTTCGCCGCTTAAAAAGTTAACCAATTGTTTGGGATCTACTTTTCTGATGTTATTGAACGGTTTGGTATGGGCCGTTAAATTCCTGATAAACTCATCGGCTTTTTGGCTGCCAAAGGCCTTGTCCAGGAGTTCTTTGGCGTAGGCCAGCCCCCCGCTGGAAGCTGCGGTATGTACCTTGCTCAGCAACAGGAATTCCTTATAAACATTGGTGATATGCCGGGGATTGATCGTCAAGGTGTTGGCAATCTCGGTGCTGATTAATTCGATTTTGTCATTGTGAAAATGCTTCAAAATCTTGGCAGCTCGTTCAGGCCCTACTGCAATCAGTAAGGTAGCCGTTTTTTGAATTCCGGTTAAATTCATTTCCCTAGACATTTTTTGCACTCCCGCTTTCATCCAGCCAATTTTTTATGATTTGTACGGCAACTTCGGGTTCCTGCTCCAAAATTGACTTTACTTCATTGTCTTCACTGGCAGTGTTGATGGTCTGTTCTATTGTTTCTTCAATATTTTTTACAAAAACGGGTTGATCAATATTTATTTCCGGCCAATTGTCCCGGGGTCGCAAATACCTTAACAGCAACACACCCAGGATTAGCACAATCAATACCCCGGCCCCTTTCAATCCCCAGTTCACCCAAGTATCAATTTTTTCCTGTTGGCGGGCCGCTTCATCTGCTTTGGCCATTTCCTGCTTGACTTCCAATAAATCGCTTTTATTAAATTTGGTACCGAGAACATTGATCGTATCCCCCCGATTGGTATCAAAGCCGATCGCTGCCGAAACTACCTCTTTGATGCGTTTTATTTCAGCTGCTCCCGGGTTTCCATCGACAGCCACCGCCACGGAAATGGATTCGACTCGACCGGGAGCATAGATTTCTTTTTCTTCCATGCGATTCACTTCATAGTTTTTGGTAGATGATTGACTCGTGTTGACGTTATTGGCGCCGGAAACTGCCGGCCATTCCGACTCCGTATTGGCAGCTGTTCCAACCACCCCGGCTCCTTCTGCATTGCCGGTCTGGGATTGACTGCTCTGTTCACTGACCACCACCCCGGCATCTCCCCAAACAATACGGGAAGCTTCTTTTTGGTTAAAATCCAGATCAGCGGTTACCATGGCCACAATTTTATCTGCGCCGTAGATCCTGGCCAATAACTGTTCAATACGTTTTTCCAAATCTTTTTCAAAAATAAAATGAGGATACATTACGTCACCTTTCAAA
>CAZACF010000022.1:0-4578 GCA_964483565.1 uncultured Syntrophomonas sp. | reverse complement strand
CCGTGTCAATGATATTTACATTCTGATAGCTCAGATTTTCAACCGATCCGGCTACCAGGGCAGCGATCCCTTTGATCTGTTCGCTCTGCAACGTAGCCAGTGGTTTGAGCTCCAGTATAATGGAGGCCTGGGGCGGATTTTGGTTTTCCAGGAAAGCACTTTTTTCCGGTAATACCAGGTGTACCCGGGCTTGTTTGACAGCGTCAATCTTGATAATGGATCGACGCAGCTCTTCTTGCAAAGCCCGCTGGTAATTGACGTTGATTTCAAAATCAGTAGCGCTCATGTTGCTGGTATCAAAGAGTTCAAAGCCCTGTCCGCTCTCGGCGATAACCCCTTTACCGGCCAGATTCAATCTGACTTCGTAGACTTGATCGGCAGGAATTGAAATCGTCTTGCCTTCGTCCGTCAAAGTATAGGGAACCTTTAATGATTTGAGTCCCTCCACGATTTTACCGGCACTATCCGCCTGGACATTGGTGTACAGGATGGCATACTCCACTTTGGTTGCCCAGTTATAGAAGAAGAACAAAGCCAGGATTAAGCAGGTAATCATGACCAGACTGACTGATTTTTGGGTAGATGAATAATTCTTCCATTGTTCCGATATTTTCTTTAATAAATCCATTTCAGCTCCATGATTCTAGATTTGCATATTGGAGATTTGTTTATAGGCTTCTACCAATTTATCTCGGACGGCAATGGTCTCACGTAGCGCGATATCTGCCTTTTCGGCCGCAATCAGCATTTCATGTATTTCCACCGGCCCGCCGGTCAGAAATGTCTCGGTCAGCTGATCCACGTTTTTCTGCAAAGAATTTACTTCCTCCAGCTTTTGGCCTAAAATATCCCCGAAGCTTTGGGCTGCTGCCGGCTTGCCGGTTATTCCCTGCCCGGTACTTAACCCTTTGGATACGGAGTTGCCGACTTGATTCATGGTGGTACTGAAGCTGGCAATATTCACAATATCCCCTCCTCGTCAAATAATAGATGTTTGGGGCGGACGGTAATGGTTTATCCGCGGCCAATGGTTAATGCTTTGGCAACCATTGATTTGGTAGCGTTCAAGATGGTTACGTTGGCTTCATAAGCCCGGGCAGCGGAAATAGAGTCGACAATTTCATTGGCCAGATTGATATTCGGTTTGGCCACAAAACCATCCCGGTTGGCATCCGGATTTTGAGGGTCAAACACCATCAGCGGCTCGGCTGTGTCAGTGATAATTTGCGATACTTGTACCCCCGCAACGGTTGACCCGCCGGTAGCCTGCTGGGCCTGCAGCTGGTTGGAGAGCGTTTCTTTAAAGGCCACCATTTTGCGCCGGTAGGGACCGCCTTCGGGGGTTTTGGTGGTCTCGATATTAGCAATATTCTGAGCGATTATTTCCATTCTCACTTTTTCACAACCAAGGCCGCTGGAACATATGTCCATGATGCTCATAAAACTCATTTCATCGCTCCTCCGCTCTATTTTCCATCAATCGACAGTTTTAACATAGCAATTTTTTTATTGACTTGATTTAGTGCCGCATTAAAATAATAATCATTTTTCACCATATTGATCATTTCAGTTTCCAGGTTCACATTATTGCCATCCAGGCGAGACCCGGGAGATCTGTCTCTTGGTTGATCAAAACTGCCTGGCTGCGGTTGGTTGATATGTTTGGCCCGGGTCACCAACAAGGGTAACGGCTGCATCTCCCGCGAGCTTTGCAGCTGCTGCTCAAAATCGACCAGAAAACGTTTGAAGCCAGGCGTATCGATATTGCTCACATTGTGAGCAATCGCTTTCTGCCTGGCTGCCGAGCCGTCCAAGGAAGCTTCCAGTAATCCAAATGTGCGATCCAACTTGATACTCAATAGACAAACCTCCCCCAAAATATTATCAACCATACCTTGAGAAAGGTTACTAATAAGGTATGATCTCTAGCAACCAGGCTGTCATATCGCTTTGACGACTTAGACCCTTGGCTTTGCGCATCTATTTTTCAATAGATTTGCCCTTCAAGAACAAACGATTATAATTTCGTTTTTTTAGGCTTTTTCACAAAAAATTATTGAATCTTTTATATAATAAGACAAATAACTTTTTTTTCCTCTTCTTTTATCACAATACTAAATTAATATTTCAAAAAAGTAAATACCTTTTTAGGTAAATTTTCATTGTTTTTAGCAAAATATAAAGATAAATTTCAAAAGGAAATTGTCATAATATTGGCAACAGTATGATTCATAATTATAATTAATAATTTAGGCAAGGTGTATAACCGGTTATTACGTTTTGTAATGGCCGGTCTCACAAAGGCTAGTTTTGGCTGGTTTGCAGATTTAATAACGGGAATCAGGAGGTGGGTTCCGAGACCACTGAAAAAGTCATTCAATTGTGTCATCCTAAACGAAGTGAAGCTACCCCAACCGTGGCCTTTCGTTCAAATACTGATATTGACATTGCCTATTTCTTTGGCGGGCAGCAGGTCAAAAATGGTGAGCGGATCGCTATGCACCGCAACCGTTACCTCTCCCAGCTGATAACCGGCGGCCTGCAAAGCAGCTTTAAAGGTCAGCGTCTCCCTTTCTAAAATATGTTTGTAATGCTCAGCCTGGCAATAAATACGGGCGGTCATTTGATGATTGCTATGATCGATCAAAAACCATAATTCCTGCAAAGCAGCCGATTCAACCTTGACCGCCAACTGACAGTGATCAGAGCGCCATTCTTCCCCTTTCGCGCCTTCCCGGACAAGATAGATATGATGCCGGCCGAGCGCCCAGCCGCTAATATTTACCCCGCCGGCATACTGGTTTTCAGCGCTGTTAAGCAGGGTAAAACAGCGCGCTGCCAGTTCATTTTCCAATTCGCTGTCCAATTCACCGCGAAAAAATTTATGTAAGGCGCGCAAGGCTTTGATATCCTGCTCTGAATCAGCAACAATCCCGGCGGATTTGAGCCAAACCAGCAACGAGCTGATATCCGCCGATAATTTATGTTTTTTTATAAATTTACTAATATCGGTCAATAAATCGAGGCTGACCGGCAGGTTAAATTTGGTCAACTGACGGGCGATCATCTCCAAATGGGGCTCAGGTTTTTGCAGGGGGGATAATAAGGCGGCAATCATCTGGGCGGGTTGGCTTTCTTTCCCGCTGACGATTTTTAGATTGATGAGGTTGTTGTCAACCGACTCCACCCTCAGTTTTATTTTTTCTCCGGGCTGCAAAGCCAATTTGGTTTTGGCCTTGAACAAGTAGCCGCCATACTGCAGCAGTATTTGTCCGCCTTCTGATTTGACAATCTGGGCACTGATCATCTGGCCAAGGTTCAAAGACAGACTGGATGAGGATGAAACCGGGGTGGGGATGAAGTTTTTGAGGCCGCTGATATCCATGATAAAAAAATCCTTTCCTCCATCAAGGGATACTGCAAGGGGCGGTCATGAGGCCCATAGTTACGTTCATGGGAGCTGATGTTAGCTGAACGTAACCAGTCAGACTTGCATTAATCGTCTGCTCGGCCGGTCTTTCCCGCATATTGCTGATCAAGCCGCCAGACGAAAGCGATCACTTCGGCCACGGCCTTGTATAACTCGGGGGGGATCTCCGTTCCTGTTTCCAGAGAAGCCAGCACACCGGCCAGGCCAGCATCCTCATACACCGGAACCTTCTCTTCCCGGGCAATCTCAATGATTCTCTGCGCAATTTCACCCCGACCGGAGGCAATCACCTGGGGGGCATCGTCGCCGCTGTCTTCATATTTCAGCGCTACAGCCAGTTTGATGGTTTCTTTCATGACAGCTCCATTCTGTACCCGTTAAACTTCACTTTCATATTAACCTCTTATGCCCGCCGGGCACAACCACTTGTTTCCAGGTCATCCCGACGGCCTATGTCATCCTGAGCGGCAGTGAAGGATCTAACTCCGCGAGATGAGATCCCCCCCCCTGCGGGGACTACATATGACTTAAAGGTCATGGTTGGGGCAGGCTTCACTTCGTTCAAGATGACAATAACGGTTGAAATAACAATAACTGTTGGGATGACAAAAACGGTACTTTCGCATTCATAAAGCTGGGCGGCGCTTGGATGGCTGCCATTAAAAAAGGGACCCCGAAATTCGGAGTCCCAGAAGAGTTGGTGACTATTTGAGGAGCTGCAGTACCTGCTGGGGCTGTTGGTTGGCCTGGGCCAGCATGGCCTGAGCAGCCTGGGAAAGCACGTTGTTCTTGGAGAACTCGGCCATTTCTGCCGCCATATCGACGTCGGTTACCGATGACTGGGCCGAAGTCAGATTTTCAGCAGTTGTTCCCAGGTTGTTGATGGTGCTTTCCAATCTGTTCTGGTAGGCACCAAGTTTTGCTCTTTCTGAGGAAACCGTTGCGGTTGCTTTATCAATCGCTTCCAGCGCAACTTTTGCACCAGCAGCCGAAGTCATATCCAAGCCTGATACGCCTAAAGCGGATGCTCTCATATCATTGATGGAAATACTCATGTTCTGGCCTGCGTTGGCACCGATCTGAAGTTTCAATGAATTATTGGAGGCAATATTAACTGTTGCACCTGCTGTATTACTAATGTCGAAGGA
>CAZACF010000021.1:10501-19697 GCA_964483565.1 uncultured Syntrophomonas sp. | reverse complement strand
TGAACACGGTCTGGACACGGTTGACAGGATGATACTTGATGCTATAATTATTAAATTCGGAGGCGGACCGGTTGGACTGGAAACACTGGCCGCGGCAGTTTCGGAAGAAAGTGACACGCTGACGGATGTGTACGAGCCTTATTTGCTCAAGCTGGGACTCATCCATAAGACCCCTCGGGGACGGGTGGCCACTGAATTGGCCTATCGAGTTTTGGGTCAGCCCATCCAAAAGGGTTTTCAGAATACAAGTTTGTTTGAAGATCCTGACAGCAATGATTGAATTTCGGCGCACGCGAATATGGCAATGGTATAGGAAGTGAAACGATGCCCAAGTTATTGTTGCATGTCTGCTGTGGCCCCTGTGCCAGCTATCCGGTTCCGGCCCTGCGCGCAGAGGGATTTGAATTGAGGGGCTATTATTTTAACCCCAATATTCATCCCTATACGGAATGGCAGAAACGCCGGGATTCACTGCTAAGCTATGCCCAAGCAGTCGATTTGCCCATGCTGTTTGAGGAAGAATATGACCCGGCCCAGTACTTTCAAACCATCAGTTTTCGCGAAAGCCGGCGCTGCTTTTATTGTTACCAGTTAAGACTGGAGAAGGCCGCCCAGATCGCCCGCAAAGGCAAATTTGATGGTTTTACCACCACCTTGCTGGTCAGTAAATATCAACGTCACGACTGGATCCAGGAGTTGGGGCAGTTGATTGGGGAAAAATATGAAATACCTTTTATATATCGTGATTTTCGGGACGGCTTTCGCCAAACCGGGATTAATGCACGGGAAATGGGATTATACCGTCAGCAGTATTGCGGCTGCCTATACAGTGAAATGGAACGTTACAGGAGAAAAGCCAAGTGAACCGCTCAGAACAATTATCCAGCTATGATTTAGATCGTTATCTTTTTGATTTGCCCCCCCAATTGATTGCCCAGTACCCGGCTGAACCCCGCGATTCGGCTCGCCTGCTGGTCATGGACCGCTTTAGCGGCAGACTGGAGGACCGCATTTTCACCGATATCTGCACATACTTTTCTCCGGGGGATACCTTGGTCATTAACCAGACCAAGGTGATGCCAGCCCGTCTTTTTGCCTACAAAACCAGCGGAGCCAAAATTGAAATTCTGTTGCTCAGCAAACGGGGAGAAAACTGGGAAGCCCTGGTCAAGCCGGCCCGGCGTATGCCCCAGGGCAGTCGAGTGTTTTTCCCCGATCATCCCGGGGTAGAAATGGAAGTGACCGCTGAACTGGAAAATGGGGGACGGCTGCTGCGTTTTCTGCATTGTCCCAATGAGATGGCCTTTCTCGACCAGGCGGGCAAGATGCCACTTCCTCCCTACATCAGTCGGCCAGCCGAAGAAAAAGACAAAACCTCCTATCAGACAATTTATGCTCGGCAAGCAGGCTCGGCGGCCGCGCCGACCGCTGGACTGCATTTTACGCCCAAGCTGCTGCAGGATCTTCAGGACAGCGGAGTGAATGTAGCCCGGATCCTTTTGCATGTTGGCCTGGGAACCTTTCGCCCGGTCAGTTGCGCAGACATCAGGGAACATCAGATGCATTATGAATATTTTGAGATCGATGAGGATACCGCCGAACGATTAAACAATACCCGCCAAAACGGGAAAAATATTGTTGCCGTCGGCACAACGGTAGTAAGAACCTTGGAAACGGTATATAATAAGGACTATGGATTTTGCGGTCAGGCCGGTCAGACCAACAAATTCATTTACCCGGGCTATCAATATCAGGCAGTGGACAAGATCATTACTAATTTTCATTTGCCGGGCTCGTCTCTGCTTATGCTGGTGGCAGCTTTTGCCGGTTTGGAAAACACCTGCGAGGCTTATCGCCATGCGGTGGACGAAAAGTATCGTTTTTTCAGTTACGGTGATGCCATGATGATCATTTGAGCCAAAGAAGGAATGGATTTATGTTGGATTTTCAAATTACCGGGAAAGATGCCGGCAGTGCAGCACGAACCGGACAGTTGACAACTTCGCACGGGCTGGTTGAGACCCCGGTTTTTATGCCGGTAGGGACCCAGGCGACGGTCAAAGCCATGACCCCGGAAATGTTGACGGAAGTTGGCGCGAGTGTGGTTTTGTCCAATACTTATCATTTGTATTTGCGGCCGGGCGCCGAGCTGGTCGAAAAAGCCGGAGGACTGCATCGCTTTATGAATTGGCCGGGTAGCATTCTGACCGACAGCGGCGGGTTTCAGGTTTTCAGTCTCAAGGGATTGCGCCGCATCAGTGATGAGGGGGTCTTGTTTCACTCCCATATAGACGGCTCGCGCCATTTTTTAAGCCCGGAAATTGTGATGGATATCGAGCAAAAGCTGGGCGCAGATATTGCCATGTGTTTTGACGAATGTGCCCCTTTTCCCTGCAGTTATGAGGAGGCTGCCCAGGCAGCAGACCGGACGACCCAATGGGCCAGACGCTGTCGGGAAAGTCATCATCGCAGCGATCAGGCTTTGTTTGGCATTGTGCAGGGCAATATTTTTGAGGATTTGCGGGAAAAGAGCGCGGCTGAGCTCGTCGCTCTGGATTTTCCCGGCTATGCCATTGGCGGATTAAGCGTAGGTGAACCCAAAGCGGATATGTACCGTATCCTTGATCTGACTGACAGTCTGCTGCCCGCCGACAAACCGCGCTATTTAATGGGAGTGGGGGCACCGGAGGATTTGCTGGAAGGGGTCAAACGCGGAGTAGATATGTTTGACTGTGTTCTGCCCACTCGTATTGCCCGCCACGGAACAGCCTTCAGCCACCAGGGCAAGGTGGTGGTGCGCAATGCCGTTTATGCAGAAGATTTCACCCCCTTGGATCCAGATTGTGACTGTCGGGTCTGCAAAAACTACAGCCGTGCTTATTTGCGGCATCTGGTCAAAGCGCAAGAGATTCTGGCCCATATCCTGTTAAGCTATCATAATATTTATTTTTTAATAAAACTCATGCAGGAAATTCGCCAAGCTATTAAAGGCAATACGTTTGATCAGTATTATAACCAATTCTATAAAAATTACAGATTTTAACGGCAGGATTTAAACAAGGTTTGGCGAAAAAGTATAAGGTTATGGAAAATTAATTAGGAGGGATAGAATTGAACACTATAGCTGCAGCAACCAACACCGCGCAGCAGGGCTGGATAACCGTAGCGATCTATTTTGGCGTATTTCTGTTGATATTCTATTTATTCATTATTATGCCCCGTAAAAAGCAGGAAAAAAAGCATGATGAAGTCCTGGGATCGTTGAAAAGAGGCGATAAGATCGTTACCATTGGCGGGATACGCGGTGAAATCAGCAAAGTAAAAGAAGACACCATCATGATAAAAGTTGCTGATAATACAGAAATTGAATTTATCAAAAAAGCCATTTCTCATAAAATTGGGGAATAGAATGGTTACCCTGGAAGATATCAAAAAGAGCCCGGTTATCGATATGTTTATTCGCAAGGGGAACGAACATCTGGAGGCCATGGGTTATACGGATCACGGCCAGCTTCATATCACCCTGGTTTCCAGCCTGAGCCGCAGGATTATGCTGCAGTTGGGCTACGATCAGCATACTGCTGATTTGGCAGGTATTGCAGGGTATATGCACGATCTGGGCAATGTGGTCAACCGTAACGGACATAGCCAGAGCGGTGCCTTAATGGCCATGGGGATTTTGCAGGCCATGCATATGAAGCCTGAGGAAATTGCTGTTGTAACTGCCGCCATCGGCAACCATGACGAAGGCAGCGGCTTGCCGGTAAACCCTGTGGCGGCAGCCCTGATTCTAGCCGATAAATCCCATGTGCACCGCAACCGGGTCAGAAATCATGATGTAGCGACTTTTGATATTCATGACCGGGTAAATTATGCGGTAGAGAATTCATCCCTGATTATCGAGCCGGAACAAAAAATGATTAGAATGGAATTGACCATTGATATTCAGATTTGTCCGGTGCTGGAGTATTTTGAAATATTTTTAAGCCGCATGCTGATGTGCCGGCGGGCAGCCAACTATTTAGGTTGTGAATTTGCCTTAATTATTAATGGCGCCAAGCTCTTATAGGAAAAAAGATTTTTATTCTTGGAGCAGGCTTGATCATAAAGACGAGAATGCGGAGGGAGGACAAACCGTTGCGAAAAAATACCAGTATCGCAATAATCGGTGCAATCATTGTAGCGTTGGCTTTTTTGGCCTATTTTACCTACCAGCCAATTATCAACAACATTAAACTGGGATTGGATCTGCAGGGTGGACTGCACGTAGTCCTGCAGGCCCAGGAAAAAGAAGGCAAGCAGATCAGTGCAGATACGATCCAGAAGTCGATCGGTGTGTTGGATGAACGCGTTAACTCACTGGGCGTCAGCGAACCATCCATTTATCCTCAGGGCAACGACCGGGTGGTTATTGAACTGGCAGGGGTAGATGATCCTGAGGCGGCGGTTGATATCATTAAGAATACCGCCCAATTGGAATTCTGGGATGAGACCGGCAAAGTGCTGGTCAGCGGGGAAAATCTGAAAGATGCCCAGGCCCAGCTTAGCTCTTCCGGAGGAGAAGCTACGGTCAATCTGGAGTTTGACAAAACCGGTGCCAAGCTGTTTGCGGAAGCGACTGCCGCCAATGTTGGCAAGCCCATCGCCATTGTGCTGGACGGCAAAACCATCAGTGCGCCGACGGTTAATGAACCAATCCCCAACGGTCAGGCCCAGATCAGCGGTAATTTTACCGCCAAGGAAGCGCAGGATCTGGCCGTACTGCTGCGTTCCGGTGCTTTGCCGGTTTCCTTCAGCATTATGGAGAAAAGAACGGTTGGCCCGAGTTTGGGCAGTGATTCGCTGGACTTCAGTATAAAGGCAGGCCTAATGGGTCTGTTGGCCATCCTGTTGTTTATGCTGGGATATTATCGTCTGCCCGGATTGGTAGCCGATATATCCATGGTGTTGTATTCGATCCTGGTATTGGGGACCATGGCCATGCTGGGGGTGGTGTTGACCTTGCCGGGTATTGCCGCTTTTGTATTGTCGATCGGTATGGCAGTGGATGCCAATATCATTATTTACGAACATATCAAAGAAGAGCTGCGTTTGGGCAAAACCTTGAAGGCGGGCATCGAATCAGGATTCGCCAGAGCGTTCTGGACGATCTTCGATGCCAATTTGACCACCCTGATTGCGGCGGTGGTATTGATCTGGTTTGGAACCGGCTCAATCAAAGGATTTGCAGTTACCCTCTCCATTGGTATTGTGGCCAGCATGCTGGTGGCTTTGACGTTCACTCGTTATATGTTGGTCTGGTTTGCCGATATCACCAAGAACAATAAACTTTACGGTGTATAAGGAGGGTAGAAGATGCGATTTATTGAAACAAAAAAATGGTTCTATATATTTTCCTCCATTTTAATCGTAGCCGGGATTGTTTCCTTGTTCATGCAGGGACTCAATTGGAGCATTGATTTTACCGGAGGATCCTTGTTGCGCTATAAAATGGACAGTACCATCACGGCTGATCAAGTCAGAAATGCCGTCAACGAGTTTGGGTTGGTAAAAGAAGTAAGTGTGCAGAAGAGCGGCAACGAATTTTATATTCGCACCAATGAATTGAATCAAGCCCAAACGGCTGAAATGACCTCCAGCCTGCAGGAGAAATTTAACAATGTTAGCTTGGAAAGTGCGGAAAGCGTGGGCGCCACCATTGGCAGCGAACTTGCCCGTAATGCGCTGATAGCGATTGGCATTGCTTTGGTTCTAATGTTGCTCTATATTACTTTCCGCTTTGAATTTGCCTTTGGTTTGGCTGCGGTGCTGTCGCTGGCCCAGGTTGTATTGGTGGTAGTAGGACTCTTCTCTATTTTCCAATGGGAGGTCAGCAGCTACTTTGTGGCCGCGATCCTAACCATCATTGGTTATTCCATCAACGATACCATTGTTATCTTTGACCGGGTCAGAGAGAACCTGCGCAGCCGCAAGAAAGAGGAACTCCATACCTTGCTTAACCGCAGCATTATGCAGACATTGAACCGTTCCGTTAATACAGTACTGACAGTTTTGATGCCTTTGGTGACCTTGCTGCTGTTTGGCGGTTCCACCATTAAGATTTTTGTCATCGCCCTGTTGGTTGGCTTTATCTATGGCATGTATTCTTCCATATGCGTTGCCAGCCCGATGTATTATGATATCAAGCAACGCTCGGCCAGCTGATCATCAGCGTATTAAAATGCTGAAGCGCCGGGTTTGATAAAGAAAGCCGGAATTGTAACCAGTCCCTGCCGGAAGCAGCCTGAGGCGCGGCTTATACTGAAATAACAAAGCCCGTTGCATCGATATGCTATGTCGATGCAACGGGCTTTTTGGATGCCTTGATGGTCGTTTTTTGGTCTGCACTTTTGATTTGAATTCTGCATTCCCGGAAATACATAACGAGATGCATATGAGCCCGCATAAACACTACCAGTTAACTTGTTATATGTTTCCTGCGTAACGATGTTCATTACCATATTGGAAATCCTTGTACCCATTAAATTATTAGGATTTTAACGATCCCTCGTTATGAGTGGACGGGAATCCAGGTTGAATGAAGGGATCATCTGACCCCTTCACAAAGATTTTATGAGCTTACGCTAGCGAACCGTCTGATTGAGGTCTGTAGTCGCTCAGGTTGACAAGGACTTTAGGATTTATGGGGTTATGATTGGGTTGATTCGGATCTGATATTACATTCCTGGTGACGGCATAACTCACAGTCCCCATCTGCACACGGCTCCGCATGAACCAGTACATGTACGTATGGCAACCGGGCGGCAATTTCAACTTCAATGCGGTCACACAATTCATGTACTTCGGTAATGGTTAAATAGCGCGGTACAACCAGATGCATATCAACATATCTTTCTGCGCCGGCTTTACGGGTTCTTAACTGATGAAAATCAACCAGACCATCTGGGTTTACTTTATCAATCGCTTCTTTGATGGCGACCTCTTCTTCATGCGGGAGGGCGACATCCAGCAAAGGGATCAATGCTTTTAAAGTCAGATCATAAGCTGCCTTACAGATTAACAAGGCAACCGCGATGGCGATGATGGGATCGATTATTTGTATTTTGGTGATTGCAATGATCAGCAAACCGAACATTACACCCAGGGAAGTATACACATCAGTGCGCAGGTGCATGGCGTCTGCTTCCAGGGCAATCGAATCGGTTTTGCGGGCCGTTTTCATCAATTGGTTAGAGACCAGCCAGTTGACCAGGGAGGCAAAAGCCATCACCGCGATACCAATCCCAATCGTTTCCACTTGTGCACCGTGAACGAGTTTGTCGTAAGCTTCGACCATAATCCAGATGGCAGCGACAAAAATAAGCAATGCTTCGATCGTTCCTGACAAATTCTCAAATTTACCATGTCCGTAACGATGTCTGGAATCTGGAGGTGAACTGGAGATACGCACAGCAATAAAAGCAATAATGGCCGCCAACAGATCCAGGCCGGAATGAATCGCTTCAGATAGAATGCTGACCGAATTGGTCATGATCCCGGCCATCAATTTCAACAGTACCAAGACAGTATTTGAAAGGATTGAAACGGAGGCGATCCTTTGTTTTTCATCTGCCCACATATCACGAATTGTTTTAATCGCACCCAATATAATAACCCCCATTATATAAAAATAGCGGGACTTCAATAAAAAGAAGTCCCGCGGAGTTCCGCTGCCCATTGCGAGCCTGGCTTGTGAAACCTGACCATAATATAGATTTGCATTTTATACATTATAAGTCAGAGGGAGGGTTTTGACAAGCCCGGTTTTACGTGAAAAATTTTTATTTTTTACTTCCTTTATTAAATGAGAGTACGTAAAATAATCAGTAATAAAAGAATTATTGCCCACAACAATGATCTGGGGAGGAGAATGTTCTATGCCAGGATTTTTACTGGGTGCATTGGTTTTTATGGTCGGCATTGTTATCTTTGTTATGCAAAACAATACTCCGGTAGCCATCCGTTTTTTAACCTGGGAAACGGCGGAAATCTCATTGGCTTTGGTGGCCTTGATTGCAGCCATGGGGGGCGCTATCATCACCTTTTTAATCGATAGTTTCCGGGCTTTTAAAACCGGCCGGAAATTAAACGAGCTGTTGAACAACAATAAAAAGCTGGAACGGGAAGTACTGGCCCTTAAGGCAAAGCTTGCCCCGCCCCCGGAAAAAACGCCCCCCGGCAATCATTAAAATCGGTTTGGCTGATCCTCGCGGGCCGGCAAGCAATCGCAGCGTGCAGATATACAAGGACCATGCTTTAGATAAGCAATTACTCTTGTGGGGAGATCGATTTGCCGACCCCATTGTCGTGAACCTTGTGCATTAAATTTTCCATGGCATTGGGCTGGGCAAAATAAACACAGCTATCCTTATAGAGTGCTTCCCATCCAGCCCAGCGCTGGGCGTAATCTTCTGCCTCCACCCACTCGGGTATGTTGCGGGAGGCAGCTGCCAACCCCGATTTGAAAGATTTTATGACCATTTCTCCCAAGTGGATACAGCCTGCCTTGCCCATTAACTGTTCTTTGACCAGCCCGGTCCAACCTGGCCCCACTTGCTGGCCCACCATTTTGTTCATGTTATCCAGCCCCACTTGACAGACATCTCCAAAAGGTGTGGTAAGACCCGTTGCTTCTGCTTCGATGACCTGATAGGTTTCGTAATCAAACAGCATGCGAGTGCGGATATCATGAACATCATCTTTCCATTCCCCCACTACCTCATAACCTCTGCCGGGGATCATTTTAACGCTGTACTTTTCCGATTGTTGGTACACGCTGAAGGCCTCCTTGTCGATTTTCAATTTAACTATTTTAAATTATTATAGGAAAAAAGAGAATAGCCGGCAATAGCTGTGAGTATAACCGCAATCATCAAAACCTCAGCGAATCATACAACTGTGTTTTATAACTGGATCGAGCAGTGGGTGGCAAGTATAAACTGCTTGGCGGGTGTGATATAATGCAAATAATCTTGCTGAGGGAGAATGATTTTGGAAATTATTACTTCACATAATGCGCTCGATTTTGACGGTCTGGCCAGCATGGCCGCAGCAGCCAAATTATATCCGGGAGCCGTGCGGGTATTTTCAGGCACGGTCAACAAAAGCGTGAAAAAATTTATGGCTTTGTATAAGGATCTGCTGACCATTAAAACGG
>CAZACF010000021.1:688-10491 GCA_964483565.1 uncultured Syntrophomonas sp. | reverse complement strand
GGTGGTCGATACTGCCAACCCCCAACGTCTGGCGCAGCTGTCCAAGGTATTGCAGAACAAGCAACTGGACATCCATGTATATGATCATCATCCCCCCAATGAAGATGATCTGCGCGGCAGTATTGCAGAAATCCATTTCACTGGTGCAGCGACGACTATTCTGGTGGAGAAGATCATAGAACAAAATATCCCCGTCAGTCCCTTTGAGGCAACCATATTTGCCCTGGGCATCTACGATGATACCGGTAGTTTGCTTTATCCCTCCACCACGTCACGGGACGCTGGTGCGGTTGCTTTTTTACTCAGCCGGGGAGCTAATCTGACGGTCGTCAGTAATTTCATGGAAAATTCCTTTTCAGAAGAACAGCGCAGAATACTTTACCGGCTGATCGAATCCGGTATGCATTACAAGGTCAAAGATCTGGATATTGTTTTAGCGGTATTTGAAGGAGGAGAATTTGTTCCCGGACTGGATCTGGTAACCTATCGTTTGTTTGAAATGGAAGACTGTGATGCCGTTTTTGTCATCGTTAAAATGGACGGAAAGATAAATGTAATCGGCAGAAGCCGCAGCAACAGTATAAAAATTAATGAGGTATTGAAACCTTTGGGAGGAAGGGGACATGAAAAAGCAGCCTCAGCCGTGGTTCGTTCCAGAGACTGCCAGGAAGTGAAAGAAATTATCCAGGATAATTTGTTGATTCTAATCCATCCTGCCACGATCGCTGCGGATATTATGTCCAGTCCGGTCAAAACGCTGCGCTCCGGGATCAGTATGGAGGAAGCCGGAAAGTTGATGCTCAGATATGGACATACCGGCATGCCGGTGGTGGAAAATGATAAAATGATTGGCATGATATCGCGGCGGGATGTCGATAAAGCCAGAATTCACGAACTTGGTCATGCACCCGTTAAGGGATTCATGACCGCCAATGTCTTATCGGTGACCTCCGCCACATCCGTCAGTGATATTCAGAAATTGATGGTGGAGCATGATATTGGCCGGTTGCCGGTGATCGAGGAGGGCAAAATCGTCGGCATCGTTTCCAGAACCGACATTTTACGGACGCTGCACGGCGACGATTATCCGGAAGACCATGAAGTGCTTTTTTCCTATTCAGAGGGTTCCTGGGAAAACTGCCGAACCCAAATGGAAAAACAATTGCCCCGGCAAATTTTATCTTTTCTCCGTCTGGCGGGAGAAATTGGAACTCAACTGAATAGTACGGTTTATTGTGTGGGTGGTTTTGTCAGAGATTTATTACTGCAAGTGACCAACTTTGACGTCGATCTGGTGGTGGAAGGCGATGGACATGAAGTAGCTGCCAGGCTGGCGCAGAGCTTGAACGCCAAACTGCGTATCCACGAAAGGTTTGGTACAGCCGTATTGATCCTGCCGGATGGCAGTAAAATTGATATCGCTACTGCTCGAACCGAGTATTATGAATTCCCCGCGGCCCTACCCCAGGTGGAAAAGTCATCCCTTAAGGAGGATATGTACCGGCGGGATTTTACTGTTAATACTTTGGCGATTTGTCTCAATCCGGATCATTTTGGCGATTTGATTGATTATTTCGGGGGATGTAACGATTTACGCAAAGGGTTGATCCGCATATTATACAATTTCAGCTTTGTCGAAGATCCCACCCGCATTATCAGGGCCATTCGTTTTGAACAACGCTACCAATTTAAAATTGAGGCAGATACCATGAGATTTGCCAAGGATGCAATTGAACGCCGTATGTTGGGCAAACTTTCCTATAAACGGATTGTTTCAGAATTGATTCTCATATTGAATGAAAAGGATCCCCTGCCGGCATTAAGACGCATGCAGGAAATAGGAGTATGGAAATTTGTCCTGCCGGAAATTGATTTTGCCAGGGTCGGCTGGAGCAAATTAAAAAGAGTGCCGCTGGTAGCCGGGTGGTGGTTGGATAGATATTACGGCTGGAAATTTAAAACCTGGCTGGTCTATCTGATCGTCATCTTTGCCCAATTGGATGCTGAAAACAAAGAAAAGCTACTGCAAAATTATCCCATTGATCGCACCGCCAAAAAGGCCATTGTGGATGCGGCCACCATCCCTCAACTGGCGGTTTCAATCAGCGAGGATCACTTGTTGCTTCCCAGTGATTATGATAAGTTGCTGACCGGGCTGGCCAATGAAAACAAGCTGTATTTATTGCTGTGTATCAAAGATGAAACTGCCTGGAACCGGGTCAATCAATATTTGGATTTGAAGGACAGGGTAAAGATTGAAATCAATGGCGATGATTTGCGGGAACTGGGCTTAAAGCCGGGGCCCGCTTATAAACAGATTTTAGAAAGACTGTATGAATACAAGCTGGATGAAAAACTGACGACCCGCCGACAAGAGATCGATATGGTCAAACAATGGCTTGAAGAAGGGAGTATTACGAATGCAATCTATCTATAGTATGCTGATTGCCTTACCGGCAATCTTGATTGCGTTGACTTTTCATGAATATGCCCACGGGCAGGTAGCTGACTGGTTGGGTGATGACACGCCCTATTATCAGGGACGTCTGACCCTCAATCCTTTGCCCCATATTGATTGGATCGGTTTTTTTGCGCTGCTGTTTCTGCATTTTGGCTGGGCCAAACCGGTGCAGGTCAACCCCTACAACTTTAAAAAAACCAATATTAAGACCGGAATGATGCTGGTTTCCGTGGCCGGTCCGGCCATAAATCTGCTGCTGGCCATGGTTGGAATGATCGCCCTGCGATTGCTGGGCTTTGATCCTCAAACGGGGCTCTACGGCGGAAGTATGTCCGCAGTGGTGCAGATGATCATCCCGTTGGTTCAGATTAATATTATTCTGGCCGTGTTCAATCTGATCCCGGTTCCGCCACTGGACGGCTCCAAAATTCTGGCCGGACTGTTACCGGACAAAGGGGCGTCGTTTATTTATTCCCTGGAACAGTTTGGACCTTTGCTTTTACTTCTGCTCATTTTTACCAACCTGGCCGGTAAAATCATTTGGCCTATTTATAATGTGATATATGTTGCTATTTACGGGACAGTTTTTTAACGGAGGATCGGGCTGTGGATTATGTGGTCAACCTGGAGCATTTCTACGGACCGCTCGACTTGCTCCTTTATCTGGTTGAGAAAAACGAGATGAATATTTATGATATACCCATTGCCATCATTACTGATCAATATATGGACTATATTACTGGCAGCGGGAATATCGATCTCGATCAGATCGGGGATTTTTTGATGATGGCCTCCTATCTGCTCAGTCTCAAAGCCCGCTTGCTGCTGCCGGGCAAGCCGGAGGAGGCAGAGGAAGAAGAAGTAGATCCGCGGGAGGAGCTGATCAGCAAGCTGCTGGCTTACAAACGTTATAAAAAGGCGGCTGGATTACTGGCTTTAAGGCTGAATGAAGATTACCCGCGGCCTTTTTATCGTCACGGCCAAGTGGACTTGATCGAACCGGCCAAAGAGATCACAGCATCTGTGCAGTCTCTGCTCAAGGCCTACTTGCATCTCCTGGATGGTGGGGTTGATCCGGCGGGCTATGATGTTCCCCGGGGAGATGTGAACGTTGCGGAAAAAATGGAGGAAATCATACAGCATCTGCAATGCGTGGGGAAAGCCAGTTTTGGCGAATTATTTGCCGGATATAAACTGCGGCGGGAAATATTGGCCGGGTTTTTGGCGATTCTGGAATTAATCCGCATGAGTCGCATCGAAGCTGTTCAGCAGACAAGATTCGGAGAAATACTATTAAAGATGCGGGAGATACCATGATGTTGATGCGGGAGGATATCAAAGCAGGAATTGAGGCCCTGTTGTTTGTCAGCGGGGAACGGCTGGATATGGCTGAATTGCTGAATATACTGCAAATCGAGCAGGATGATTTCAAATCCATCATGCAGGAGTTGATGCTGGAATACCATCAATCTTGCCGCGGACTGCAAATCATTTCTTTGGAGGGGGGCTATATCATGGCCACCAAACCGGAGCTTTCTGAATTGGTAGGCAAACTGGTCAAACCAACCCGCTTGCGGCTGTCTGCGGCAGCCATGGAAACCCTGGCGGTCATTGCCTACCGGCAGCCGGTGACCCGGGCTGAGATTGAGCATATCCGGGGCGTCAAAGTCGAACGGGTGCTCAGCAATCTGCTGGAAAAGGGGATCATAAGAGAAGACGGACACAAAGAGGCGGCCGGCAAGCCCATCCTCTACCGGACCAGTTATGAGTTCCTGAAAATATTCGGTTTGTCCAGTTTGGAGGAGCTTCCCCAACTCGATGATGAATTGGTTTAAAAAACAGGAAGTATGAATTGCGCTTGAGCATCAAAGGGGGGCTGATATTGGGGGATAAAGATCTGGAAGAAGAAATCATGCAGAAAGCCCAGCAAAACAGAAAATTGGCCCGCTATATGAGCAGTACCCGCGATCTGGTCGAAGAACAAATCAACAAAGCCAAACAGCGCGGAGATTTTGATCATCTGGCCGGAGCCGGCAAACCACTGGATCTGGAGGAAAATCCTTTTGAACCGGCGGAAATGCGGATGGCTTACAAAATACTGAAGGACAATGATTTTGCCCCCTATTGGATTGAATTGGGCAAAGAGATTGATGCGGCCCTGGACAAACTAAGCAAGGAAATCGAATATTTCAGACGATATACAGAAATATTTTGCATGGAGCAGCACAATGGGCGAACCAGGCAAAGATTTGAACATAAAAAGGAATTGTTTTATCTGGAAAGAAAAGCGGATCTGGAGAGAATCGATAAAAAAATCCTCGACTACAATTTGCATTGCCCCACCTTCAGACAAGGCCGCAGCAATCTGGTCATTGCCCGGGAGATGGAGAAAATCGTAACCGAAATTGAAACGACTATCGCCAAATATAAAAAACCATAATATGGTGCATAGCTGAAAAATCATAGGGGAACGATATGGAAAAACGGGAGAATGCCGATGAAATTCCATATCGTTTTTATTTTGATGGTTTTGGTACTGGTATTATCCAGTTATATTACATTCCGCATGGAGATCATGGCGACCAGCAATGATCGGTTGCAAGGAATACAAATTCGTTTTGGCCTGCCTTTATACCGCTTTGAGCAAATCTATGACTATAGCGATCCCCGTTTAAATTTGCTGGAAGCACTGCTAATGGATCGCTGGCAGAAAAGTGTCGGGCAAAAAACCGCCAGCAAATGGGAACAAATGAAATATATTTTTACTGGAAAACACTTTCGTCTGTTATCCGGGAGTGAACAAACGGTTTGTTTCATCCTCAAGAAAACTCTTTCCTTAACGGTAGTGGAAAAATTCCGATGGAAAAGCCGGGTGGGAGGAAAGAACGCCATGTGGGCTGCGCTGCATACCGGATTATTATGGACGGTTAAGGGGCTGGGCATGACTTATCTGGCCCGCAACAGTCATCTTAAAGAAGTGCAATTGACCGTTGAACCAGACTATCTGAGTACTGAGTTTGCCAGTCAAATTGATTGTATATTAAAAATGCGAATCGTACATATTATCACCATAACAATCTATTTAACAGTATGGAAAGTCAGGTGGTGGATAGATGGAATCACAGCAAAATCCCGGTAACAGTCGTCCGATTGAGGGATTGATGAAAACTGCCATGGAAAGTATCAAGGAAATGGTGGATGTCAATACGGTGGTGGGTGACGCCGTGGAAACCAATGATGGTACAGTAATCATCCCTGTTTCCCAGGTGGCCTGCGGCTTTGCTGCCGGCGGCGGGGAGTATGAATTCGACAACAGCAGCAAAGGCCAGGATATTCCCTTCGGGGGAGGCAGCGGAGCAGGCGTATCAGTGAAACCGGTTGGCTTCCTGGTGGTCAGGATGAATGATGTGCGCTTGCTTTCCGTAAATGGCAATAGCTTGGCTGAAAGAGTGGTCGACCTGGCACCGCAGATCATTGACAAAATAGAAGGGTTGATGGACAGGCGCAGCAAATATGAAACGGACCAATCCGTGGAACATTAAAAGCATCGTTCCGGAATCGATCATGGAAAGGTTTTTACCTGGCAAACAGCCCGTATAAAAGCGGGCTGTTCTATTTTTCTTCCCCCTGTCATAACTTGCTTAAAGATCTGATCAAGCGGGGGGGATGGGGATTTGTTAAATGTAATCTGGCTTTTGTTGCTGGCCTCAGGTATCATTGCCGCAGCTGTGAACGGTAATATTGAAGTGATCAGCCAGGCTGCTCTGGGAGCAGCGCGAGATGCCGTCGAGGTTTGTTTTAATTTAATCGGGATTATGGCGTTGTGGCTGGGAATCATGAAAATTGCTGAAAAAGGTGGTCTGATCCAGACCCTGGCTTATCTGCTGAATCCGCTGCTCAGGCGATTGTTTCCCTCCATTCCCGCCGGACATCCTGCCATGGGAGCAATTGTGCTCAATCTCAGTGCCAACATGCTGGGTTTGGGCAACGCTGCCACACCTTTTGGCATGAAAGCCATGCAGGAAATGCAAAAGTTAAATGGAGGCCGTGATCAGGCCTCGACCGCCATGTGTACCTTTCTGGCGCTGAATACTTCATGCATAACGCTGATCCCGGCAACCATCATTGGCATTCGCGTCTCATGCGGGTCAGCCGATCCTACAGAAATCGTGGGTGCTTGTATCTTTGCCACTGGCTGTGCCAGTGTTGTGGCCATTACCCTGGATTGGCTGCTCAGAAAACTGAGCCGTTCAGGGAGGTAGAAGCCATGCTGGCACTCCTTGATACCGTATCCCGCTGGGCCATTCCATTTCTTCTGCTGGCCGTTCCGGTCTATGGTTTTCTGAAACGATTGCCGGTCTATGAGACATTTGTGGAAGGGGCCGAAGAAGGTTTTTATACAGCAGTCAAAATTATTCCTTTTTTGGTGGGGATGTTGGTGGCGATATCTGTATTTCGAGCTTCCGGGGCAATGGATTATGCCATTCAGGCTATGATGCCGCTCATGCAAAAACTGGGTGCTCCGGCGGAAGTAATGCCGCTGGCCATGATGAGGCCACTCTCCGGCAGTGGGGCACTGGGTCTGGCAACAGAACTGATCAAGTTATACGGACCGGACTCCCTGATCGGGCGAATGGCCTCCGTAATGCAGGGAACAACCGACACGACTTTTTTTGTTCTCACCGTCTACTTTGGATCAGTCGGGATAAAACGCTACCGATATGCCTTGCTGACCGGACTTAGTGCAGATATTACCGGCTTGATTGCTTCCATTTATGTGTGTAATCTATTATTTCGCTAGCTGCTGGACTTGCTCGATTGATCAGGGTATAATTATTCAGAATTATTACAGTGAAATTTCGCAAAAGACATTACGAGAGGGGTAGCAGTTTGAAAAGTGATATTGAAATTGCCCAGCAGGCAACCATGCAGCCAATATCTGAAATTGCCCGCTATATCGGTTTGGGCGATGATGATATAGAGCTTTACGGTAAACACAAAGCCAAGGTTACTCTGGAAACGTGGGAAAAAATCAAGGATCGGCCCAATGGCAAATTGGTGCTGGTAACCGCCATCAATCCCACCCCGGCCGGGGAAGGGAAAACCACCACTACGGTTGGGTTGGGCATGGCCTTGAACCGTCTCGGACAAAAGGCCATCATCGCTTTGCGCGAACCCTCCCTGGGGCCCAGTTTTGGGGTCAAGGGCGGGGCTGCCGGGGGCGGTTATGCCCAGGTGTTGCCCATGGAAGACATTAATCTCCATTTTACCGGCGACATCCATGCCGTAACCACCGCCCATAATTTACTGGCCGCTTTGCTGGACAACCATATTCATCAAGGCAACCGTCTCAATATTGATCCTCGTCAGATCGTTCTGCGTCGGGCCATGGATTTGAATGAGCGGGCGCTGCGCAATATCGTGCTGGGACTGGGCGGCAAAGCTGATGGGATCCCGCGGGAATCCGGGTTTGATATCACCGTTGCTTCCGAAGTGATGGCTGAACTGTGCCTCGCATCCGACTTAATGGATCTGAAAGAACGGTTTAAACGAATGGTGGTCGCTTACACCTATGATGGTCAACCGGTTACTGCTGACGATCTCCATGCCGCCGGTTCCATGGCGTTATTAATGAAGGATGCCATTAAACCCAATTTGGTGCAGACGGTGGAAAATACGCCGGCTTTTGTGCATGGCGGGCCGTTTGCCAATATTGCCCATGGCTGCAACAGTGTAATGGCAACCAAGATGGGGTTAAAATTGGGTGATTATTTAATTACTGAAGCCGGCTTTGGGGCTGATCTGGGAGCAGAAAAGTTCCTAAACCTGAAATGCCGATATGCTGGTCTGAAACCAGATGCACTAGTGCTGGTAGCAACCATCCGGGCACTTAAGAATCATGGCGGAGTCAGCAAAGACAAGCTTTCCGAAGTAAATATGGAGGCGTTGGCAAAGGGTGTCTGCAACTTGGAGAAGCAACTGGAGAACCTGAACTATTTTGGCCCGCCGGTAGTGGTGGCACTCAACGAATTTCCCGGCGACACTGCAGAAGAAATTGAGTTTGTCAGGGAAAAATGCAAGGCTCTGGGTGCGGAAATGGCCGTTTCAAGGGTTTGGGAGCAGGGCGGCGCAGGCGGTGAAGAACTGGCCCGCAAAGTTATGTTGGCAGCGCAAACACCAAGTAGCTTCAAATTCCTCTATGATCTGGATCTGCCGGTGAAGACCAAAATCGAAACCATCTGTAAGAAAATTTATGGTGCGGCAGCGGTTAACTATAGCAAGGAAGCTGAAAATATGATTACCCGTTTTGAAAATATGGGCTATGGGAACCTTCCCATCTGCATGGCCAAAACCCAATATTCATTAAGCGACGATGCCAATGCCCTGGGACGTCCCACCGGCTTTGCCATGACCATCCGGGAAGTAAGGCTGTCAGCCGGTGCCGGTTTTATTGTTGCTCTGGCCGGTGCGATAATGACCATGCCCGGGCTGGGTAAAACGCCAGCTGCCGAGAAGATTGATATTCTGCCCAGCGGAGAAATTGTAGGCCTTTTCTAACCTGTGCAGATCTAATTAAATAGAAGGCAGCGATTTTGCTGACAAAGTACAGACCGATGACAGAAATGAGAGCACTCTGCCGTCGGTCTGATTGCGTTTCCCTTGTTTAGACTAACTTACACAATCTCCTCAAATAACTGATCGATCACTTCATTGATAATTTCCTCCCGGGCAAGCAGGGGAGCCAACCGACCTCTTTTGAGCAGGTCAGGCAGTTCCGGTCGAACCCGTCTCCGGTACGGGATGTATTGAGCTTTGATTGCGGCGAGGAATTCGTCTAACGAATATATTTTGAACCGGTCCACCTGATTACGGAGCGCGATTTCTTCCAGGAGCAAGATGGAAAATTCAGCATAATTCGCTTTCCGGTCAATTTTCAGCAGTTCCCTAATTTGCGGTACAATTTGTTCAAAGAGCATACGGCGGTAAGGCAGTCCTTTAAAACCCAAGAGTTTGCCAATAGATAGAACCTTCTTTTCACTCAAATTAATGAGTATTTGCATGAAGAATTCTTCATTTACCTGTAGATCAAGATAATAACGTTTGCCATCCAAGCCCTGAAACAATTTTAAGGCATCAAAATAACCAAGCTGCAGATTTCTTTTAGCCAGATCTCCATCGAAATCAAGAATTCCTCCCAGGTCATCAACCGGGCTGATGGTTTTGACATGTAAGCCTTTTTTCATTACTTTACGTACCCTGCCAGGTCCGAAGGTGCGAATTACGATAATATCTGTGAACCCACGGGAGATCATCAGATTCACGGGAAGATTATCATGAAACC
>CAZACF010000021.1:0-678 GCA_964483565.1 uncultured Syntrophomonas sp. | reverse complement strand
GTTTCCCATCCATAAATTCCGGCTTAAAAGCCGGGAATCCGGCACTAGCCATCAAATAGTCGGCAAGACGGCCCTCCGGAATGTCTTCAATAAATAGTTCCAGGGGTTTAAAATCGCTGAGAGAAATAGTCACGATGCCAAGAGCTATCGCTGACTGACGCACTTTATCTTCATCCACGTTTTCCTCCAGCAGTGCACGCAAAGGTGCAACATCCAGCCCGCCATCTCCCAAAAATTCGCGGAAGCGTTTTAAATAATAGGCGAGATTACTTGTATTCAGGTGCTGTTGGCGAAGTTCCAGCAATCGTTCTTCATCCACTGCCAGTATCTTGGCGGGGCTGATATTTTCCCATAACTGATAGGTTTTTTCGATGTCTCCCTGCACAACCATGGCAGCATTGAGCGCACCCACCGAGGTGCCTGTCACCGCACCGATCTGCAAGCCTAATTCCTGCAATGCCTTACAGGCACCTATGTGATAGGCCCCCCTGGCTCCCCCTCCTTCTAATACCAGTCCATACATCCCTGGTCCTCCTTCGGCAGCGACTCAAAACCTGTCTACTCTTTATGCTTTTCAGCATAAACATTTCTTTTTGAACAGTAAAGCCCGGTTTATGCCGGGCTCTTTAGTCTTTGCTTCGCAACTATTTTAAAATCAGGGAGAAAAGTTCCGCCCGG
>CAZACF010000020.1:13991-20300 GCA_964483565.1 uncultured Syntrophomonas sp. | reverse complement strand
AACCCAGTGAAGAGATCAGCCGGGACAGAGAAAAAGAAGCCCGTGAAAAAGAAATCAGCAGTCTAAAAAACGAGTTGATTGTGGCTGCAGCGCTCAGTTCTCCTTTGATCCTGGCCATGATCCTGTCGTTATTGGGAATTGATATTGCATTCCTGCATAATCAGTATTTTCAATTGATCATCGCTACGCCGGTACAATTTATCATCGGTTGGCGCTTTTATAAAAACTCATATTATTCTTTGCGCTCCGGCAGCGCCAACATGGATGTATTAATTGCCATGGGCACTTCAGCAGCCTATTTCTACAGTTTGTACAACGTTTTTTTTCAAACGGTTCAACCCGGTATGATGAAGGATCTGTATTTTGAGGCCAGCGCAGTCATCATCACCTTGATCCTACTGGGCAAATACCTGGAAGCCGCAGCTAAAGGCAAGACTTCCGAGGCGATTAAAAAATTAATGGGGTTGAGTCCCAAAACAGCCCGAGTTTTGCGCAACCATCAAGAAGTCGATATTCCTATCGATGAAGTGCAAATCGGCGACCTGATCATCGTCAGACCGGGGGATAAAGTGCCGGTAGACGGCATCATAACAGATGGCCATTCGTCCTTGGATGAATCCATGCTGACCGGCGAGAGCCTGCCGGTGGAAAAAACTGCGGGTGACCCGGTGATCGGCGCTACGATCAATAAATTCGGTTCCTTTACCTTTGAAGCCACCAAAATCGGCAAAGATACCGTCCTGGCACAGATCATCAGACTGGTCGAGGATGCCCAGGACTTCAAAGCCCCCATCCAGAAGCTGGCCGACCAGGTAGCCAGTGTGTTTGTGCCCGCCGTGCTCGCGATTGCCCTGATTACTTTTGGCATCTGGTATCTTTCCAGCGGCGACTTGGGCAAATCCATTATCAGCGCCGTCGCCGTGCTGGTCATTGCCTGCCCCTGTGCTCTCGGATTGGCAACCCCCACCGCAATTATGGTGGGAACCGGCAAAGGGGCAGAAAACGGCATCCTGATAAAAAGCGGCGAACATCTGGAAACTGCTTATAAGCTTACTACCATCGTTTTGGATAAGACCGGCACCATCACCAAAGGTCAGCCGGCCGTAACCGATGTCATTGTCACCGGCAATTTAGCCGAGGAAGATATTATACGTCTGGCTGCCATTGCCGAGAAAAAATCCGAACATCCGCTGGCCGCTGCCATTTATGCACATGGATTGGACCGACTGGGACAGGTCGCTGACCCGGATCAATTTGAAGCCCTTCCCGGCAAAGGTATCCGGGCAGAAGTGCAAGGAAAAGAGATTTTGATCGGAACCCGTAAATTGATGAGGGATAAACAAATCGCGCTGGATTCATGGGAAATGCAACTTGCCCGTCTGGAAGACGAAGGCAAGACTGCCATGCTGATGGCGGTTGATGATTCGGTGCAAGCCATTATCGCGGTGGCAGACACTTTGAAAGAACACTCCCGGGCAGCCATTGATGAATTCAATAAAATGGGCCTGGAAGTCTATATGATCACCGGAGATAACTTGCGTACCGCCCAGGCCATTGCCGATCAGGTAGTCATTAACCATGTATTGGCTGAGGTGTTGCCGGAAAACAAGGCCGAAGAAATAAAGAAACTCCAACAAGCCGGCAAAATCGTAGCCATGGTCGGAGACGGCATCAATGATGCCCCGGCGTTGGCCACCGCTGATATCGGTATGGCTGTGGGCACCGGAACCGATGTCGCCATCGAAGCAGCCGATATTACCTTAATGCGGGGGGATTTACGAGCTGTATCAGCCGCGATCAGACTATCTCGTCAAACCATGCGCAAAATCAAACAAAACCTATTCTGGGCCTTTATCTATAACATTATTGGGATTCCCTTTGCCGCATTTGGTTTACTGAGCCCGGTTATTGCCGGTGCAGCCATGGCGTTTAGTTCGGTATCGGTTGTCACCAATTCCCTCAGCTTAAAAAGATTTGACCCTCACTTGGAGTAACAAACCGATTCATAACCTTAAACCATCAGTTAATACGGAAAGGAGGCGGAAATAATATGGCAAGTTCAGTATTGGATGTAACTGGTATGTCCTGCAGTCACTGTGAACACAGTGTCAAAACAGCCGTTGCCTCGCTGACAGGCGTGAGTAATGTCCAGGTGGAACTAACAACCGGCAAGGTAACGGTGGAATATGACCCGGCTCAGGTTGATATGAAAACCATTCAGGATGCAATTGAAGATCAGGGGTATGAAGTGAATAAATAAGCAGAAGGGCTCCGAACGCAGGAGCCCTGATTTTTACTCTATTGTACTGACCTGCTTCAGCCGTGCCGGCCCATGCTTTTGCATCCAGAACGTTAGCGATCGTTATTCAGGCATAGAATGCGAGCGTTATTTGGGGATATTACGACCGCTGTAGATTTCCAACATCTCGTGCTTGATTTGCTTTTTGATCCTCACTCTGTCCTTGTTCTTCAATTCCTTTTTGGTGGTACCGAACAGATAATTATCCAGGTCAAATTCCTTGAGCAGCATCTTGGTATGGAAAATGTTTTCCTGATAAACATTTACATCGATCATCTGATACTGGTTGCGGGTTTTACTGGTGATGTAGTTTTGGATGGAATTGATCTTGTGATCGATGAAGAACTTTTTGCCGTCCAAATCCCTGGTAAATCCCCGTACCCGATAATCAATAACACACATATCCGGCTGAAAAGTATGAATCAGATAATTGAGGGCTTTGAGCGGGGAAATATGTCCGCAGGTGGAAATATCGATGTCCGCCCGGAACGTGCTGATTCCCTGGTCAGGATGGGTCTCCGGATAGGTGTGTACGGTGATATGACTCTTGTCCAAATGGGCTGCCACTGCTTCCGGCAGCGGACCCGGCGTCTCCGATACCGTTTCCCCGCAGGGCTCGGCTCGCACATCGCTCTCGGCAATCAGGATGGTGACACTGGCCCCCTGCGGGTCATAGTCCTGCCGGGCGATATTGAGAATGGTGGCATCAATGATTTTAGCCACGTTGGTCAGAATCTCCGTCAGCCGCTGGGCATTATATTCTTCATCGATATATTCGATATAATCGTGACTTTGTTCCGGTCTGAGAGCATAGCATATATCATATAAATTAAAGCTCAGGGTTTTGGTCAAATTATTGAATCCAAACAGCCTGAGCTTCTTATTGAGCGGCTTAATTTCCAAATCCGATCCCTCCGTAGCAATAGACTCAATATAAACATTAATGGATTGTTGCGACAAATTCAATAGCCAAGCCTTTAATATATCATCTCCACATTATGAAAAAATAAATTATGGCACGCATGCAGTAATATTCGAATACTTCACCAGATATTTGCAAATTATATTACGAAAGCAGTTTTATAAATTGTTTTTAACTTGATCCTAAAATTTTTCGAAGGAGGTATTTAAAATGGGAGATAAAAGCCCTAAGAAAAAAGAAAAAAAGAAGAACACCGCAACCAAAAATGATCCTAATATACCATCTACCACTGGGACACCGCCCAAACACCCGTAATCTAATAAAAAGGAGGAAGCAAAGCAAACCATCTTGGCTTCCTCCTTTTTATGCAGAGCAAAATTTCCTGATGATGACGGTAATCCCTTCCGGCATTTCCATTGGGATGGTATGCCCGCTCCCTGCCAACAAATGATATTCACCCTGGGGTATAAGGGATGCCGCCTTCTCCAGATCAATCAGCGACCGGTTTTCACTTACTTCACCCTCCAGCACCAACACCGGACATTGTATCCGCGGCAAGAGCGGCCAGGGATTAAAATGCAGCCCGCCCATAAAAATCGCCGCTTCCCGCCTTGGTGAACAGGCCAGGCTGATACCCCCGGCTTCATTTTCCACCATGCCATATTGCAGGAACAGGTTCAACACCTCAGCATCCCAGCTTTGATAAAGGGCTCTGGCCAGCAGGTATTCCTGCGCCTCCTGACGATCTTTCCAGGCATTGCGCCGCTTTATGGATTTGGCAGCGAGGGGATGCTGATCAACCCTTATGTTCATGGAATAAACTGCCTCGGGCAGATAAATGGGTTCCATCAGTATCATCTTGTGCGCCAGTCCAGGAGCAAGGGGAGCGGCTAGGGTGGCTACGGTTGCCCCCATGGAATGAGCTATTATGTAAGGGTTGTTAAGGTTGAGTCGATGACAAAATTGAGCGAAATCCTCCGCCAGAATCCTCCATTTTAACCCGCCCTTCTCCGGTTCAGCATGGCGGTGATCACAAAAAAAGGGGACAATGATCCTGAACTCAGGGGTTAGCCTGCGAGCGATCGGATGCCATAACCAAGGCGAAAAACCCGTTCCATGCAGAAACAGCATAGTCGGGCCGCTCCCTTCATAAAGCAAATATTCAATTGCAGTCGAATCATCGATTTTTTCTCGCTGTATCAAAGGACGGGGATTTACCATCTATACCATGCCCCCTTAATAACGCATTAACCAGAAACAATGCCGGGGTTTGACCCCCGGTACCTTTAGGTTTATTGAAATCCCCATGAAGATTTGCTGCGTCATCAATCTCCTTTGATATATTTCTACCAACAGAATCTTTTGTCCTTGTCATCAAGCAATAAAATCTGATGATCCAATCTATTGCCAGCTTGCCTGATGGGCGGTCAAGCTTAAGCGTAAAACATCTTGAACCGCATTGCTCGTTTCCCCGGAAGGATAAAGATCGATAATGGATTGATAAAAATGGCCGATTTCCATGGCCATCTTGGTATATAATTCCCCAACCTCTTCCGGGCTAAAGGGCACCTCCATCTGTTTAATGGTTTCCAAAAAGCGATCAAACCGAATTAAAAAAGTTTTAACATCATCATCAAAACTGCCATACATCTGCCGATCAAACACACCTTCAATACCATGCTTGATTCTGCCTCTGGACCCGTAATAGTCAACCATCTCGTTGGTGCGATGCAGGGCAATTTTATCTTTTAAAGCCTCCGCCTCGAGTTTATTATGGCTTAAAATGTTACTGCCAAATTCCGCATCTGTGCAATTTGCAGCCAGCAAACCATATAATTTGCCAGCTGCGTGATTAATCGTCAGTCCCATCTCATAAACTTGCCAGGGTGTCATGGGGGAGGTGATTCTTCTGAGCGATTCTTCAAACTCGGAATTATTGATTTTGTTAAGCTCCATGGTCATTCTCCATTCATAAAAATATTTATGAATAGTTTTTTCCCATTCAAGCGTTCCTATTTACGGTTAATCTAACCAAATCTTTAAAGCTCCGTCAGCATCTTATGGTTGCTGCAATGATATCCCTCCATAATCTGTATAACCGTAAAAAGATCTTTTTATTATGCTATAATAGCAATGTGGTAAATATTATCAGTACAGGTATCAGGAGTAAATGGAGGGTTAATTATGAAACGGCTGCTATTAATCCTGTTCATTATTATGATAGTTCTGTCGGGATGCACCAATCCTGCCGTACATCATGAGGACGCAAAGCAAAACGTATCATCCACGGTTAATTCGGGCTCTCTTTTCGATTTCGCCCAGCCGCTGACCCTTGCCCAAGTAACTACCGCCATGATGCTGGAAGGATTGCCATTCACTGAAAATCGGAAAGAAAATCCTGATGATTATGCCATAAACGGCGTTACCCCGACCATTTATACCATCAAGCAAAATCAAAACGTCCTTATGATTTATATCTTTGAATCCATCGCGCTTCGCCAAGAAGCATGTGGAAATAGCGAAGGAGCAGGCTATTGGATTGCAGACAAATTGCCGCAAAATGACGAATGGCTTACGGTCGCATATACAGCCAAAAATGCTTTGATCATTGACCGGATTAATATTGAAAAATATCAATCAGATATTGCAAAGATCTGGTCCCCCCTGCGAACGGCAGCAGATTCCTTGAATGAAACCAAAGAGATGGTATTTGCAGATCAAAGCAGCCACTGGGATGCCAAATATTTTGTCAGATATTATCAATACTGGTACCAGGATAGTTCAGGCAAGATACATATTTGCCAGTATGCGCACGGAAGATGGCTGGTAAAGTATCTTGATTCTGATGCTAAATCCATTCACCATTTAAACTACCAGTATACGCTCCCTGACGGCAATGGTAGCGGTAATATCCACGGTCCCGGAATACTGGACAAGAAGGTTGGGGGTTATTATTTTCAATTGGGCAATTCAGTGGGCAGAAGTATCCCTAATCAAGATGATGTATATACTCTGACCATTCAATGGGATGGCAATAAGGAAACTTTGCATTTAAAAATGATTGACCAAGAATAGCGAGGCTGAATAC
>CAZACF010000020.1:0-13891 GCA_964483565.1 uncultured Syntrophomonas sp. | reverse complement strand
GCTGCAATTTTTTCGTTATAAATAATGACCGTTTGCGATGAGCCCACCGTGCTGGCCTGAACAGGTACTTTATTAGTTACCTGGACCCTCCAGGTTGTTTGTGATTATTTCACCGGTAATTGAATCCAGACGAATGAATTCAACAATCTTATTGGTATTGTATTCGTATTTCTTGAAATCAATGGCATGGGCGTCCTGGTTATAACTCATCTCATATACATAGCGAGTTCCATTTTCCAGTGCTTCACGATTACCAATCCACATTGGATAATTGGCATATAATTTACCGCAGGTGAGATTGGATACCTCAACAGAAACACCCACATCGGTCAGCAAGGTGTGTTTAAAATCACCATAATCGCCTATCACGGCATCTCTGCCGATTTTCTTTAAATAGCTGGCCGCATACGCGCGTTCCTGGGATGTTAAATCCTGCCTGTCACTATCCGAAGGAGACAAAGCCCTGTTTTGATATGCAGGTGGAAACATTCGTCTAATCGATTCTCCGTATCCTCCACCATCCTCCGCATATTGAATTTTGGTACAAACAAGACTGTCTTTGGTATTGGTAAAAGTGAATACGGCGGGAATGATACCACTGCCCGATACTTTTACAAAATTGCCGTCCTCAAAACCGTATTCGCCATACATGGTTAAGGCATAAACCGTTGTAATATCTGATTTCTCATCTTGTCCAAGAATGAGGTGTCCTTCTCCAATACATTCTCCGCTCAGATAATGGCCCTGATTTTCCTTTAATAAAGCTGACTTTACGGCTTCGTCCAAATCGTTTTGCCCCGGGTAACTCCCGGAATTTTCCTTTGTAGATGTTCCTGTATGGCCAATGGTACAACCTGACAAAGCTCCCAGTAATGCAATAATCAAAAATGTAATCAACAGAACAGACGCACCATTCTTTTTCTGTTTCGGGTTGAATATATTGCTTCTTTTCATTGTTTTAACCTCTTTTTAAAATATTACGTTCTTGATATACTATACAGCTTATCCTCTTCTCCGCTTTCATTTATCTTCAATCTTGTCATGCAAATTTTCCGAATTCAAACCCAAGCATCGCATTTAAAACCACCCTGTCATTTATTGCTCACGCCAAGATTTATAGTAAGAAATATTTGTGAATGTCTTTGGAAATGGAGATACATAAGGATGTGAATAGCATGTACAAAAGGTATGCCATAATCAACCAAGAAATCGAACCCGGTTGTTCATTTTGAGCAACCACCAGCATCATACCTACAATCAGCTCTACAAAAATCACCTTGAAAAATCTTTCCCTGCGCACTTTCCATGTTCCGCCCTTTGGCAGTTCCATCCATACATTCCTGATCGCATAATAAATGGGAAGTACTAAAATGCTTAGTAATAATAATTGTATTCCTCCTCCATAAATCAGTAGGGCAAGGAGGATACCGAATATTATGGCTAGCGGTAGTGGCATATAACCCCCCCCCTTTATGCTTAATTTTAGTCTCAGACCGGCCTATTGATAAGCGTTCACTATCACGCCGAAATCGGATGGTTCTCCATGATTATCAACCCAGTATCCTACTATCTTGTTTCCATCCAATATAAGATCAACATTTGCTTCAACATTCTTTTCATTTTTTACGCCATAGGTAATGAGCGTAACTTCTTTGCTTAAATAACTGGAAAAATCAAACCCATTTTGCTTCGATGATTCATTCCTATTCTTTAAAAACTCACCAATCTTGAAGTCATTTTTTTTCTCATTGAAAGAAGCTGGAAGCTGAAGATCAAAGTTTGCCCCGCTATTCATCATGATAGAATAACCCTGATTTTTCACAAATTGTTCGGCTGTTTGGAATTGATCTAATATAATTGAATTACTTGTACTTCCGGTTTTAGAAACATCAATTATCTTCCAACCATCTTTCTGTTCAATTAAATAGATTTTTTGACTGGCTACGATATTGTCAATTCCGGCTAAAAACATAAGCTGAACAGAATATACATCCCGAAAGCCCTTATAACTTTCCAAATAGACCATTTCAGTTTTATAGCCCTGCTGCCAATGCGAGTGCTGCAGATTTTTCCAGGGAAAGCTACTCACAACCGTACTGAAAACATACGGTTGTATCATCTTCTGATCAACCCCCTTGTCTGAAAGGATCATAACCAATTGTCTCACGGTTTCTTCGGGACTAAATGGAAATTCCGGCCGCCATGAGTTATAATAAACTTTGGTATTCCAATCAGGTTTGATGAGCAGACTTTTTTTCTCTCCCGTCTTTTTATACGTAACCACAGCCGTTACTTCATCAACTGCCTCGGGCACGTGATTACCAGAAATGGAAAACATACAAAGGTTGGAGCCCCACTCCTGCTGGCGGCCGTTCAAGGTAAATCGATCTTCTCCGAAATATAATTCTATTTCTACGTTATTGTTCAAAGGCCCCTCAGTTTCCTCGTAAGGCTGCGCAGATATTACTATCCCCTTAACTTTTAACGTGCCGTCAGGATTTACTTGATAAGGGCTCCTATAGAAATTGCAGATCTTAATAACAGGACGCTGCATTTTGACCGGCAGATGGTTAACCGCTTTATAATACCAGGGAGTGTTGTATTGTTCAGCAGCTGGACGCGTTTTATTGCTGTAATGGGTAAAGCAGACCTGTTTGAAGATAACCTGCGTCGCCCCCACTTCCACTTTTTCATTGAGGTCATATTCCTGAACCACAAATTTATGCTGGGTATAAAAGTAATAACTAACCCCTGCCCACAGCACCAGCACAGCCAGTAAAACAAGCGTCCATTTTCTTTTCATTACATATCCTCCCCCAACCTGTCATCCATTTTATGCCCTCACATACTTTGCATATTATATTTACGTTTTCAAATATATTTTGCCAACACGTTCGATTAAATTTTAACAGAAGCCATGCTGGATCTATACCATATTAATAATTAGTATAGATTTGGTGTTTATAACCGCTTCTATGTAGTATAATAAGCATACAATAAGGATACATAAATACTATGAGTGAGGTGATCAGATGATATATATCAAGCCATCTGCGGCCATCCGTAAAAACTATAATGATATTTCTGAGCTGTGCAAGCAATCTGGAGAACCAGTGTACCTGACTAAAAATGGTGAAGGAGATCTGGTGGTGATGGACATTGAAACATTCGCCAGACGTGAAAGTATGCTGCGCTTGCGGGAGAATTTGGTTGCCGCGGAGGAAGGCCGATTGAACGGGAAAAACGGTTATTCTGTTGACGAAGTATCCAAGATGATGAAGGACGCTGTCAAGGAGGTACTTCATGGACAGCGGGGGTAAAAACTTCCGGGTGATTGTTTCTGCTGAGGCGGCACAGATGTTGGTATCCCATGCACATTTTTTGGCGCAGGTCAGTGAAACGGCTGCACAGCATCTCATAACTGAGTTTGGAGAAAAGGCAAAATCACTTGAGAATTATCCAGAACGCAATCCTTGGCTTTATGATTCGCTGGTACCGCCAGGTAAATACCGCAAGCTTCTTATGGCAACGCGATATCTGCTAATTTACCAAGTGAAAAATGAAACCGTTTATGTGGATGCTGTTGTCGATTGTAGGCAGAAATACGACTGGCTATTGTAGTTGTATAATTCTTGATGGGGGCTTGATGCCAGCTATGTGCTTCATCTCTTTTCCAACGTTATATCCCTCGGTTCAAACAAATACAAATAAAAAGGGAGCTTTTTATATGGAACTGAGCTATAAATCGGATGTTGAAGCTATATTATCGCATCGATATGATAATGGCGCCGACCTTTGGACTACGCCAGACCAACGCCTGCTAAAAGGAGCCCCGTTCTCTACCTTGGAGAGCGTTCTTTACCTCTTGGAATTGGGGATGGAATCTAGCGATCCGTTGCTGCAAGAAGCTGCCCAATTGATTTTCAGCAACTGGCGGGAAGATGGACGTTTCAAGCTGTCCCCCCAGGGTGCCATTTACCCATGCCATACCGTCCTCGCTGCCGAGGTACTGTGCCGCATGGGATATGCTTCCGATGTCAGGCTCAAAAAAACCTTCGAGCATCTTTTACATATCCAGCATAGCGATGGAGGCTGGCGCTGCAACAAATTCAGTTTTGGCCGAGGTCCGGAAACAGAGTTTTCCAATCCCTTGCCAACACTTACCGCCTTGAATGCGTTCCGCTTTAGCCATTATCTCAACAACGAACCGGCCCTTGACAAGGCTGTGGATTTTTTGCTGGAGCATTGGACGATCAAGAAACCGATCGGCCCATGCCACTATGGAATTGGCACTTTGTTTATGCAGGTTGAATATCCCTTCCGTAACTATAACCTTTTTGTTTACGTTTACGTTTTGTCGTTTTATTGCCGGGCTAAGCAGGATAAACGTTTTTTACAAGCCTTGCAAGCACTGGAGTCCAAATTGGTAGATGGACAGATTGTTGTTGAGCGCGTTGTTCCAAAACTGGCAGGGCTTTCGTTCTGCAAAAAAGGTAAAGCCAGTGCGCTGGCAACCATGCGCTATCATGAAATCATTGAAAACCTTGCCAAAAGCAGATGACCCAGTGTTTTTTTCAAAAGCACCTATAAACATTCTGTTGGTCGTCATTTAAGTGTTACAGACTCTCCGCACCAGTATAACTCAATCCATTCTCCTATTCATATCTCAGTGCATCGATGGGATCGAGTTTGGCGGCCCGGTTGGCCGGGTACAGGCCGAAGAAAATTCCCACAGCGATGGAGAACAGCGAAGCGATCAGCACGGTCGGCAGGGATATGCTGAAAGGTATTTTTATAGCGGCGCAGACCAAGGCTGCGCTTATCATTCCCAGAATAATACCGATAATCCCGCCCAGCAAACTCAAGACTGTGGATTCAATCAGGAATTGGCGCAAAATATCCTGACGGCACGCCCCGATAGCCATACGGATGCCGATTTCCCTGGTTCTTTCCGTCACTGAAACCAGCATGATGTTCATGACCCCGATGCCTCCTACCAGCAGTGATATGCCGGCAATGGCTCCAATGATCAGGGTCAGTATCCCGGTCACCTGGTTGGCTGCCTGCATCTCTTGCTCCATAGTGAAAAATCGATATACCTTTTTCTCTTTATCACCGTGTTTTAGCTGCATGACTCGCATCACCTGCTGGGCTACTTCTTCCACCTGGTCTTTGCTGACAGCAGTGCCGTCAAGCTCAAAGGCCCCGTTGGATTCATACATGGTGTAATACAAGCTGAGGGGGATATAAGCCTCCGGTCGATCTCCTCCGCTAAAGATGCCTGCAGTGGATTTGCTGACGCCAATTACCATCACCGGGTTGCCGGCCAGCATAATTTTCTGATCCAGAACGTCACTGCCCACGCCGAAAAGCTCATCTGCCATTTTTTGATTGATCACCACCACCCGTCGGGTCGAGGCGTTGTCACTGGAACTAAAAAACCTCCCCTGGGCGATTTGTACATTGCGGATGGTGGCATAATCCCCGTCCGTGGCGGTCAAGCTACAGCTAATTTTTTTACGTTTAGTCTGGGCGGAGGCGGATGTATATGCGACTGGCACAATGGCCTTTACTCCCTCAACTGATTCTTTGATAATTCGGCAATCCTGCTCGTCCATCTGGTAGCGTTCATAGTCTCCGTCTTCTACCTGGCCGACATAAACTGCAAAAAGATTGGAGCCCATACTCTCCAATTCACTCATTATTTCATCCTGTCCGCCCTGGCCGATGGTGATCACGATAATGACTGCCATTACTCCAATGATGATGCCCAGTATGGTCAGCGCGGAGCGCAATTTGTTGACCCAAATTCCTTCCAGGGCTACTTTAATCATTTCTCCCCAGCTCATGGCGCTACCTCCCCTGCCTCATCCAACTCGGCCAGCCGTTGAGCAGCTCGCAGCGGATTGATCAGCGACTCCGATTTTACCAACCGACCATCCCGAAAATGGATGATTTTCTGGGCGTGACTGGCGATTTCAGGTTCGTGGGTAATTAGCACGATGGTTCGGCCTTGTTGGTGTAATTCTTCAAAAAGCGCCATAACCTCCAGCCCCGATCTGGTATCCAGGTTGCCGGTAGGTTCATCCGCCAAAATAATGCGAGGATCATTGGCCAGCGCCCGGGCGATTGCCACCCGCTGTCTTTGCCCGCCCGACAATTCATTCGGCCGATGGCGGGCATGATCAAGCAACCCGACTTTATCCAAGGCAGACAAGCTGCGCTGCTTGCTATGGGTAGAACTGATTCCGGCATACAGCATCGGTAACCCCACATTGCGTACACAGTCCAGCCGGGGCAAAAGGTTAAAGGTCTGAAAGACAAAACCGATCTTCTGATTGCGAATCCTGGACAACTGCTTTTCATCCTGGGATTTCACTTCCACCCCGTCCAAAATATACTCGCCGGAACTGGGTTTATCCAGACAACCGATAATATTCATCAGAGTTGATTTGCCTGATCCGGATGGCCCCATGATGGCCAGGAACTGACCCTCAGGTACTTCCAGGTCAATGTTTTTCAAGGCTTCCACGCGCACCACACCGGTATCGTAGGTTTTATACAATTGCTTTATCTTAATCATTGCTCCTGACCTCGCTGCCGTCCTTCAACTCCTGCGGAGGATTAACAATGACTTGGTCTCCCTTTTTCACCCCGGATTTTATTTGAATAGAGCTATTGTCGCTGATACCGGTCTCAATTCTCTGCAGTTTGGCTTTGTGGTCGCGGATCAAGTAAACACAGGAATGACCACCTTTTTCAATAATGGCTTCGAAGGGTACCACCACCGCTTTTGCAATAATCGCCGTAGTGATTTTTAAATCCACGTTATAACCGGGCCGCAGCAGACTGTTCTTTTGGATGGAGATAATCACCGGTACAGCCGTTGTTTCGCCTTGATTCCTGGTTTTGGTATGGGCCTCCAGACCAATCTCCTGCACTTTGCCAGAGTAGTTGGTTTCCGCAAGCGCACTGCTGCTGACGGTCACTTTTTGTCCGAGTTTGATCTTGGCAACATCCGCCTCGGCAATATCGGCGGTCGCTTGCAGAGAATTCAAATCGCCGATGGTGATCAAAGCGGCATGAGGATTTACCATATCTCCGTTTTCCACATTGAGGGATAAGATGCGCCCGTCCATGGTCGCTGCCAACTTACTCTGACTGGCTTCTCTTTGGGCCAACCCCAGACTGGCACGGGCTGCCGCCACCGCGCTTTGCAGGGCCTGAAGCGATGAACCGGATCCCATTTGATTGCTTTTGAGTATTGCTTCTGCCCGCCGGTACTCAGACGCGCAGTTGCTCAACTCGGTTTGAAAGCTCTCCAACTGTTCCTTGGAGATCGCTCCCTGAGCAAAAAGGCTCTCGTTGCGCAGCATTTTTTCCTGTGCCTGTTGGTAATTTCTCCTGGCCCGCTCAAAGCTGGCCTCGGCTTCGATCAGTTCGATGCTTTTACCACCTGCCTGGGCTTTGATCAATCTGGCTTGCGCGTCGTCCAACGCGGACTGAGCTTGCATAACCTTGGTTTCGGCATCAGGAATATCCAATTCCATGAGGACTTGGCCGGCTTTTATTTCCTGGCCTAGTTTTACATGGATTTTCTTTACAGAAGCATTTACTTCGCTGTAGATCACTTCTTTGTTTGGCGCGCTAACCTTGCCGGTGGCCAGCACCGTTTCCACCAGTCTGGTTTCCTTTATTTCCTGGCTCTTCACTTTTAGACCGGTTTCTTGTCCGGATCGGTAAATATTGAGACCGATGATTAAGCCAATTATTACGATGATACCAATGATGATGACAGCCTTTTTGGGCAGCCACTTTTTCCTGTCCCCAACTTCGTTTTCCAATACTCTTTCCCCTTTAAATAATTTATTGCTTGGACGCAAGCTATGCCCCTATATAGTAAGAACACTTTAATTCATAAAAATAGGACATAAAACCAAATTTATTACCCCGCTGTACCAGATTTAGCTCCCAGCAAGGCGGTCAAAATAACAAAGACCAACCAAATGCCAAATATGAAGAAAGCCAGGTTTTTACTATTCTTTTGCATCGCTATCGAGCCACCCAGCACCAGCAGGATTAAACTCCAGATGCTGAAGAAGTCAATTTTGCTGAGAAAAATATACCAGAAACCGGAATCTGCACTGCGCGGCAAGAGTAACGCCAAACTGGTACTGATGGTGGTTGCCTTCTCAACTCCCATAACCGCCATAAAAGCTGACTTTATAAGTCCTCCTAAAAAGGCCGGTATCCAGGCATAAAAAGCGACCGCAAATAACTGTTTAAAATGAGCCACACCCAGATTGATTTGGTTAAACAAAGCCAACAAAGCCGCCTGAATCAGCCAGGACAGGGGCGGAATGGCCACCGAGCCAAGAATAACTGCTATAGCGGTCCATTTCAAGGCTGCTTGTATTTGCTCGGCGCTCATCGTCTGGGTTTGATTCATGGCCTCCTCGGTAATTGCTTTAATTTCGGGCAGAAACCAAATGGTCAAAACCAGGTTAATCGCCAGGACCGCTGCTATCGGGATCAGCACCCGGGGATCCTTGCAAACATCCTGGAAGGTTTTCACCGGCTCAACGATGATCCCCCATAGGCGTTGCGGCCAACTCATTTTTTGCTCTTCCATTACAACCATCTGCCTTTCCATTAAATTATAAACTTGTCAACCAAAAAACTTGTGCAGGCGAAAAAGGACTTCATCCCCGTATTTGCTGAATCTACATGGTGACAAAACCAAATAACAAAGCAATTACGAGGAGAAGTCCATTGTAAATCAAGCAAAGCAGTGAGCCTTGTCTTTGAGGATACATGAAAACACCATAATAATCTATATTAATCGAGACAATAGGCCAATCCATGACCTTTTTTTTCAATTTATTAACCAGCTTCTTATATTGTTCCTCTTCTCTTAACAGCGCCAAGGCTGGATTTTCTTCGATGGCCATGATATACAATTAAAGCCAAGGGAACTTTTTTAATAGGAAAACGCGTAATTCCTAACAGTCTCACGCGTTTCCTATCATTTATTGCTTTTTCTTATTAAGGGCTTTTGACGCAGCCCTTTGACTTCCTTGTTTCTTTCCCAGGGTATACCTGTTCCGTTAAACGATCTTCCGGCGCCGGTAACCAGCCAGGACAGCCATTGCCATGATGAAAATTGCCAGGGCCAGCCAAGGATGATACACCAGATAAACCATGGCTACCACCGGGCTCAGCATTGCTCTGGTCAAACCTTTAAGGATCGGGCTATTGGCAATAAAGGCGGCAATGGGCGGCGAATTCTGATAATAATAATGTACAAAGGTTGTGCCTAACGAATTGCTTAACAGATACTGGTCTCTGAAATGTCTCAGTAAAGTCACCGAAGGCTCAAATTTGGAACCGTAAGCAGCGGTGGCGATAAAGCATTCATCCGTGCCGCCCCCCGCCCCGTCCACGAAGAAGAACAGGTTAACCGACAGGCTAATTCCGTTATCGCCTGTGATGGTCAGCGTGTCGGTATAGGTTCCGGCAACAAGTCCGCTCTGGGGCCGCACGCTCACCGTGGCTGTCTCGTTTGGAGCGAGGGTGTCGGCGGACAGAGCCGTGCTGATCTCGAACTTGCTTCCGTCGTTCAGCGACACGGAAAGCCCGTTGATTGTATCCGTGTTGATATTTGTAATCGTGAACTGCTCTGCCGCCTGCGTGTCGTAGCCCACTGTCGCTGCCTCAAAAATCTTGCTGATCGGATTGACCGTGGCGTTCATATAGGCTGCCGCTGCAATTTTCAGCGGCGCGCTGATGTTTTCTGCCGCATCCTTAACCACCACATAAATATCCTTCGCGCCTGTGGTCAGGGCTACGGGCTTGCCACTCACCGTACCGGAAACTGAGCCGAGGGAGGTTCCAGCCACCACTGTTTCTTTTGACGGCGCAGCTGCTCCGCTGTCTACAACCGTATAGTAGGCCGTACCTGCTTCATTGGTAGTAAATCCGATGGTGCCCACCGTATGGCTGGTGCGGTTCACGTTGCCGGAGGTAAGTAACGGGGATTGGGTGTCCGAGGTTGCGCTTACCATGAACGACAGATCGACCAACAGGTAAATTCCGTTGCTGCCTGTGATGGTCAGCTTGTTGGTATAGGTCCCCGCGGACAGCCCGGTCTGGGGCCGTACGCTTACAGTAGCCATCCCATTTGGAGCGAGAGTGCCGACGGACAGAGCCGTGCTGATCTCGAACTTACTGCCGTCCTCCAGCGCTACACGCAAGCCGGAGATCGTTTCCGTACCGGTGTTCTGAACCGTAAACTGCTGCGCTGCCTGTTCAATGTAGCCCACTGTCGCTGCCGTAAAGGTCTTGCTGGCCGGATCGACTGTGGCGGTATACTCATTCATGACGGAGAGCACCGCGCCGTCGTCTAAACTCCTGCCGCCGCCCAAATTATATGACCCACGAAGTAGGGTTTGGCCGGCTGCTTTGGCCGTCGCCTGGTTGCCTGATAACGACACCGCGTGGCCGCCCAACACCTCGAAATTCGTACCCGCACTATCCGTGAGGTCAATCGGGTGATCGGGATCGTCCGGCACAATGCCCATTAACCGCAGTTCCACCGTGTCGCCGATATTGTCGAGTTTGATTTTACCGCCAGGAACACGAGAACTGCTGTTGTAAATCATTACCTCGCTCACCTTCGCAAGCTTGGCGTTGTTCAGCTCAATCAGTTTTGACGTGGTGTTGCCTGCCGCGTCCGCCGCTACGATCTCAAGAATGAGCTTCGCCTCGCCGGCATATGCGTCAATCAGTAGCGTGTGGTTCAGCAGCCCGCCGCTGATAATTTCATGGCCGGGCTTTTCATCCACGGTTGCTCCATTAATTTTGAATGTGTAGGTGGCGTCCGTGTCTGCCGAGGCGCGCACCAAAATTGTGTTTCCGCTAAACAGGCCGCCGCTTACCGGTGTTTCCATCAGCAGCGAAGGTGGCGTGGTATCCACACTGATGATTGCCGAGGAGATGCTTCTATCGCTCTCGGCATCAACCGCATGAAACTCCAGCATATGCTCGCCGTCGGGCAGGTTCAGTGCCTGGGTCAGTCTTATGCCGGCAGACGTGAACCCATACCATTTCCCGTCCGCGATGCCGCCGTTGACGTACAATTCGCCCGTCACCGGGACGTCGGCTGTAATGACCGCTTCGCCGGTGGTCTTATCATATGTGATGGTGACCGTCGGCGGTGTCGCCGCGGCCAGCACTACACCCGCCGACGTGATATAGGCACTGCAATGATAAATCTCGTCACCATCCACATCCGGGGTTGTATCTTCAATATTTCCCGCGCGGACTTTCGCGGTGTAGGTCTTGCCCGGCGTGTAGCCAACCGTTACGGTTTTCGGCTCACCATTTTCCGTATCCTGTATCGGGTTCCCTTCACCGTCTAAAACAGGGCTGCCATATTCATTCATTTTCATTACCGGCATCTCATAGCGGCCGCCGATGATAATTTCCTCATCTTTCTCAAAATATAAGCCCGCCTCGGCCAGTACGCCGTCCTCGTATATATCGACGAAGTATCCGTCGAAATCGCCCTCCGGCGGCGTAACATTTACTTTCAGCTTGTCGTTTCCGGCATTTTCAAGCGTCACGTTTTTGGGTATGCCGGGCGCTTTACTGTTCGTCACGGTTACTTCGCCCGCGTCATACTTTTCAAAGCACACGCCCTCGTCGCTGAGGGTGACTGTGACATAGTATTTGCCGCTCGACATTCGTTCCGGAACCTTCAATACCGCCGTACCTCTTTCGCCGTTGTATTTTGCCGGAATGTCTGCGGTGTTTAGAATAATGCCGTCCTCACCTTGAATGTCGGAGACGGATACGAAAATCTTCGCCGTATCGCTGATGTTCTCGCCCATCCAGTTAACGGTCAGGTCACGATTGTTCAGCGTCGCGGTGTGGGTTTTAAGTTCGCTGACCGGCTCGACATAGATAGCCCCCACATCATAAGCCGTGGTGCCTCCGGCAAACTCGATCAGGAAATTCCTATCTGCAGCAAGCACTGTGTACGGAACGAAAATGTACGCCACGCCGCCCGCGATGTTCACGTTCACGCCGTCCAGCGCCGCTTTCTTTTCCGTGTCGGATGCGTCCGCGCCAGGCGCAGTATAGTATTTGAGCGCGTAGGGCAAACCGTTCTGTTTGACGGTCATGTTCTTCTTCAGATCGGCGGTGTCAATCTCCTTGCCATCCACGCGGCTGACCGTCAGGATATAATTTGCCGCGTCGCCGAACTGCACCAGATGGCTTGTGCGCTCGTCGTTGGTGAAAATCTGTGTCGGGCTGGTGGCTGCCAACGCCCTTAGTCCCGCTGCCGGCTGCATGGCTGCATTTACTTTCTCGTCAAAGCCGGGGGCAGTCTTGCTCCCCGCCACAAAGGACAGGTTGCCGCCCACGGCGAGAAACTGCGTTTCGCCCGTGGTGGGGTCTGTTTTGACGGGCACAGGTTCCGTCATCGCGTCAAACAGCGCCAGTGTCCGCATCTCGCCCGCGCTGAGGGCCGCCATTCGGGAAAATCCTTCTGTGCCGCCCGCGTTTCCAGCGGTAAATTCCACGTCGCCGCCCCAGTAGTAGACAAAACCTACCTTGATAATTTCCAGCAGCGTCACATTGCCCCAAACCTTCTCGGAGCCGCCGCCCAACTCCGCCGAGGCGATTTCCATGCCTCCGACGACGGGGATATACTTAGGTACCCCCAGCGCCACCCGCAGCACAAACTCCACAAAATCGTCCGTCGTATCTCCTGCCGCCGCTGTGATGCGCATGGAGCCTTTTAAAATCTGCAGGTAGTTTACACCAGCTTGCAGGTTCAAGCTGAAATTCGGATACCAGCCCACGGCGATCCGCCCGCCGTCCACAAATTTCGCGTCTTTTAGTTTTTTTAAGGAAAGGTCATCAAAGCTGATGGCGATGGAGCGCAAAGACAGTTCTAAATCCGCGCTGCCCGTCAGAATTTTCGTAATGTCAAACTCAACATGCAGCAGCAAGGTCAGCGGCGGTAGGCCGTCTTTGCCGTAGATGGTATCATAGAGCTTGTCGAAACCGCCCCCGCCACCCGTAATCCACACTAGTCCCGCACTGTCGACATTGATGCCCGGCTCAAAGCCGCCGATGGTAAAATACAGTTTATCGGGGATGGGCGCTCCGGATGGGTTGGATTTTATCACCAGGGCAAGTGTCATTTCAATCGTTGCCGTCTTGACCTTTCCATCAAAACCCACCTCATAACCACCGATGGTGTTTACATGCATGTCCGCTTCTATTTTATTAGGCAAAAAGCTGACAATTTGCGGCAGACTCAGATGAGAGTCCATGTTGATGCCTACATAGCCGGGATTTTTGCCGCCGTACAATATATCATGGATGGTTACGCCCGCTTCAATCCTGCTGGCTTTTTTATTCTTGGGCGGAATGTCTTTTTCCGGCCCCAAGCTAATGATGGTACCATTCGGGCTGGAATCGTCAACTTCTTCTTCTAATTCTCTCGTCCATTTGTTCCCTTCTTTGGTGTTTTGACGAGATGTCTTGGCGCCGCCCGGCGTCATGAAGCCCAAGTCCAACCCGCCGCCGAAGGAAATGATGTCATAGGTTTTATCATCACCGTCCTTGATTTTCCCCAGCACGCCGTACTTTAGATCAATCAGAAAGCCGCCGATGGTTCTGAGGGTATCAAAGGTGTTATCCCATCGCAGCTCGATATAATCCTGCTGTGCGTTAAGGGAACCGCCGCTGATTATCTCGCCGCGCTCGTTATAGACCGGAACGACGTATTGGGTTCCCGCATCCAGTTGAAACAGAGCCGTACCATCGCGTACTGTTGTGTTGGCACCGATGGTCGTAATCTTACCGTCCATCTTTA
>CAZACF010000019.1:20036-20872 GCA_964483565.1 uncultured Syntrophomonas sp. | reverse complement strand
GCCAGGCAAACCGAGAGACTGATGGTCACGCTGCGAAATATTGCCGACGGGGTAGTAGCCACTGATAAAAATGGCAAGATCATACTGGTCAATCAAGCCGCTGAAGTCATGCTGGGCAGAATCGCAGAAGAAGCAATCGGTACGGATTTTTTCCAGGCTGTATTGGATCTCAAGCCTAATCCTCAACCGGTATTTGAAGAGCTTATGTCGACTCAGCCGGCAGCCAGAAAAATATATAACATGACCTTTTCCCTCCATGGAGAAGAACGCAGCGTACTGGCCAACCGGGCGGTTATCAATGATCGGGAAGGCAATTTCATCGGCATGGTATGGGCGCTGCGCGATACGACTGATGAACAAAGGATCAAGGATGAACTCCTCAAAGCCAGCAAACTTGATTCGCTGGGGGTGTTGGCCGGCGGCATTGCCCATGATTTTAATAATCTGCTGACCGTTATTGTCGGCAATATAGCACTTCTGAAGATGATGCGGGAGGAAGACCAGGAAGCCATCACGCTACTGTCAGAAGCAGAAAAAGCATCCTTCCAGGCCAAAGGTTTGACCCAGCAGTTATTAACTTTTGCCCGCGGCGGTGCTCCCGTCAAAGTCCCGGTGGATATCGCCCAATTGATGAGCGGGGTGGTTAATTTTGCCCTGAGTGGTTCCAATGTACGTAGTGAAGTTTATAAACCCGATCAGTTATGGCCGGTAATGGCTGATCTTGGACAATTGAACCAGGTGGCCAACAATCTGCTGATCAATGCGGTTCAGGCCATGCCCCAAGGGGGAAAGATCAGAGTTTCAGGAGAGAACGTGGTGATCGGGGAAGAAGAAAT
>CAZACF010000019.1:0-20016 GCA_964483565.1 uncultured Syntrophomonas sp. | reverse complement strand
CTTTGCCGGCGGGAAAATATGTATGTCTCAGTGTTGCGGATGAAGGAGACGGGATACCGGAAGTGATCCTTACCAGGATCTTCGATCCTTATTTTACCACCAAACCTACCGGCAGCGGGCTGGGACTGGCTACTTCCTATTCCATTATCCGCAAACATAACGGTTGCATTACTGTTGATACCCAACCGGGCCAGGGAACCACTTTTTATGTTTACTTGCCCGCCTGCGACTCGGAAAAAACAAAATCACCGGACAGCCGATTTGTTTTGAACCAGGGACGGGGAAGAATTCTGGTAATGGATGATGATGAACGGATTCGCGAGGTGGCTTCTCAAATCCTTGATTCGATTGGCTATCAAGTCCAGACGGCGAACGATGGCCAGGCGACCTTGATGATGTATCAGGAGGCTCTGGAAAATGGGCATAAGTATGATGTGGTCATCCTTGATCTGACCATTGCGGGACACATGGGAGGCAAGGAAACCATCCGGGAATTACTGAAAGTCGATCCTCAGGCCTGTGTTATTGTCAGCAGCGGTTATTTTAACGATCCCATCATGGCTGATTATAAAAAATGGGGATTTCAAGGAGTCATTCCCAAACCCTACGGAATCAAGGAATTAAGTGAGACGGTAGCAGGTGTATTAACGGAACGAATGCATTAAATCACAAATTGGGCAGAAAATAAAAAAACCCCATGAGGGTTTTTTTACGTGAATATTCATTGATGATATAAGGTCAACTTTTATTCATCAACCGGTACAGGTGCTTCGGTCGGGCAAACATCTGCACAGGAACCACAATCAGTACAAAGATCCGGGTTGATTATATATTTGTCTTCGCCTTCAGTGATCGCTTCGACAGGACATTCATCAACACATACTCCGCAACTGATACATTCGTCGGTAATAACGTAGGCCATCTGGTTCGCCTCCTTGCTACAATCAATTATTTAGAATTATAGTGAACGGATTTTTTTTTGTCAATTTATAAATGTCGTAATTGTGGGGATCAATAAAGTGAGAATCGTTACAGCGGGGGCAGGCAAATCTAAGATTAACGGTTGTACATATGAACCATGGCATATTACAATTTGAATTGACGGGAAGATGGAAAAACGAGATGCAAAAACAAGGAAGAATAGATGAAAATAATGATCATGGCCAATGGCCAATATGGAGATATTAATTTTTACCGTCGTAAGTTTTCCGGTAATGATTGCATAATATGTGCAGACGGAGGAGCCAATTATGCTTATCAGTTGGGGTGGCGTCCGGCGGTTGTAATGGGTGATATGGATTCCATCCTGGCGCAGGTCAGAAGCCATTTTGCCGGATTGGGCGTGCCTTTTCAATTGCTTCCCTGCCGCAAAGACCCGACCGATACCCAGGCCGTGCTGGCCCTGGCGGAAGAAATGGGGGCCAGCCAAATCATCATGCTGGGTACGCTGGGGGGAAGGATTGACCATACCTTGTCCAATCTTTACAGCGGGATCAGACTGCTCCAACAAGGCATAAGCATTTGTCATGTTTCTCCCCAGGTGCGCATCGATCTGGTCAATCGGGAATTTGAGGTCAAGGGCAGGAAGGGTGATTTGGTCTCTATACTAGCCCTGACGGATGAAGCCCGAGGAGTAACCATCCAGGGCTTTGAATACCCTTTGCAGGATGTCTGCCTGCTTAAGAGCAATCCTTATGCGGTTTCGAATGTCATGACCGGATCAAGGGGAACAGTATATGTACAGGAAGGGATTCTGGCCGTATTTCATTATTGGCAGTCCTGAATCCTGAAATAACGGAGGAAAAACATTGGACCTGAACTTGCTGTCAGGGGTGTCAGCCAGCCCCTGGAACATTTTTCGCAATCTGGTGGACATATTCATTGTGGCCTATATCATTTATCGTCTATTGGGCCTAATCAGAGAGACCCGGGCCGAAAAGCTGCTCAAAGGGTTGATTATTCTGCTGCTTTTTTCAGTGGTGGTCAGTATCCTTGATTTACAGATGCTGAACTGGCTGCTGGATAAATTGTGGATTATTTTTGCCATTACTCTGCCGATTGTCTTCCAGCCGGAGCTGAGAAGATTTCTGGAGCAGCTCGGTCAAGGCAGCTTCTTTAAATCTTCTCGCGGCCATCAAGATGCCCAGGGTTATCAAGCCATTATTGCGGAAATAACCGCAGCAGCCTCCAAACTATCCCGAGATAAAACCGGGGCTTTGATCGTACTCACCCGGCAAACCGGTATTGCCGAGTATACGGAGAACGGGATCAGCCTGGATGCGCTGGTTACTTCAAGTCTGCTGATCAATATTTTTGTTCCCAACACCCCCTTGCATGATGGGGCGGTGGTGATCAAAGCAGGGCGTCTGTCCAAAGCTGCCAGTGTGCTGCCGCTAAGCAGGAACGCAGATTTGCCTGGAGAACTTGGTACCCGGCATCGGGCCGGTTTGGGCATTACCGAGGTATCCGATGCCATTGCAGTGATTGTATCGGAGGAAACCGGTAAAATATCCCTGGCCATCGATGGACGCCTCTACCGGCCTTTACAGCCCCAGTATCTACAGGAAATGCTGACCCGGGAATTACTGACCGAATCTGAAAAACCAAGTCTTTGGAGGAGGTGGATGCCCAGATGACCAGCAATAACGAGCGCCATAAGAAATTTGGCATAAAGGTCATGTCCTTGCTGATGGCGGTCATGCTGTGGTTTTATATTGTCAATCAGGGCGGAGCGGCGACCAGTCAGAATTACCAGCAAGCCAAACTGGATTATTATAATGTACCGGCCGGACTTACTGTCAGTGGACCTGAAACCGTATCGGTCAGGATATGGGGGAGCGCCAAAGACAGCGGCAACGTGATTGCCTATGTCGATCTTACTGGATTGCAGCCGGGTGTATACAGTCTGGCGGTCAAGGTCAAGCCCCTGCAAGGGGTCATGTTTGCCACGGTGCAGCCGGATAAAGTCAATGTTGAATTGACAAGTCCGAGCGACCGGAGCTTTGACATCAAATATGAAACCAGCCAGGATCTGCCCAATGGGGTTGAACTTCGCGATGTCAACCTATCCCCCCGGCAATGTATCGTCAGAGGGGATCAGGAAGCCATCAGCAAGGTGGCTTCTGTTTATGCCCGGATTGATGTGGGCGAAGCAACCGGTCTGATCAACCAGCAGTCGGTACTGATTGCCCGAGATGGCAGGGGCAACACGATCCGCAACGGGATTCAACTGGTACCGGAAGTGGTTAATGTCTACGCTGTGGCAGAAAGCAAAAAGGCCAGCAAAGAACTGGCCGTTAACCTGAAATTCAAGGGAAAAACGGCCGATGGTTTCAAGCTGGGAACGACTACATCAGTCCCACTTACGGTTACGGTTCTGGGGGAGGAGAGTTTGTTGCAAACCATGGAAGAAATCATCAGTCAGGAAATTGATCTGACCGATCGCCGGGAGCGCTTCACCCAGACAATCGGGCTGCAGGTGCCGGAGGGGATGATCGTTGCGCCGGCCCAGATCAATGTGGTCGTAAATATTGAACCGATCGAGGATGAGAATCAACTATGAAGATAAGAGTGCGTGAATTACGCTTGTCACTGGACGATGATGAAAGCCGCTTGCCGCTTCTGGCTGCCCGCAAGCTGGAAATTAACCTCCAGGCCATCAAACAATGGAAAATAGTTAAAAAAGCAGTTGATGCCCGGCGCCGAACGGTCTATTTTTCCTATACCATTGATATCCAACTAACCGAGGGAGTCGCCATCGCTGCGCAACGATTGGAACAGCCGGACATCACTTTGCTGGAAGACAAACCATCGGTGACTCTAGCGCCGGGGGTAAACCGGCTGGGAATTGCCCCGCTGATTGTTGGCTCCGGACCAGCGGGACTTTTTGCGGCACTGCTGCTGGCCCGTCATGGTTACCGGCCGATTGTGATTGAACAAGGCCAGGATGTGGATCAGCGAGTTCAGGCGGTGGAAAGCTTTTGGTCAGGGGGAGCATTGGAGCGTTATTCCAATACCCAATTTGGAGAAGGCGGAGCCGGTACTTTTTCTGACGGCAAACTGACCACCCGCATCGGTGATCAGAGAGTGGATTATGTATTAAAGACATTTGCTGAATTTGGCGCCGATCCAGAGATCTTATATGTAAAAAAACCCCATGTAGGAACTGACCGCATTCGATGCGTGGTTAAAAATATTCGCCGCGAAGTGATTCGTCTGGGCGGTGAGTTTTACTTTTCTGCCCGGATGACGGATATCATGATTGACCAAAAGCAACTAAAAAGCATAATAATAAACAATGAGATTGAAATGGATTGTAATGTGCTGGTGCTGGCGGTGGGCAACAGTGCCCGCGAGGCCTACCATCTGCTGCATCGCAAAGGGATTCACCTGATTCCCAAATCGTTTGCTCTGGGGGTCAGGGTGGAACATCCCCAACCCCTGATTGATATGATCCAGTACGGTAAATATGCGGGCCATCCCCGTTTGCCGGCGGCCGATTACCAGCTTACTTATCAGGATCATAGTACGGGAAGATCGCTGTATACGTTCTGTATGTGTCCGGGTGGCACAGTCATCGCCTCTTCATCTGCACCAGGGGAAGTGGTGGTTAATGGCATGAGTTACTTCAGTCGTGACAGTGGTCTGGCCAACAGTGCCATGGTGGTTACGGTACATCCGGCTGATTGGGAGAACGACCCGCTTGGCGGGGTGCAACTGCAGCAGCAGTTGGAGCAGAAAGCCTACCATATGGGCGGAGAAAACTATTATGCGCCGGCGCAATACGTGGAGGATTTTATGGCCTATCAAGCTTCCGGTCAGATGGGAAATTCATTGGCCAGCTACCGGCCAGGTGTCAGCGGTGCCAACTTGTGGCAGTTGCTGCCGCAGGAAATGGCCGAAGTTATGCGGCGGGGTCTTTTGTATTGGGATAAAAAGGCGCCCGGTTTTATCCATGAGCAGGCGGTAATGACCGGGGTGGAGACGCGTACCTCGGCGCCTTTGCGGATTGAGCGCGATCAAACCATGAATTCTGTTTCGGTGGACGGTCTCTATCCTTGCGGCGAAGGAGCCGGTTATGCTGGCGGGATCGTCAGCGCGGCGGTGGATGGATTAAAAGCCGCCGAAAAGATTATCTCCGTCTTTGACAGGCCTCGTTTCGTACCTTCCATTGATAGCAGCCGGGTGCAGCGCGGCAGTCATTTGCCGGTGCAGGAATAAATAATTGTTTTGCCAAATTGGTGAAAAAGCCATACCATCTATATAATTGATAAAATTAATAACCAACAACAGTGTTTGCTTTATGCGGCGCTGCTTAAGGGAGGAAATCATAAATGGGCATTTTGTTTGGGACGGACGGAGTCAGAGGGATCGCCAATGTGGAACTTACTCCGGAAATGGCATTTGATTTGGGGCGGGCGGGCAGTTTTGTCCTGGCTCAGCAAGACAGCGATGCCAGGCCACGTATCATGGTGGGCAAAGATACCCGTTTATCCGGAGATATGCTGGAGGCAGCCTTGCTGGCCGGAATCTGTTCCACCGGAGCTGATGCCTTGACGCTGGGTGTTATTCCTACCCCGGCGGTAGCTTATCTGACCCAGCAATACAACGCCTCCTGTGGGGTGGTTATTTCAGCTTCCCATAATCCGGTTCAGGACAATGGCATTAAATTTTTCGGCCCCAACGGCTATAAATTGCCGGATGAAATTGAGGCCCAGATCGAAAAGCTGGTGCTGGGAGGAACCCGCGATTTGATCAGACCACAGGGCACCGATGTGGGCAGAATATATGATGTAGCCGAAGCCACCAATCGTTATCTGGCTTTTTTGCGTTCTTGCTGGACCCAACCGCAGGATATGAGCAATCTCATCGTAGTATTGGACTGCGCCAATGGAGCTTCTTATCAGGCAGCCCCCCGACTTTGGGAAAGCCTGGGCGCCAAGGTTATTGCCATCAACGATCAGCCCAATGGCATCAACATCAATGAACGCTGCGGTTCCACCCACACCGCCTCGCTTAAAAAAGCGGTTATCCATCACAAGGCCGATCTGGGCATCGCCTATGACGGGGATGCCGACCGCTGCATCGTGATTGATGAACGTGGCAATGAGCTGGACGGGGACTTTATCATGACCATCTGTGCGCTTGATATGTTTCGCCGCGGAACCCTTCAACCCAACCGGATCGTAGCTACGGTGATGAGCAATATCGGCCTGGACATTGCTTTGAAAAGGGAAGGCATAGGGGTGGACAGCTGTGCGGTGGGAGATCGTTATGTGCTGGAAAAGATGATGGAAACCGGAGCATTGCTGGGCGGCGAACAATCCGGACATATTATTTTTCTGGAACATGCTACCACCGGTGACGGTTTGCTGAGTTCGCTCAAGCTGGCTGAAGTCATGAAGAGAACCGGGCTGCCTCTTTCTGAACTGGCCCGGGAGATAGAAAAGCAGCCCCAGATGTTAGTTAATATCAAACTGGAAGAAAAGGATACCATCCTCAATCATGCTCTGGTCCTGGAAGCGATGCAAACCGCTGAAAGAAAGCTGGGCGAACAGGGCAAACTGGTGGTAAGGCCTTCCGGGACCGAGCCGTTGGTCAGAATTATGGCCCAGGGTCCCCATCAGGATCTTTTACAGGAGGTGATCGATGAGATTCGTGCGTCCATAGAAAAAGCCCAACAATCATAATCGGCCGACATGGCCAAAAAGCGCCTGACCCGCTTGGCAGCGGGTGACGAGGTGAGGGTTTATCGAATTATCGGCGGATGCCCTCCGGTTGCCACGATCGTCAGCAGAGTTACAAAAAACATAGTGATATGTGCACAAAACCCTCTGCAGGTGGAATGAATTTTGTTGATACATTTGCTTTTACAGTGAAAACAGTGGCAGGTGGCCATTCTGTATAGCGACTGCCGGGCTACTGTTTTATATTGAATGGCGGCTCGATGATTAAAATGACTTTTGCAGTTGAAGTCATCTTGAATTGAAATACGACTGAGAGTTTAAGATCTAAATTTGTTCTGGGAGGTTTATCTAATTATGTGTGGAATCATGGGTTATATCGGCAGCGGAGCAGCCGTGCCGGTCATTATAGATGGTCTCAGCAAACTGGAATACCGGGGATATGATTCGGCCGGGATATCTTTTTATCAAGACGGCAATCTGCAGCTGACCAAGAAAAAGGGGCGGTTGGCCGAATTGGTCAAATGCTTGGGTGAGTTTCCCTCTGCCTGTCTGGGCATCGGGCATACCCGCTGGGCGACCCACGGTGTGCCCAGTGACCGCAACGCTCATCCCCACATGGACTGCAGCGGGCGCATTGCCTTGGTGCACAACGGAATTATCGAAAACTATGCCAGTCTGCGCAAAGAACTGATCTTGGAAGGGCACGACTTTGTTTCCGAAACGGACACTGAGGTTATAGCCCATCTGATCGAAAGGTACTATCGAAATTGTTCCCTGGAAGCAGCGGTACGCGACGCCTTGAATCATTTAAAAGGATCCTTTGCGGTAGCCGTCATTTCTGCTGACGAGCCGGACAAAATCATTGCTGCCAAGAAAGACAGCCCGCTGGTGGTGGGCGTAGGCAACGGAGAAAACTATCTGGCTTCCGATATTCCGGCTATTCTGGGTAAAACCAATCAGGTTTATATCATCGAAGACAAGGAATTCGTAATCCTTACCGGGGATTCTGTCAGCATAACCGATTTCAGCGGTCAGCCGGTGGAAAAGAAACTGTTCCCGGTCACCTGGGACCCAATCGCGGCGGAAAAAGGTGGCTATGACCATTTCATGCTCAAGGAGATTCACGAGCAGCCGACGGCGCTGCGCGAGACCTTGCGGGGCAATGTGAAAAACCAGATCGTTGATCTCACCCATTTGGATATCGATACCATGTTCAAGGATGTGGAAAAAATTTATATTGTGGCTTGCGGGACGGCTTATCATGCCGGACTGGTAGGCCGCCAGGCGCTGGAAAAACTGGCCCGTATCCCGGTGGAAACCGATATTGCTTCTGAGTTTCGCTATCGCGATATCCTTTGGAATCCCCGCTCCGTCATGATCGTGATCAGTCAGTCAGGAGAAACAGCCGATACCCTGGCAGTGCTGCGGGAAGCCAAACGGCAGGGCATAAAGGTGCTGGCGGTGACCAATGTGGTAGGCAGCGCTGTCTCCCGGGAAGCCGACCGGGTCATCTACACCCACGCCGGACCGGAAATTGCGGTGGCCTCAACAAAAGCTTATTCGACCCAATTGTTGCTTATGTATCTTTTGGCTCTGCATCTGGCTAAGGTTAGAGGCACCTGCAGCCAGGAAATGCTGCAGGAGCTGACCGCTGATCTGGAGATCATGGATCAGAAAGTGGAAGCGGTTTTCAGTCAGGAAGAAAAGATTCGTCAACTGGCGGAAAAGTATCAACGGGTGGAAAGCACCTTTTTCTTGGGACGCGGCTTTGACTACGCCGTAGCCATGGAAGGAGCTTTGAAATTAAAGGAAATATCCTATATTCATGCCGAAGCCTATGCGGCGGGTGAATTAAAACACGGCCCACTGGCCCTGATTGATGAAGGAGTCCCGGTATTGGCCCTCATTACCCAGGATCTGCTGGTGGAAAAGACCATGTCCAACATCAAGGAAGTCAAGGCCCGTGGCGCAGTGGTGGTGGCCATCTGCAAAGAAAACCTGCAGGAAGCCTGCCAGGAGTGCGATGAGCAGATTGTTCTGCCCGATGTCAATCCCATCCTGGCCCCCATTGTAGGAGTCATCCCCCTGCAGATATTTTCTTATTATATGGCCATATTTAGGGGGGCAGACGTAGACAAACCCAAGAATCTGGCCAAATCGGTGACGGTGGAATAGGGACCCTGACCACCAGTAGTGTACCCGGTAATCCTAGCAGGGCTGTCCCTAGGCGGCGGCATCAGCCTTAAATTAACCCTTAAATATACTCAGCTTATCAAGCTACTTATCCTGGTCGGCGCATGGGAACTGTTTCAAAAGCTGCCCTACCACCGCTTAACCTATTGGTACACCCGCTCCAAACTAAATGAAAATATTTATGAATGGACAGGTAAATACTCTTCCTTTATCCGCTGGGCTCTAGAATACAGCCTTTTTGGAGATGAAACCGAAATATCTTCGGAATAAGTGGAAGAAGTAAAAGCCATGTTGGAATCAGGTTTTCACGTCTTGCTGAGGAGAAGACTTATACCGTGGACGCGGTGAGAAGTCGTTTGAAGGAGAAATATTCTCATGGCGAAGGTTAAAGTTAAGATTCTGATAATACAATCTATGTTTATCGGGTAGTTTGCGGCATGACCGATTACCCTAAATTATTTCTGTAAATGGCACTGATAAGTACATAAAGATAAGTTGTAGACATCCCGGTTCGGGGTGTCTTTTTACTCTGGGCAGGGGATCTTTTGGTTAATGGAGAATTATGTCGGGGAAAATAAAAATAGATGGTGATGATATGGATAAGATAATCCGGAAGTTTTTAGCAGAATACCAGGCAAAGAATAAAAAAAGATTTGATTTGACCGAGCTGCAAAATTATCTGATTAAACATTATAAAGGCAATCAGGTGTATCTGGAAAAGGGCGGCTACGCCCAGCTTTATCACCAAATGCAGACCTTGAAAGACAACTGTTACATAAAAGAGATTAATTCTTCTCCTTATAATGGGTTAAACCCACCTCTGAAGATGAAATGGCAGATTATATCCAAGCCAGAAGTCCTCCGCTGGAGCGAATCGAAAATGCTGCAGTTTTCTGACCGCTTGAATTTTAGCTATTATAAAAATAACCCCTCTTATCAAACTGAATTAGAATGGGAATATATTGAGAATATTTATAGTTTCTTGAAATTCCGAGATAAACGGGAATGGGCTAGCTTAGAGGAACGCTCCTTAGAGCTTTTTTATGATGAAAAATTTCTGACGGAGAGAAAAGGGACTGCCAAAGGTCGATATGGAATTTTAAATAGATTGAAGCTCTCTTATGATGATTTGAAGATGAAAAAGTATGGGGAAATGTTTGTCTATTGGAAACACGGGGTAGGAGAGGTAGGGAACATAATTATTCTGGAGAATCATTCCACGTTTTTCTCTTATAAAAAAAAGGCCGAAAGAAACGAGACTATCTTAGATTTCAGCCCTGATCTGCTTATTTATGGGGAAGGGAAAAAAATCGAAAACAGCTTGACCTTTTTGGAGGAAATCGCTGACCTGGCTAATGTGACTATCTTATATTTCGGGGATTTTGATTCGGAAGGCTTAGGTATATACTACAGGCTTAAGGAAAGGTATCCGGATGTGAATATAAGATTGCAGCATGAGGCTTATAAGCTATTGGTTTCCCTATGTCATAGGGATTACCCTTTGGGTGAACAGAAGAAAGACACTCGTTATTTTAATTATTTCTTAGAAGAGCTGCAAGAGTATTTGACTGAATTTGAATTTAAAAAGCTCCATGATATTTGGAATAGTGATATGAGGATTCCTCAGGAGCTAATAAGTTTTGAAACTTTACTGAAGGTGAAAGAATGACTATTGAACAAGGATTTTTTAATCGAATGAAAAAGCTACAGCCGATTCGGATGCTTGGCAGTGGTATGGAATTAGGAGAACTAAACGAATACGCTTATGAAATATGTTTTTTATTAATCCAGAATGTTTTCAAGCGCGAATTACAGGAAAATTCTCATCGGACTAGAAACGATATGTTGCTCTTGACCGAGAAGATATTAGCAGATCTGAATATGGCAAGTAGTAATGAGATAATAGCGAGAATTGTTGATGGAACCTTATGGTATAGAGACCCTAATAAACAGGAGGCTTTCGATACTAAGATTTACAATGAAGCTACTGGCACTAAGGAGCCCTTTGTTTTTAGATACTTTAAGGTGGATAGAGAACATAGTCACTGGGAACAGGGTGGCTCCACAGTATATATGCTGACAGAAGAAAGTCAGGAAATGATTTTTATTACACGGGAGATATTAGAGGAGTTTGGCTTTGATTTAGAGCAGTTTTATACTCTGCAATTAATTAAAACCGGGAATTTTAGCAAAGCCAGAAATAGTATTGATCATTTAATTGCTCGGGTAAGGGTGTTGATTAATCGGGAAAAGGAATATCGGCGAGATATTATAAGAGATCCGCAAAATATATTTATGGATCGCAAGGTTAGAGGGAAAAAGACCGAGGATGAGATTAAGATGCAATTTGAAGAGGAACAACAGGTCTTTGAAAATATGCTGGCTTGGAAAAATAGATATGACTCCCTTCCCGAAGATAAGAAGGGTGAAGCCGAAATTATGTTTGAGAATCTGAAAATAGCTAGATCTCTACATAATAACCTGGCTGGGCATGTGATGGAAAATCTGGCTCTGGAACTGGAAATTAGGGTAAAGTACCCGGAAAGCTTTTGGAATATTTCTACTTATAACTTTAAGCAGGATATCTGGCAAAATCACATCGTTAAAAATGGTCTAAGAAGTATGGATGATTTAGAGCAGGTAATTACCCGGTTATTTTCCCCGGAGGTGGAATTTATTTATCCCTTAGATTGGGCTTGGTCAGAGCAAGTCCAAGCCACTAAAAGAAAGATAAGAAAACCGGAAGCTTATCGCCGGGAAGAAAGCTGGAACTTTAGAGAGACTGATTGGGATTTACTAGTAGGATTATATGAAGAGGTTTTCCAAGCTCTTTTAGATAAGGGCGAGTTTTCAATATTAGAATTAAATAATAAGGATGAATTAGAAAGGAAACGCTGGTTAAGTCAGAAGGAGAATATTGATTTATTTATGATGTTTGTCATTTCCAAGGTGACTTTGGATTTTAGATATACGGGTGATGATGAAAGGCTCAAGTTATATAGGCTCTTGTGTGATAAAAACCCTGCTTTTAAGGAATTGCATAATCGTAAAGTGGCGGTAGCTATAGAGGATAGGGAGGAGACTTTCCAGTGGCAGGAGCTATTTATTTCACCTTATATCATCTATCTGGAGGAGTGATCATATGAGCTATACTAATGAGGAAATTAGAAAAGCCAGCGAGTTATTTTTCCGTTTGTTAGATAAGAAGGTGCTACCTGCCAATGATATTTTAGCTGGCTCTTACTATGATGATAACGAAATAAGGGAAATCATTAAGAATATTGCTGATGAGGGCGGTTTACAAGTATTTGCCACTAGGCAAAATTTGCATTTAGTAGCTAAAGGTGAAAATTCTATTTTTGCCACCACTTATACTCAGATGAAGGAAAGGTATAAGAAGCTAGATAGAAAAAGACATTTTTATTTAGCTAACATTATTATTTGTATCTTTTTGGCGGAGATAGACCGAGAAAACAGCTATACATACAGAGCTCAAGATTTAGGCATTTCTTATTATAAGCTGGAAGAAATAATTACTAATACCCTAGACTCTTGGAAAAAGCGAAATGCTACCGAGGAAAGCTTTTCTGAGCAATTTGCTATTGCTATAGATGATATTCATCACCTATGGAATGTGGAGATGTCCCATTCTAAAGCGGCAAAAGGGGAAGGGAACTTTAGCTTGTCTGCCCAAACTAGATTAGGCTTTATTAATGAAGCTCTCAAGCCTCTGGAGCAGGAACAATTAATTATTAATTTAAGTCGGGAAAACAGGATTATTCCTAAGGAAGAACTATATGAAAGGCTGGAAACCCTTTACCATGGTGGAGATCGTTATGAGGAAATAATAGGGTTGATTCAGTATACCAAAAGGGAGAAGGAAAATGCCGAAACTAGCCAAGATTAGATTAACTGGTTGTCGATACGATGGCTTGACTAAGGAACACGAGAACTCCATCTTTGATTTAACCAAGGGGGAACAAGCTGACCATACTCTCTTTACTTTATTTAATGGTGGGGGAAAAGGGGTGATGATGCAGCTTATTTTCCAGCTATTACTTCCTGAAACCAAATGGGGCAAGAATAACGGCAATAAGGTTATATCTATGTTTTACGACCAAAGGAATAACCTGCATCCTTTCACTTTTCACGTGGTATTAGAATGGATACTAGATACAATTCCGGAGAAACGAATAATAACGGGAATCGCCGTTAAGGCGGTACTTAAAAATACTGGTAGTGAAGAGGAAGACAAGACTGGACTCGCTTATTTTTTATATACTCATGAACATGGAAATGAAGGGTATTTCACTGTGGAAAACTTGCCCCTCTATGATGAATCGACCCATAGTGCAGTAGATGCCGATGATGTAGAGAGCTTTATCGATGAGAACAAACGGTATTTTACCAAGTATAGTCAATCCAGCGTAAGGAGGAAGGATGCCCCCTATTTCACCTACTTGGAAAGCTTGGGAATATACAGAAGTGAATGGATTAATCTTAAAAGCATTAATAAATCCGAGGGTGGTGCGGGCGAATATTTTGTAGGTGCCAGTGATAATAAAGCTATTTTTGACAAGGTTATTATTCCGGTGATTAGTGAAAATATCAGGAATAATACATATGAAGAAGAAAACAGCTTAATAGAGATGTTTAAGAGTAATATTTCTATTACTAAGGATTTGCCGGTGTTAATCAAGCGAGAAGCAGATTATAAGGATCTTTTAATAGAGATTAGACCTTTGATTGAAAATGCTGATAGTGGCGCTAGGTTTTGGGATATGAGAGAGCGTTGTATTGACGAAGGAAATGATATTTATTTTATTTTGCAGGAAGAAGAAACTCGGATTAGTCAAGAAATAGAAAAATGGAGCCAAGAAGTAATTAAGACTGAAAATGAACGAAAAGATTTAGCCTATAAAAAGGATAACCTTAACTATAATCAAGAAAAGCGGGGATTAGAAGGGGACATAAGAGAAAGCCACAGGCTAGAATTAGAGCTTGCTGATAAAACAAGGGAAATTGAACAAAATCAATCTGAGCTTCGATTATATAAGATTAATGAGCTGCTTTTTGAGAAAAAAGTAACCGAAGAGCAAGCTGAACAAAAAAACGCAGAAAAGCTAAGATTAGTGGAAGCATTAGATATGGCAGATATAAAATTACAAGCCAAGGAGTTGGATAAGGAAATCCAGCAGGAATGGGAAAAGACTCAAAGCATATGGCAAGAAAATGAAAGCCAATATCAGGGATATACAAATTATCTTTCTCAAGAAATAGAAAGTAATAATAAATTGAAAAAGCAATATGAAAATCGGGTAAAGCTTTTACAAAATGAGATTAATAAGTTTGAAATAAAGGAAGATGAGTTGGGTAAAGACCGCCGGAAGTTAGAAGAAGCGGGCTATGATTCATTAAGTCTATTTTATCCCGAAAGAATTGTCGAAGATTTAACTAATGATAAAACTCAATTAGAAGATAGAATTGCTCAATTATCAGAGCAAATTAAAGCTTATGAAGACCAAAAGGCTACATTAGATATGGATATTAACCAGCTAGATTATCGCCGGGAAGAAAAGCAAAAAAAAGTAAAAGAATTAACACAAAAGGCAAAAAAACAGGAAGAGGTTGAGCTTAGTCTAGCTAGAAGGGTGACAAAAAGGCTTCTTGTTAATTATGAGGGTAGTTTTTTAAACCATGATTGGTTTGCCCAAAAGCTGGGTAGCCTGGAGGAAATGGAGCAACAGAAGAAAGAGAGCTTGGAAGAGATACAAAAAGAGATCTGGGAAAAGAGTATTGACCAAGTGCTAAACCAAGAGGATTATTTTATTCCTAATAAGGATGTAGCCCTAATAAAGGATGAAATAAAAGGTTTAGGTATTTATGTAGAAACTGGGTCAGAGTATTTGCGGGGCTTGGATGAATTAGAAAAAGCTAATCTTTTACAAGAGCATCCGGGGTTTTTGTATTCAGTAGTAATAAAAAGTAAGCAAGATTGGGATCTAATCGAGAAGAATATAAGGGCAGATTTGTTTTTGAATAATATGGTTCCTATTTATATCCGCTCGGCGATGCAATCCAAGGGAAATGGAGCATTTGAGAGTATCACTGGAAAGGCTATTGAGTTAGTTAATAATAGTCAATTTACAGCTTGGAAAGAAGCTATGGAGGAGAATTTACAAGACCTGGCCTTAGTAGAAAAAAACCTTAAGAATGATTTGCAAGATATAGGAAATCTTAAGGAAGAATTAAAGCTTATCGCTAAGGCTGATACGACTTGGATTTTAAATCAAATGATTAAAGAAGAGGAAAAGGAGATTGTTCAATTAGCCGATGAAATTAGAGTAAAAAAAGAAGAAGAATCAAGCATCAGGACTCTCTTAAATCAAGGAGAGGCAAGCTTACTGGTTAGTGAGGAGCGAATAAGTAAAATTATTGATGCAATTAAGCAGCTGCAAGTATATATAGAAAAGCTAAGTGAGATTGAACAGGCAAGAATTGCTATAGGAAAAGTAAAGCAGGAGCAAGAACAGTTTCAGCAGGATATTGTTACCAGAGAAAATATCATTGAAAATCTGCAAAAAAGCCAAAAGGTAGTGGATAAAGCTTTTTTGGAGTGGGAATTGAAGGCCAGGCAAATTGTCGAAAGTGTTAAAGAGGTCTTTGATAAGGCTAGATATCCTGAAGAAGAGCCATCAAGTTATATAAACAAGAATATTCCTTATTTATCTATAGCAGCTGATAAGCTATTAGGTTTAGTTCAGACCAGGAAAGCAGTAGAATCTGATATCGTAAGTAAAAATAGTATTATTGCGGCTCTGGAAACCGAGATTCAATATTTGAATAAGGACGTAGAAAAATGTCTGAAACAAATGGGAAAAATAAGTAGCGATTGGCTAGAATATCCTGATCTTAATCTGCCTATAAGTGAAATCCAAATTAAAATAGATAAGTTTACTGAGGATATCGCTGGACTTACCCGGGAAAATGAACAGATAAAGTCACTTTACGATAGAAATATAGGGCGTATTAGCACTAAAAAGAAGCAATTAGAAAATAGGGAAGTTCAGATTTTAAAAGAGCATCAAAAACCAGCGGTAGTACTGGAAATTGAAGATATTAATAGTGAAATGGATTGGGTAGAACGAAGCATATTAACGAACCAGAAATACGCGCTGGTATGTAAGGAAACATTACAAAGCAATCAAGATGAGAAAAACAAGCTGGTCTTGAATTTAACTAAAATCAAGAATCAGGCTCTAGATGTCACTAAAGGGAAAATGGATAAAGCACTAAAGGAGCAGGTGCAGCATAACCCTGATCTAGTAGTAGACGAATGGATAAGAAAATATGCTAAAAATATGGATCATATTCATAAAACCCATAACGAAGGCGAGAACATAAGGTTAAAATTTATTAAAAGGATGGAGTTTTCTCTGGGGGAAGACCAATTAAAGGAGAAAATAATTACTACTATTAAAGAAGCCAAAATGTCTAATTTTAAAAGCAATCTTATTTCTTTTAAAAGCATGGAAAATCATTTTCAACAGGAAAAGTTACGATTAACTAGAGATAAAGAAAAAGCCGAAGAGGTTATGAAACAATGGACTCATAGAGCCACAATTCATGTATTGAGAATGGTAGAAGCTCTAAAGGACATGGTAGCCAGCATGAATTATATTAATGAGCAAGGCTACGCTTTTCCTCTGGTGAAGCTAAAAGGGGCCGAGAGATTACCCCGGGGAGAAGAAGAAATAACCCATTTGCTAAATGAATATTTTGTCCAGACTATAGCCAAGGTTATCGAAAGTAAACAGGATATTTCCAATCTGGATGATCATGACTTAAAGGAGCTTATGGGTGACAAAACTATATTTTCCAAGGCACTGCAAGGGAGATACCCGATTTTATTAGTTTATAAGATGTCGGAAAATAATGAGTTTCGATATGCTAGAGCCAGAGACGAATACTATACTACCTGGGAAGCTATTAATAAAGGGGAAGGGTTTTCACCAGAAGGGTCAGGTGGACAAACCTTATCAGTCAATACCTTTGTAATTATGATGTTGATGAGCTTTAGAAAGAAACATCTGGGCAATGAGAATCCTTCTACTGTACTGATTTTAGATAACCCCTTCGGAAAGGCTTCGACTAAACATGTTTTAGACCCTATATTTGAAATAGCAGATAAGCTTAATTTTCAATTAATTTGCTTTGCTGCACCAGAAATTATTAAGGTGGAGATTAGTGAAAGATTCCCGATATTCTGGGAATTAAAGATAGAAAAGGGGAAGGTTATACATGGAGGTAGAGTAATAAAGAATCATTAAATAGGTAAAAAAAGTATATTCCCTTATTCCAATGCCATACTACTTTTTGGTAGAATAGAAGAGTTGATTATTTAGCTAATTGACTTACTAAGATTTGCATCAACCAGGTAGATCAGGGCATAATTTTATGGGGGATATTAATGATAGATTCTAGGGTTAAGCTAGAACGAGCTACAACAGAAGCGATAAGAGATATGTTAAACCTATGGCAATCTATTCCGGGACTAGGGGTTGGTCTGGGTGATGATGAACATTCCCTCCAAGTCTTTATGAGTAGAAATCCAGCTACTTGTTTACTGCTAAAGAATGATGAACAGATAATTGGAACAGTTTTAGCCGGATATGATGGGCGCAGAGGATACATATATCATTTAGCCGTACATCCTCAGTTTCAACAAAAGGGCTATGGCAAGTGGCTTCTTAACCAGGTACTGTCAGAATTAAAAGCTTTGGGAGCTAAAAAAATTCACCTTTTTGTGTATCGTAATAATGAGGAAGCGATAAGCTTTTATATACATAATAAATGGAAACTGCGCGGTGACATACAAGTTTTATCCTGGGATGACTCCTAGCAGGGTTATTTAAGGATTTATTCTATAAAACGAAAGGTGGATACTTATGAAGGTAGATCGAGTAATTATTATGGGAGCAGCAGGTCGGGATTTTCACAATTTTAATACCTATTTTAGAGATAATCCGGCTTATGAGGTGCTGGCTTTCACTGCCGCCCAGATTCCAGATATCGAGGGTAGAATATACCCCCCAGCCTTAACCGGTGATAGATATCCGGAAGGTATTCCTATTTATGCCGAAGAAGAACTACCCGATTTAATCAAGAAGTTTCAGATTGATCAAGTTGTTTTTGCTTATAGTGATGTATCCCACGAATATGTAATGCATAAGGCATCTCTAGTAGCGGCTTGTGGCGCTGATTTTAGATTGATGGGGCCTAATACTACTATGATTAAGTCCAATCGCCCGGTAGTTGCTATAACTGCGGTAAGAACTGGCAGTGGCAAGAGTCAGACTACCCGTTATGTGGCAGATTTACTTACTAAGGCGGGTAAGAAGGTAGCCGTTATTAGGCATCCTATGCCCTACGGGAATTTGGAAGAACAAATAGCGATGAGATTTGCTACTTATGGAGACTTAGATAACTATAAATGTACCATAGAAGAACGGGAAGAATTCGAGCCCCATATTGATAACGGTATGGTAGTTTATGCCGGAGTTGACTATGAAGTTATTTTGCGGCAGGCGGAAGGGGAAGCAGATGTCATTCTATGGGATGGCGGCAATAATGATATTCCATTCTATGTTGCTGATTTGCATATTGTAGTTGTTGATCCGCACCGAGCCGGACACGAAACTAGTTTCCATCCCGGTGAAACGAATTTACGCATGGCTGATATTGCCATTATTAACAAAATAGATTCGGCAAATCCTGTTAATGTAGAGGCAGTTAAAAAATCAATTATAGAGAATAATCCTAATGCTACCATTATTTTAGCTAATTCTCCTATAACAGTAGAAGATCCCGAAGCTGTGAAAGGTAAGAGAGTCCTCGTGGTAGAAGATGGGCCTACGCTTACTCATGGGGGTATGGCTTATGGTGCTGGAGTAATTGCCGCACAGAATTTAGGGGCTAGTGAACTTATAGACCCTAGACCTTATGCAGTAGGAAGCATTAAAGCTACTTTTGCCAAATATAATCATTTATCAGACCTTCTTCCAGCTATGGGTTATGGTAGAGCTCAAATCGAAGAATTAGAAAAGACGATTAATGATTCTCCGGCAGAATTAGTAGTTATAGGAACTCCTATAGATTTGCGCCGCATCATGTCTATTCAAAAACCAGCCCTTCGGGTAGGCTACGATTTAGAAGAAATAGGTACACCCCAGTTAGGAGATCTCCTTACTAAAATTTTCTAATATATATATTACCTGCTATAGATAAACGAATAATTCTATTAGAATACCGCGATATTTCGCGGTATTCTACTTTTTTCTGCGGACGAGATATACAAGCTGCATTCTGCGCCTTCTGCCGTAAGCGCTTACCTTCGAAGCATTCAGAAAGGTCAATTTGGATATATAAAATAATTTTCTTAAATAAGCATGAAGGTACTGTGTGGTATTGTAAAGTGTCGCCGCCATCATTATAGTTAGTATGTATGTTTGCAAAATGAGGGATTTACATCATGGATGACAGGAAAAAGGCCTGGCTGCTGTTGGTTGCTACCGCTACCTTGTGGAGCCTGGGAGGATTACTGATAAAATCAATAGAGGCCAATCCCCTGGCCATCGCAGGTGTCCGGGGGGCAATAGCAGCTATCATTATATTGGCAGTGCTGAAAAAACCACAAATTAACTGGTCGTTTGCTCAGATCGGAGCGGCCCTGGCCTATGCGGCCACGACCATATTGTTTGTCTGTGCCAATAAGACGACAACGGCGGCCAATGCCATTCTGCTGCAGTTTACTGCCCCGATCTACGTTGCTTTTCTGGCGGCCTGGCTGTTAAAGGAAAAAACTCGGCTGTATGATTGGCTAACAGTATTTGTTGTCATAGGCGGAATGGGCTTGTTTTTCCTGGACAATCTTAGTATGCAAGGAGTTTGGGGAAATTTGATTGCGGCTGCCAGTGGGGTGACGTTTGCTTTATTTACTGTCTTTATGCGCATGCAAAAGGACGGGTCACCGTTGGAATCTGTACTTTTAGGGAATATATTAACCGCGTTGATCGGTCTTCCTTTTCTATCTCTGGCAATGCCGACCAGCAATGGGTGGTTATTGCTGGTCGTCCTG
>CAZACF010000018.1:11612-21063 GCA_964483565.1 uncultured Syntrophomonas sp. | reverse complement strand
CGGGCGTATGAAGTCCTGGGCGCGCTGGAGAGCGATGAAGCACTGGACTGCCATCCTAAAGTGCAGCAGATCAGCCTTTTTGAGGAAGGACCCAATGAAATTCTGGAAGAACTGGATCATCTCGATCTGGACAGCCTCAGTGCCCGTGAAGCTTTGATGATCCTTTATCATTGGAAAGAAAAACGCAGGGGGTGAGAACATGTTGATTGGGATAGATGTCGGCGGGACTTTTACCGACGGAGTGCTGTTTGACAATCAGCAGTCTTGTGTAGTGAAAACGGTCAAAGCACCAACTCGCAATGAGCAGCTCCAGTCCAGTCTGTTGGAAGTATTGGATGGGCTGCTGCCAGGTCAGCATAAGGAAGGAATCCAAAGAATTGTGCTGAGCACAACCCTGGTGACCAATTTACTGGCTACCAATGCTGCCGAGCCACCGGCCTTGATACTCATACCCGGGCCGGGCTTGCCCTTTGAATATCTGTTGACCTTTCCCCATAGTTATATTATCAAAGGCAGCATTGATTTTCGCGGCCGGGAAACGGAAAAGCTCAATCGCCCGGAAATCGAAGCAGTCATCGAAACCATCCGCGCCTCCGGTGTGCAAAAAATCGCCGTGGTTGGCAAGTTCTCCAATCGTAATCCCCGCCATGAACATATGATCCGCGATATCATTATGGAGAAATTCCCGGATGCCGAGGTGGGAATCGGTTCGGAATTGGCCGGACAGCCCAATTTTATGCGCCGCATCGCCACCTCCTATTATTCGCTCATGACGCGCAAACGCTGGACAAGGTTTGCTTATGATATTGAAAGGGCTTTGCAGGAACGCGGACTGGACAAAGTCCCGCTGGATATCCTCAAGGCTGATGGCGGAACCATGCCTCTGCAGCATGCCTTGCAATACCCATGCGAAACCATCCTCTCCGGCCCTGCAGCCAGTACCATGGGCGCCAAAGCCATTACCGGCCATAATACTAATGCAGTAGTGCTGGACATTGGCGGCACTACCACCGATATTTCCCTGCTGTTGGACGGACAACCCTTATATGCTTCCCGGGGGGCATGCATCAACGGACAATATACCCACATTAAAGCCATCTCTACCCGTTCACTGCCGCTGGGAGGAGACAGCCCGGTGTGTTATGATCCGCGCAAGGGCCTTTACATAGAACCAATCCGAAAAGGGCCGGCCGCTTGTTTTGGCGGAGAATATGCTACGGTTACAGACATATTCAACAGCAAATATGATTTGCAGATTGGCGATGCGGAAAAATCCAGGCAAGCGCTGCAGCCCCTGCAGAAGGATTCCGGTCTGGCCATGCATGAAATGCTGGAGTTGGTAGAGCATAATGTCATGCAGCAACTGATGGATGCTTTAAAAAACATTTTTACGGAATGGGAAAATGAACCTGCTTATCGGGTTTGGGAAGTGGTTCATGACCGCAAATTTAAAGTCAAACGTATTATTGGGATAGGGGCAGCGGCATCGGCCATCGTCCCGGTACTGGCCGCCATGTACAGAGTGAACAGCTTCATTCATGAATTGTCACCTATCGCCAATGCGTTGGGCGCAGCCCTGGCTCGGCCGACGCTGGCTTTTAACATGCACATCGATACAGAAAAGGGGACCTACTTCACGGATTATGATGGCATAAATGGGGACATTGCCAAAGGACACAGTCTGCAAATGATCGATGCGCATAAACTGGCCCGGGAAGTGATGCAACAATTGGCCGCCCAAAGAGGACTGGAGGAATATGCGGAGGAAGCCGAATTTATCCGAGAAGAACAATTTAACATGATTCGCGGCTGGGACCGGACCGGCAAGATTTTTGAACTGGGAATGCAGATCAAACCAGGATTTATAAAAGAATTTGAGGAGGGGTCATTATGAAGAATACCGGCGTCATCTTTTTCCCGGCGTTTGACTGGGCCATCTCACCGACCCATCCTGAACGGGAAGAAAGGCTGCTTTATACCCGAGATCAAATCTTTGAAGAAGGCATCATGGATCTGCCCAATATTCATGAATTTAAACCCCGTCTGGCGGAAAAAAAGGATATTGCCAGAGTACACTTCTGTGTTCCCAACGTGGAGGCGCAGATCACTGATGCCCATCTGGTATCCGCCGGCTCCGCGCTGGTGATCGCTGACGCGGTCATGAAGGGCGAAGTCGACAACGGATTTTCCATCGCCCGCCCGCCGGGACATCATGCCATGACCGTGGCGCACGGTAACCGCGGTTTTTGCAACATTAATAATGAAGCCATCATGATTGAATATATCCGCAAGCATTACGGTCTGCGCAAAATAGCGGTAGTAGATACCGATGTTCATCACGGCGACGGCAGTCAGGAAATTTTCTATGATGACCCCGATATCCTGTTTATTTCCTTCCACCAGGACGGTCGGACCTTGTATCCGGGCACCGGCTTTATGTATGAATTGGGCGGGCCGATAGCCTGGGGCAGCACCATCAATATACCGCTGGCCCCCCATACCACTAACGAAGGCATCCTGCGGGTGCTGGACAATCTGGTTTTGCCCATTTTGCAGGAGTTTGAGCCCCAGTTGATTGTCAACTCGGCCGGACAGGATAATCATTATACCGATCCCCTGGCCAACATGCGCTTTACCGCCCAGGGCTACGCCGAGCTCAATCATCGCCTGGCCCCTGATATCGCCGTGCTCGAAGGGGGATATTCGGTCGAAACTGCGCTTCCTTATGTCAACATGGCTTTGCTGATGGCCATGGCCGGAATCGATTACTCCAATCTGCGCGAGCCTGATTACAAACCGGAATCATTTAAAGAAACCCCCAAGAATATTGCCTATATTGATCAGATCATCTCCCATCAGCTTTTTAACTTCCGCAACCGCCAGCAGCATATTGAAGAGAACCGGAAAAAATACGGCCGTGAATTCAGTGAACATCAGCAAATCTATTATGATACTGATGGAATCAGTGAAGATCAAGCCCGCCGCTTGCGAATTTGTCCGGCCTGTCCCGGCTGGCGCCGGATTGATTCATCAGCTCGCCATCGTAATGGCAAAATGTATCATGTATTTTGCATCAGCGTACCGACCTTTGCTTGCCCGGACTGCCAGCGGGAGGCCTTTCAGGCTTACCAGGATATGGCCTTGTACAAGCACAACTACGATTATATCTATTTACAGGATCGGGCCAATGACAAATACATTGCTTTGAATATGGCCAATGGGCGGGAAGAGATCTATGAATAAAATGAATATCAAACTGCTGGAAGAAAATCTGATCAACCAGATCGCAGCTGGTGAAGTGATTGAGAGACCGGCATCGGTGGTCAAGGAACTGGTTGAAAATGCCATTGATGCTGGCAGCACCCGCATAAATGTAAAGATTTTCGGAGGCGGCCTGGAAATGATCGAGGTGGAAGACAACGGCAGCGGCATAGCCGAGAGCGGCCTCGAGCTGGCGCTGCAGCGTCATGCCACCAGCAAAATTGCCATGCCGGATGATCTGTTCAATATCAGCACCATGGGTTTTCGCGGCGAGGCACTGCCCAGCATTGCTTCCATCGCCCGGCTTGCTATTTACAGCCGGCAAAAGGATAGAATGGGGGCGCAGCTGCAGGTAGACGGCGGTGATATTATCAGCCGACAGCCCTATGCCGGAGCAGAGGGCACCCGCATCGTAGTACGGGAATTGTTTTACAACACCCCGGTGAGAAAAAAATTCATCAAATCAACCGTCGCAGAACAGACTCATATTTATGAGACCATCAGTCGTCTGGCGCTGTCTCGCCCGGATATTTCCTTTCTGTTTGCCAGTGAAAAGAAGATCTATTTTAAAACCCCAGGTACAGGCGTGCTGCGCGATGCGCTAATCGCAATCAACGGCAAAGATTATGCCGACCAGTTCATTGATTTTCGTGTCAGCACAGAAAAATACAGCGTGGCGGGACTGTTGTCCAAACCGGAATTTCGCCGGCAGAATCGCAAGAACCAGATATTCTTTATCAATCAACGTCTGATTAAAAGTCCCATGCTGAACCGGGCAGTCGATGAAGGTTACCGCGGATTGCTGCTGGCGCGGGAGTATCCGGGGGTTATCATCTATTTGACAGCTAATTACGGTGACGTTGATATAAATGTTCATCCCCAGAAGACGGAAGTCAGATTTCGGGACGAAAGCGAGATTTTTCGCGTGGTCAGCCGTGCCATCCGCGATGCGGTCAACGGCTTGGCCTATACCATGAGAGAAGCTGCCTGGGGAGAGAAGATTGCGGAAGATGAGACGGTTTTTAAGTCCGAGCTTATTCCCCGCAGGCCAGCATCCTATATACCGGCTCCCCGCGCGTTTGAGCAGTCATTCACCTTCGTCTATCCCCGGGAAGAGCAGGTGCAGCCATTCACTCCCGACAGCATGGCCGATGAGTCAAAAGATCAAGGTGCTTTCCGCTTGATCGGCCAGTGCTTTAACGCTTATCTGTTAGTGGAAACAGACGGAAAATTGTGGCTGATTGACCAGCATGCCGCTCATGAACGGATCATGTACAACCGTCTGCGCCGGCAGATCATGGCTGAGCCAGTCGCTGCCCAGGCGCTGGCCTTTCCTTTGGGACTGAATCTATCCGCCGCCCAGATCGATATACTGGAGGCCAACCACGATATTTTTACAGGTCTCGGCCTACACTTTGACATTCTCGGTCCGGACAGTATCGCCATCCGCTCGACTCCGCCTTCCTTACAGGGACAGGAGGCGGAGTTATTGCTGGAAATCCTGGAAATGATCGGGGAGGGCCGGCAGCCGGATATTCATAACGAGGCGATTTGTATGATGGCCTGCAAACAGGCGGTGAAGGCCAATCAGTTATTAAGCCGGGCTGAAATGGAGAAGATTATCAGTGAGCTGCTGCAGGAAGAGGATTACTTGCATTGTCCGCACGGGCGACCGACCTTCATGGAGATCAGCCGCAGCGACCTGGACCGGCGCTTTAAACGATAAAACGCAAGTTGGGGACGGTTCTTGACTTGCGTTCTTGGCGTCGTTTTGTCCCGGCGCACGGCTGCCGCCTTACCCCCTGCGCTTTTCCCCAATAGTGTTCTAAGCCCGAAGGGTTTGAACACATTTGTAATACCCGCAGGGTGCCACTAAAACATAAACCTCTGCGGGAGGCTTTCAAGGAAAGGTAAAAATATATGGAATTAATCGTAACGACTACCCAGAGGATCAAAGAGAAGGAAGCGGATCTGGAATTATTTCTGGCAGAGAGCGGGCTGCAATTTGTGTCCCGTGATTGCAGTCTGGCCAAACTGCAGGAAAAGCATCAGGCCGGGGGCGTGATTGTCTGGGGGGCTGATGTCCCAATCCTGCATTTTGGCGATGAGAAATTCTTTTTTCATCCCAGTATGGCCAAGAACCGCATTGCCTTTTACCGCAAGCAGCAACGACCGGATATAATGATTGAAGCGGCGGGACTGGAAAGAGGGGACAGCTTTTTGGATTGTACCCTGGGACTGGGAGCGGATGCGATTGTGGCTTCGTATTTTTCCGGAAACGGTCGGGTCACAGGACTGGAGCATCAGCCGGAGATTGCATATATAATACGCTGGGGAATGAAGCGATACGTTAACGAGATGACCTGGCTGCAGGAAGCGGTTCGGCGAATTGAAGTCGTCGCTGCCAATCACCAGGAGTATCTGCCCATCCTGGAAGACAGATCTTATGATATCGTATATTTTGACCCGATGTTTACCCATCCTATTTTTAAGAGTCAGCCGATTTCACCACTGCGAAAGCTGGCTGATCACGACCGTTTGCAGCAGGAAAGTATTAAACAAGCCTGTCGGGTGGCCCGCAAGCGGGTAGTGATGAAAGATCTGGCTGAGGGAGAGGAATTGGAGCGGCTGGGTTTTGAAAAAATGAGCCGCAGCAAGTATAATAAACTCGCTTATGGGGTCATAAATGTCTGAATAAGCAAAAGTTTAGCGAAATAAAAGAATGATGGGAAGACGTTAATTTTGAAGTTACTGGCTATAGTTGGTCCTACAGCGGTAGGCAAAACCGAATTGTCGATTGCCTTGGCGCAGCAAATCAATGCAGAAATCATTTCCTGCGATTCGATGCAGGTCTATCGCGGCATGGATATTGGGACGGCCAAAGCAACCGCAGAAGAGAGAAAAATTATCCCCCACCATATGATCGATATCGTTGACCCGGACGTAAATTTTACGGTTGCGGACTACCAGCGTTTGGCCCGGGAGGAGATCCTGCGGCTTAATCACGTCGGAAAGCCGGCTTTGCTGGTGGGAGGTACCGGGCTTTATTATCAGGCCCTGGTGGATGATTTTCATTTTTTCCCGCTGGAATCCCGCGATCAGGTTCGTAAAAAATGGGAAACCGTTTGTCAGGAAAAAGGGTTGGGTTTTTTGTTTCAGGAATTGCTGCGTATCGATCCCGTGTATGCCCAAAAAATTGGAGAGAGTGACCGTAAACGCATCATTCGTGCCCTGGAAGTTTGGGAATTGACAGGAGAGCCATTCTCCAGCTTACAGCGTAAAAATCAGCACAGCCATCAATTGCACGTGGTCGGACTGTATGTTAACCGAGAAACCCTTTACCGTCGCATCGAGGCGCGGGTGGACAGGATGATGGAAGAAGGATTGATCGACGAGGTACTGGGTTTGCGCGAAAAAGGCTACGATTTACGCCACAAATCGATGAATTCATTAGGTTACAAACAAACCTTTAGTTATCTCGAAGGAATGCTGAATTATCAGGAAATGCTGCATGAGATCAAACGTGAGACGCGTCATTTTGCCAAAAGACAGCTGACCTGGTTTCGCAAGGATCGGCGAATTGTCTGGATCGATGTGGAGCAGGATCAGCCGGAGGTATTAATGGCAAAAATCTGTGCCGGACTGGCAGGACAAAACCAGCAGGTGTAGAATTATCTACATAACAAATCAACAAGATATTAGAAATGGGGGACCTAAAATTGATCAAAAATCAGCTGAATCTACAAGACGCATTCCTAAATCAGATCCGCAAAGAAAAAATTCTGGTTACCATATATATGATCAATGGCTTTCAAATCAAGGGAGTGGTCAGAGGTTTTGACAATTTCACGGTAATTGTGGAATTGGATGGACGGCAACAAATGGTTTATAAACATGCCATATCTACGGTCAGCCCCATCAAACCGATCAGTGTAATCAGCTTGGATAACAGAGCTGAGGAAGAATAAGTGGACGCTTGCCTGATCCCGGTTAGATAAATGGAAAGGTAGAGGCATATTGAACACAATTGAAATTATATTGGGGATCATTTTATTGTTGCTCATCCTGATGATGGGCGATATTAAAAAAAAGATCATCGGGCTGATTATATTTGCGGCTATTGTAGCTGAAAAATTATTGCGCTGATTGCTGCTCAGCAAAGTTGATAAAAAAACCGGGGCAATGCCTCGGTTAAACTTTTTTTGAGAGTTTTCCATAATACGCTTTTTATAAACCTGTAGTTTAATTTGGAATGGAATATGATCTGAAATTTTGAATTAAAGCAAATCCCTCATATGCGATCTTCTCCTCAGTCTGCTGTCTTATCACCAATCTTTTGCTTGCCTGTCATTAATCCCGAACACTATCTGTGGTTGTAAGAATCATATTTGACTTTTTGGATGCATAATAATAATATAAGCATACACTTATATATATTTAAAATAAGATGAATCATCGTGCTTTATGAAAAAGGAGAACTCAGCGTGGAAATATTCAAGTGGATCAATGCGCAATTATTAAAAATGGAGTGGCTGTCTGATCTCATCAGGAATCTGGTGGAGAACGGAATGAATCTGGATATGGGAACCCGTCTGGGCGGCAGTATTCATTTTTTTATTTATGATGTCATCAAGATCTTTATTCTGCTGGCAGTCTTGATATTTACTATTTCCTATATCCAGAGTTATTTTCCGCCCGAGAGAACCCGGGCCATCGTGGGCAAATACAAAGGCTTTTGGGCCAATCTCTTTGGTGCGTTGCTGGGGACCATAACTCCGTTTTGTTCCTGCTCGTCCATTCCTTTGTTTATTGGATTTACCAGCGCCGGCTTGCCAATCGGAGTGACATTTTCCTTTTTGATTTCTTCCCCCTTGGTTGATCTGGCTTCGGTTCTGTTGCTGGCCAGTATTTTCAATTGGAAGATCGCCATCGCTTATGTGCTGGCCGGGTTGGTGCTGGCAGTTGTATCGGGAACGATTATCAGCAAGCTGAAATTGGAAGGATATGTAGAGCCTTTTGTGTACGGCGACGAATCGTTTGAATATGCCCCGCTGGATATGAGCACCCGGGATCGCATCTACTTTGCCAGAGCCCAGGTCAAGGATATTGTCGGCCGAGTTTGGATCTATATTTTGATCGGGGTTGCCATAGGCGCGGCCATTCACAATTGGATTCCGCAGAATATTATCTCGGTCGTCCTTGGTCAGGATAAATGGTATTCGGTATTAGTGGCAACAATCGTTGGTGTGCCCATGTATGCAGACATCTTTGGTACCCTGCCGATAGCTGAAGCATTGGTTTTTAAAGGCGTGGGAATCGGTACAGTATTGTCCTTTATGATGGGGGTCACGGCACTATCGCTGCCTTCCCTGATTATGCTTTCCCAGGTGGTTAAACCACGCCTGCTGGCGATTTTCTTCTCTTTGGTTACGCTGGGTATTATTATGATCGGCTACACCTTCAATGCCATCGGGCATATTTTGATATAAAAATATCAAGCGGATTTATTCTATCTCGAGAAGAAACGATAAACTTTGCGCAAGGGGATGAAGAACTATGTTTGAAACCGTCTTCAAGGCGTTGGGCGAACCTACCCGTCTGAAAATCATAAAACTGCTGGCCGAGCGGGATCTTTGTGTTTGTGATTTGGAAGAAGTCATGCAGATTAGTCAGCCGCGCATCTCCCAGCACTTGAAAGTACTGAAGCACGCGGGTCTGGTTAATGAGCGCAAAGAAGGTCAGCGCAGCATATGCAGCTTAAACCGCGATCATTTAAACTGTATCCTGGATGATTTCCGGCGCTATATCGATCAACCGCTGGAGAACTTGACGGAGTTTGCCGATGAATGCGCCCGTATGCCCGCACAGGAGGGGGATTATTGTACCAACAAAATGGTAATTAAAAATGATCGAAATGATAGGAGGTCAAACAAATGAAAATTGAAGTATTGGGAGCCGGATGTACGCGGTGCAATCAGCTGGAAAAAGACGTGATCAATGCACTGGCCGAACTGGATATTGCCGCTGATGTGGCTAAAGTGAAAGATATTCAGAAAATCATGGCTTACAAGGTCATGTCAACGCCAGCCCTGGTTATCGACGGGCAAGTAAAAATTGCCGGTCGCGTGCCCAGTAAAAAGGAACTGCACGGATTATTGAAGGAAGCTGAGAAATAACATCCCGTTCTGTT
>CAZACF010000018.1:5247-11512 GCA_964483565.1 uncultured Syntrophomonas sp. | reverse complement strand
TTGATTACAAGTTTCAGGAATATGTTTATTTTCCAGGAAAACAGTGAATAATTGTAGTACCAACTGCAAGGAGGATAAAAATGGCGGCTGTTTCTCTGGAAAAGTTTGAAAAGATGGAACCGAGTGAGAAATTTGCGGTTCTTGAACAGATGAAAAAAGACATGGGTGTGGACGGTATTCTCAAACAATGGAAGATATCAAGATCCAAATACTACAACATCAGAAATGGTTTGAATGCTTCATTGGCATTAGTAGACAGTTCGTCCGATACCGCAATGGATATCAATCATCAAAATATTTTGGTTGATGATCCGGACAACCTCGAGAGGGAACATAAATTTACTTTCACCATGAATATGGTGGGATCATTAGCCCCTCTGACCAGTACGCTGGAATTGCTGCACCAATCCCAGCTGCTTTCTTCAGCCAATATGCGTATCTCCGTTCATATCCAGGAGATCTAATGCAATTCCATATCTGTTGGTGCTGCCTTCGACGGGCAGCACTTTTTTTGTGTATGTTTCATGGTTATTAGCAAAGCTACCTCATCATGACCTTTAAGTCATATATGTAGTCCCCACAGGGGGATCTATTGGCGACATATCAGGAAGAGATCCTCTTCGTTCAAGATCACACAAACGCTATTTCTTATTAAAATCGTTAATTATTCAAATACATAATAAATTTCATGAAAAAATGGAGGATATTTCAGTTTAAATATAGAAATTTGAAATATGAAATTCGCTGATATACGGAGCTTATTTATGGTCGGAATTCGTATTGAAGGTATATCTGAATAAGGAGGTACAACATGCAGACTGAAAACTTAGCCGCAACGATTCATGCCCAGGTAAAAAAATATGCTGATCGGACCGATAATGCGCTTTATTACAAAGAAGGTGATGCGTGGAAGGGTATTTCCTGGAGAGAGTTTGGCCAACGGATCGACAACGCTGCCAAAGGACTGCTTGAATTGGGTGCCGCAGAAAGTGACATGATCGCCATCTATTCCAGCAACCGGCCGGAATGGGTTATCAGCGATTACGCCATCATGAGTATCAGATGCGCTACCGTGGCCATCTATGCAACCAATACTTCGGAACAGGCGGAATACATCTGTGATGATGCCCGGGTCAAGATTATTTTTGTAGATGATCAAATCCAGTATGACAATGTCATGAAGTTTTACAAAGGCAACAGCAAGGTTGGCTACATCATCGTATACTCCAAATCCGTTGCCATAGACAAAAACGATAAAAATATTATGTATATCGATGATCTCTATGAGCTGGGCAAGAAATCCAATCAGGATGCCGAACTGCAAAGACGGATGGCGGCCATCACCCCCGATGATATCATGTCAGTCATCTATACTTCCGGAACCACCGGCGATCCCAAGGGGGCCATGCTGTGCCACAAGAGTTTCTTTGTCGAGAACGAAGCACTGAATTCCCGTTTTCCCATGGGTGAAAACGATATCGAAGTTGTCTTCCTGCCTTTAAGTCATGTGTATGAAAAAGCCTCCTCCTACTGGATCCACTCTCGTGGAGCGACCCAGTATTTTTGCAGCGATACCAACAAGATTGTGGAATATTTCGGCGAGATTCGTCCTACGTATATGTGCGGCGTGCCCAGATTATTCGAAAAAATGTATGCGGCCATTTACGCCAAGATGGAAAAAGCCGGGGGTCTCAAGAAAAACATTTTTGATTGGGGTATAAAGGTTGGCAATGAATATGAACACGCCCGTCACCGGGGAGACAAAATATCCAAAGCTTTGGAAATGAAGCACAAAATGGCCTTCAAACTGGTGCTGTCTACGGTTAGAGAATTGCTGGGGGGACGACTGAATTTCTTCTCCGCCGGCGGTGCTCCCCTGGCCAAAGATATTGAGGAATTTTTCTTCGCTGCCAATATTTTTATCGCCCAGGGATACGGTTTGACAGAGACCGCCCCGATGGGCTCCTGCAATGCCCCTAAAGATTTTAAATTCGGCACCGCCGGACGGCCTATCGACGGCAACCATATCAAGATTGCCGAAGACGGAGAAGTTCTTATCAAGGGCGATAACGTCTTCAAGGGATACTGGAACAAACCCGAGGCCACTGCGGATGCCATGACCGAAGACGGATATTTCAAGACCGGTGACATCGGCATGATCGATGAGGATGGATTCCTCAAAATCACCGATCGCAAGAAGGATATCATCATTACTGCCAATGGCAAAAACATTGCCCCGCAGCTGATCGAATCCAGGATTGGGCAAGACTATTATGTGGAGCAAATGGTGGTGTTCGGTGACAAGCAGAAATACCTCACTGCTTTGATCGTACCAGCCTTCACGGCGCTGGAGGAATATGCCAAAGATCGTGGCATCGCCTATCAAGGGATCAGTGATTTGATTAAGAAGCCGGAGATTATTAAACTGTATGCGGATCGGATTGCTGGGCAATCCAAAGATCTGGCCCATCATGAAAAAATTGTCCGCTTTACCTTGCTGGATGGCCCCTTTACGATTGAAAAAAATGAAATGACTCCCAGTAACAAATTAAAGCGCAAAGTGATCGGCCAGAACCACGAAAATATTATCCAGATGATGTACAAGGATTAAACAAATTGCCATAACGAAAACAAAAAACGTGTTGTCAATCAGATCAGCTCCCCATTGAGCAGAAACCTGAAATAGCAGATTCAGGACCACACAAAGGGGAGTTTTTCTGTGGGCAGATCGACAGGAGGGTTGATTCAAATCTTAGATAATTCTCCCTAAACATGGGCAAATTAATTTATAAAAAATGAATATGGGGTGCTGAATTGTTCCCGGAGAAAATATTTTACGAGCCCAAGGCCTTGGATTATGAACTGGGGAAAATCTTGCAAGACAAGTTTCCCCAGGTTCCCTGGGTGGAGATTGAAAATCATAATAACATCGAATCGTTGCGCACCAATCCCAACCAAGCCTTTACGGCCATGAAAAGATACCTGATTGTGGGGGTGAGAAAAACCCATAAATATGTACCGAATCACAAGGTGTCGGATTTCCTGGTGCCGTATACTTCTTCCGGCTGCAGTGCCATGTGTTTGTATTGTTATTTGGTTTGCAATTACAATAAATGCTCCTATTTGCGCCTGTTTGTGAACCGCGAACAAATGCTGGACAAATTGCTGAAGACGGCTCAATCATCGCTGCGGGATTTAACTTTTGAGATTGGCAGCAACAGCGATCTGGTTTTGGAAAACACCATTACCGGCAATTTAGCATGGACCATAGAACGATTTGGTCAAAGCAGCAAAGGCTTTATAACCTTTCCCACCAAGTTTGACATGGTCGATTCACTGTTGCATTTACAACATCAAGGCAGAACCATTTTAAGAATGAGTGTCAATCCTTCATCCATCATTCGAAAAGTTGAGTTTGGCACCTCCTCGTTAAGCAGCAGAATCAAAGCACTTAATCAGACCTGTGAGGCAGGCTATAAAGTAGGGCTTTTGATCGCTCCGGTGGTGTTGGTGGATGATTGGATGGAGCAGTATGCAAAGCTGATTGAACAGCTGGCTGATGAACTGTCTGCCAAAACCAAACAGGCATTATTTATTGAGATCATTTTGATGACCTATAGTTATGTCCATCGTGCCATCAACAACGATGCATTTCCCAATGCCATAGAACTTTATGATAAAACCCTGATGACCGGAAGAGGCAGAGGAAAATATTGCTATCGCCATGAACTTCGGGAACAAGCGGAGCATTTTTTCAGGCAGCAATTATCCGACAAGCTTGGTAAGATACCCATCAAATACATTGTTTAGGACTGGAAATATTTTATGCCTGGTTTAGCTTTATTTATTGTGAGCAATACTAAGGATAATAAATAGCGAAAGGACTGATATTATGCCGGAAGATATTCGTGACAGCATGGACCTGGGCACCTGGGGCTTTTTGCGTACAGGTTGGTGGATTCTCCATATCATTGGGATTATTGCCGTCGGTTATATTGGCTACTGGATCGCCGCAGCCAGATAAACGCCACATCAAAGGCTGTATTAAACGTAATTTGATTTAAACAGAATTATGGCGCTCCATTTTTGGGGGGCGCTTTTTTTCTTAGCTTTCGTGTTTTGATACTTAAATTATTCAGGCAATTTTGTCAACATTCCCATCTTTTATTCATATAATGATAGAAAAATTAATACTTTATTACTGGGTGTGTACCCATCGTTATGAATAAGCATAAGGAGGGAGAAAATTTTATGTCTTATTGGCTATATTGTAATGCTTGTGAGCAGTGGAGCAAATCAGCGACTCCCTTATCAGACGACAAGACCTGTTCTTTTTGCCATAAAAAATACTCGCTATTGAATAGAGGCAGCAGCGACAAATCTGTCATTCCTGACGCGGCAGAGGCGCAGGCCGAACTGGATGCAAGCAATACCGGCAATGTTTCGCCGGAAGCAGAAATGGCAGCAGGGGAGGGCACGGAAACCGCTGATCCGGTTGAAGCACCGGCAGAACAGGATGTAGGCGGGTGTGAAGCAGAGGAGGACACGGCTTCATGGAATGAGGATGAAATGCCGGAACCAACCGAATTTCGGGAAGAAGCAGATTCCCTGGAGCCGGAAGAGGTTGCGGCGGAAGAAGAAACCACAGATCCTGCAGATCAATCTCTCCCAGCAGAGACAGCGGCCAGTAAAAAGGCTATAACGGAACGAAAAGGCCGCATGAGCAAAAGGAGATAAAGCGCTGATCATCATTGATAAAGCTTTCTGAAGCCTTCTGCAGAAGGCTTTTCTTTTTGCAGTGAGATATGAATAAAAAACGTTCAAAACACAAGCAAAGCGCAGCCTGAGTGTAGGTGGATCCCATTAATAATGCAGTATTATTGACATTTACAGGGTGATACTTCGCTGACGCTCAACATGATATCATTGAATAACTATTTCAGTAATCTCAGAAGGTATAAAAGTTGGGCTAAACGCTTACCCCCGGTGCCGTGCATAAGATAGCACAGTAATATACCGGGAAGCTTCTTCACTTTCTCCCACCAGTATGAAAAAAGCGTAGCGACCGGCCAACTCTCCCGCTAGTACCAGCAGCAACGGCAGCAGCAGTGTAAGCTGCAGGAACTCATTGAGAAGGGTAATCCCCAACAGCACTCCCAGCATGGACAGGAACCATCCGGCCATGGATATTCTTTGATATTTGTTCAGTAAAGCTTGGTTTAAATCTGAACTGGAGGCCAGTTGATCCAGACTGAACTCATCGGCAGCGATTCTTTGGGTGGATACGAAATGGCTGATGACCATCAGCTCAGCCATCAGGACCAGCTGCGCAGCCAGCAAGGGGAGTAAATACAGCGCTTTGACGGCCGCCGTCTCCAATCCGGCTGCGGATAAGAAAAAGGCTGAGCCTACGCTGCCCAAAATAAGTGTACTGCCCAGGAAATCCAGATACGTACCGGCTCCTTTCCAGCCGGGGCGTCCGGTAGAGGAATAAATATTGCTCATGCTGATGACATTCAAAAGGCCGGCCAGCCCAGTTGCACCCATAATAAGCAGAGTGAGCAAAGGGCTGCCGGGCAGGAGCATAAAAATCAACCAGAGCCCCAGAAAGACGCTGGAAAAAAAGATTTCCCAGCTGAGCCATGAGACGGGCAGGTTGGCCATCGCCCGATAGGCCCGGAAAGGTTTGCCCAGATGAAACAAGGATAGCAGCATGGCTGCAACCATGATCGGACCAACCCAGGCCAGACCCGGAGTCGTCAATGACAACGCCTCGGGCAAGGATTCCCGTGATAAGAGCAGGCGATCCCAGGCCAAAAAGAGAAACAGTCCGACCGACAGTTGGGCGAGAATTGTATTGGTAATTAAGGGCCATTCTTTACGCAACATCATCCATCAACTCCGCTTTCATTTTAATACTCCTCCGGGGGGTCAGGCCCAGTCAGATAAAAGACCGATGGCTGCGTGCCCCGTTCGGTCAGCAGCCGCAGGTGCCGGTGCTCACCCAAAACTTTGGACACGGTACTTTCCTGATTGGCCAGATCTCCGAAGTAACGAGCATTGACTGGACACACTTCGATACAGGCAGGTGTTTTTCCCTGGGCCACCAGCGTGTAACAGAAGGTACATTTGGAAACCGTGCCTTTTTGTTGAGCCGGCACTCCTTTGTTTCCGGTGGGAAAGTCCAGTACGTAAGCCGGTTCTTTTTCATTAAACTGACGCACAAATTTATAAGGACAGGCCAAGATACAAGAACCGCAACCCA
>CAZACF010000018.1:368-5237 GCA_964483565.1 uncultured Syntrophomonas sp. | reverse complement strand
GATCATAATCCATCATAACGATGCCGTTGTCAGCTTGATACGTTGCTCCGGTCGGACAGGCCTTGACGCAGGATGGTTGCTCGCAGTGCTGGCAGGCTAGGGGAAGATACTGCAGATGTAGATTGGGGTATTGACCCCTAGGCGTATCCATGCTTTTGCCACCGTGGGTGAGGATTTGATTCCACCATATTTCATTGGGCAGATTATTATTCGATTTACAGGCAACCGCACAAGCGTGGCAGCCAATGCAGCGCTGCAAATCGATCAGCATGACCAGACGCTTTTTTCCCATGCCGGTGACCTCCCTTCCTATAACTTGCGCACTTCACACAGAGCGTCGTAAAAAGATTGATTATAACTGGAGTAGTTGACATAATCATTGGTCAACTCCTGAAAAGAACCTTGTTTAAACTGATCCCGGTGCCAGCCCTTAGGAACACTCACCATGCCCGGGGGAACGCCTTCCGATAAGATGGCCTTTAACACCACATGGCCGCGATCATTAAAGATTTCCACTATATCCCCGGTCTGAATGCCACGACCGGCCGCATCCCGGGGGTTGATCTTGGCCGTGGGCTCGGGATCAAGTTCGCGCAGCCAGGGGGTGCCTGACCATTGACTGTGCAGGCGCCAGCGCACCCGTTCGGTATGATAGATGAGGGGATATTTCTTCCTCAGGGGGTTGTCCGGCCAGACTTCAATCGGCGGGGTAAAGACCGGCAACCGTTCCTTTTCCTGATTGATGGGAATGCCGCAGTCAAGACGCGGCTGGGGATTTTCCAGATAAAACTCCAACCGTCCGGAGGGGGTGGGGAATTTATTGCCTTCCCAGTTCACCCAGCAGCTGGGTAATGTCTGAATCACCTTTTCCTCCTTCAGTCTTTCCCAGGTGAGACCGAGCTGACGGGACAGGTTCGTATCAATCAACATCTCAATCAATTCTTCGTCGGTATAGTGGTAGATCTCACCGAAACCCAGGGCCGCGCTCAGCATTCTAAAGATATCGGTATTTGATTTGGATTCAAAGGCAGGTTCTAAAGCCTTTTCGGAAAGAATGGAATAAGGCTGGTCCGGGCCCTGCACGAATTCCAGCATTTCGAACCAGTGCGCCACTGGCAGGATCAGATCAGCGTATTTGGTGGTATCGGTATGAACAATGTCGGCTACCACAATAAACTCAAGTGCCGGAAAGATCTCATTAATGATCCGGTTTTGATTGGCATTATTGGTGACGGCGTTACTGCACAGAAAATACATCGATTTAAGCGTATGGGGTTTCCCATTGAATTGCCCGGATTTTAATACCTCCGGCAACAGCAGCCAGGGGATGGTCGGAGAGTTCTTGCCGCGGGGGAACAAGTATTTACTGAAATTACAGCTGTAATAGGCCATGCCGCAATGGCCTACAGATGCTCCGCTTTTAGCAATATTGCCGGTCAAGGAAACCAGAATGCCCCAGGCATGACCGGTCTGCAGACCATTGTCATACTGAATGAAGCCATTGTAAATACTGGCCGGCTTGCGGGTGGCATACAAACGAGCCAATTGCCGGATGGTTTCTATCGGAACCTCACAGAGAGGGGTGACTATTTCCGGGGTGTAAGCAGTTAAGAATTCTCTTAAAACCGTAAAAGCGGTGCTCACTTTAATGCCATCAATTGTAAAGCTGCCTTCCAGCGCGGGATCAGCAACCTCGGGCAAAATATTGCCGGCCTCGACCTGTTGGTCCCAGACGATATAAGGATCAGGCTGACCGGTTGGCGGTTCGACCCCGGTCAAGTGGCTTTGCCGCAAGAAGCGTTTGGTGTCTTCCCGCACCAGGAAAGGCGCCACCGTATGATCGCGCAAATAAACGGTATCGTACAGGTTTTCGGTAATAATCGTTTCCGCCATGGCTAGAGCCAGCACGGCATCAGAACCCGGGCGGATGGGAATATATTGGTCAGCTTTGGCCGCAGTGGTGGTAAAGCGGGGGTCAATGACGATGACTTGGGCACCGGCCTCCTGGGCTTGCATGATATAACGCCAGGAATGGGGATGTGATTCGGTCGGGTTGGCAGCCCAAACCAGCACCGTTTTAGCATTGGCCAGGTCAGCCGGATCGTTGCTCTGGTTAAAGGTGCCCATATTGCCGATGACCCTTCCCAAACCGTATGTGTCGGCCATATCCAAAGAGTATTCGGTTAAGGTTGCCCCCATGGTCTGGGCCATACGATGGGCACTGTATAAGCCGTTGATCATAGCCATATCTCCACTGATGGTGGAAAAAGCAATCGATTGAGGACCGTACTCGGCCTGATAGGCTGTCCACTTTGTAGCGATGGTGGTCATCGCTTCCTCCCAAGAGATGCGTTCCCATTGGCCCTCGCCGCGTTCACCGACCCGTTTCATGGGGTATTTTATGCGTTGAGGATTGTAGATTTGCTGCGCATGGCTCAGGCCTCGCAGGCAAATGCGGTTGTAGCGGGGGTCGGGGAAGGGGGCCATGGATGTCTTGACTACTTTGCCATCGCGTACATGCACCAAGAGACGACATCTGGACTGACAATTGCCAACACACATGCAGCCAAATACTTGGTCTTCTGCTGGCGGGGATGTTTGGCTGGTTTGATTTTGCATGGTCTATCCTCCCGTGAATCGGTGCCGAACACCGAATAGTATGGATAATTCATTATAGCATGGTTAAGTGAGGATTTTGCATAATTCGAAAACTTAGTGAAGATTCCTTCGAGAACTACAATATATAGCGCTATTTATCTTTTCTCACCACTATATATCGATTGGCATTTTAGCAAAACTTAATTATGCAAAACTCTCAAGTAAAAATGAGATAAATGACGTGTATCATATAATAGATCTGCCAAGTAGGGAGAATCATTTAACTTGACGGATGTGTTAACAATCCTTACAGGCCCGGACAGCACCACATCCTTGACCTATGCACAAGTAGGCTGGATTGTAAAAGATTTATGCTGCGGTCTGATGGATATGGGGATTGAGAAAGCCGACCGTATTTGTCTGATGGCGGCCAATTGTGCGCAATGGTTGTGGGCTGATTTCGCGATCCTGTGTGCCGGTGCTGTCACCACCACAATCTATCCCAGCGCTTCAGTTAGAGAAATGAGTTATATCGTCAATAACTCGGGCGGAAAAATGATTTTTGTGAGAGATCAAGCCGGGATTGATAAGGTTCTGCAATGTCTTGCAGAGATGCCCACATTGCGTAAAGTCATTGTTATGGAAAACATTGATTTGCCGGACAACCCTATTTTTATTAAATTGGATGACGTGGTCCTGGCCGGCAGAAAATATCAAGCCCGTCATCCGTTGGCTTATGAAAAACGCTGGCGTTCCGTCGATCTGTTTGATTGGTGTACGATTGTTTATACTTCGGGTACCACCGGCGATCCCAAGGGAGCCCTGCATACCCATAACAGCATCTCCGGGGCCAATATTATCGATTATCAGCTCTTCGCCAAAAATGAGTATGATTTCAACGAGGAACATGTCCAGTTTAGCTTTTTGCCATTGTCCCATACCTACGAACGGCAATACGGCATGATCATTGCCATTGACCGCGGTGTCACCATTGCTTACAACCAAAATGCATCCACCGTCATGGAAGATTTTAAAACCTTCAAACCCACTTACATGGTGGCGGTGCCAAGACTATTCGAACGGATCTACATTGCCATCAAGAGCAAATACAATGCTTCCCCCGAATTGAAAGCCAAATTTGAGAAAGCCATAGAAATCGGTCTAAAAGTAATCGATTTCCATTCCGATGAAAATGGTTTTGTAGATATGAGCTGGGATAAAGACTATTCTGTCGGTTTGCCGGAAGATCTTAAAGAACAATATGCCTGGGCCGATCAGGAAGTTTTCAAGGATGCCCGGGAGATGCTGGGAGGACGTTTCATCGTTGCAGTATCGGCCTCGGCCAGTCTGAACCCCGTACTGGTCAGAATCTTTTTAGCGATGGGGATCAGAATCGATGAAGGGTATGGTTTGACCGAAACCTGCAACACCACTACTTATAACAATATGAAGAAAGTTTTGCCCGGCTCGATCGGCCCGTTTGCTCCGGGAGTAGAAGGCCGTCTGGCGGAAGACGGGGAACTGGAGATGCGCGGCCCCAACTGTTTCCTGGAGTATTTCAACAATCCTCAGGCAACTGCGGAAGCCTTTACGGAAGACGGATTTTTCAAAACCGGTGACATTGCCAGATTTGGACCGGATAATTATGTATTTATCATTGATCGCAAAAAGGGCTTGATCGTACTTGATACCGGTAAAAAAGTCCCCCGCGGCAAAGTTGAAAGCCAGTTCTCGACCAGTGATTACGTACAGATGCTCTGTGTGGCCGGCGATGACAAACCTTATGTAACGGCTTTAATCGTACCAAAGTTCGATTATTTCATTCATTATTTCAAGACCCATGGAATTGAATTTGATGAATCCCAATTGGAATATGTTGGCGAGGGCAACGACCGCACCTGTGTAAAAGTCGGTCCGGAATTTATTGAGAAACAGGCCTTGATTGATTTAGTGGAAGCAGATATTGCGGAAAAGAACCAGGCGTTGGAAAAACACGAAACCATCAAAAAATACAAGCTTCTAACCCGTCAATTTACGGTCGATCTTGATGAACTCACCCCAACTTTTAAGAGTAAATATAAAAATATTCTCAAACATTTTGCCGATGAAGTTGAAGCGATTTATCAATAATCTGTCTTAATTATCTTGAGAAAATTGACTTGGCTTCCCTCCGGGCAGTTGTTATGAGCTGTTTCCGAGAGGGAAGCATTTTTTTGCTTGCTTTCATGTACATGAACAGATAAAATAAACCTATAAATACCCTGAGGGGGT
>CAZACF010000018.1:0-358 GCA_964483565.1 uncultured Syntrophomonas sp. | reverse complement strand
ATATATGGGGGCTCAAAGACCTCAGGTTGCTCAAAGAGCTGCTTTGTCAGGAATTACCGCCGCGACCATTGCAACCGGTACCGGCAAGGCGCTGGCCCGATCCGCCCCGGCCGGTAATTTTGCTCTTTTGCATGATCTGGAAAAATGCGACGGATGCAGCCATGCGGACACGCCCTATTGTGTGAGTGCCTGTCGCACCAAGAACCAGAATAATTTCCCCCAGCCGCAAGAACAGATTCAGGATTATTGGCCGCAAAAAACACATGAGGACTGGTCGGATAGAAAGGGATTGACCAATCGTCTAACCCCCTATAACTGGACGTATGTGCAGCATCTTCAAGTCAATCATAACGGAAAA
>CAZACF010000017.1:5946-21240 GCA_964483565.1 uncultured Syntrophomonas sp. | reverse complement strand
CATGGTCGAATTCAGGGAATCTTTTAGTTTGGCATTGTCTCCTTTATAATCTCCGATCATTTTGATATCAAGCAATCCCTGTTCAAACTGTTCAACCACCACTATAGCCTCATTGACCGGAGCAGTGAGTGCATCCATGGTGGCGTTCACGCCCCCCAGTATTTTATGATATACTCCCTGGCAACGATCGGCATTGGCGCGTTGGTCAAGTCTGCCTTCCACGCCGGCCATGATTGCCACCCCAACTTCATCGACCATGGCTGAGATTGCATCGATGCAGGTGTTGAGATTGTTCTTGATTTCATTAAAATCTCCGTTGTAATGGTCAGTAATTTTGGGCGGAGTATTGCCAATGGCGATGCGTTCAATGTATTCAGCTGCCATATTGAGCGGACCGATCACCGCATCCAGGGTATTGTTGAAACCTTCTACGATTTTGCGGTATTCGCCCGCGTATTTGTTGACATCCGCTCTACTATCCAGCTTGCCTGCAACTGCCGCATTCCCCAGCATATCAACCTCATTGATAAGATCCATTATATTTTCAATCAGATCCAAATAGGAGGGGATTAAGCGATCTTCTTCGCAGCGTTTGCCAACCTTTTTATATGCCTGATAGAGTTCCTGAAAATCACCTCCAGCTATCCTCTCGTTGGCGGTAATCATCGCCAAAACTCTCTCCCTTACCGAGTTTACATCCTGGGCTGTGCTGGCAAATATACCTTGATAGTTGCCTTCAACTTTGAAATTATAGTTATTCGTTGCCATTTTCTTGAGAACGTCTCCGGTTTCCACCAATCCACCCAGGCCGTCAATACAACCGTTGAGATTATTCTTGATTTCATTGAAATCACCTTGGAAGTCATCGTTAATCTTGGGTGGGATTTCCCCCTGGCCAATCCGTTCAATGTATTCGGCGGCAATGTTCAAAGGCCCGATCACCGCATCGAGCGTATTATTAATGCCTTCGATCACTTTACGATATTCTCCCTGGTGCTGGTTGGCGTCCGCCCGAACATCAAGTTTCCCGGCAATAGCTCCTTCAGCCAGCATATTGGCATCTGTTACCAGCCGTTTGATGTTTTCCATGACTAAAATATAGGACGGTAACATTCTATCCTCTTCACAGCGTTTGCCCCAAGCGATGTTTCTTTGGTATAATTCTTCAAAATCTCCGGCGGCAATAGCTTCATTGCCCTCCACAATCAGCTCCAGTACTTGTCTTAACAAGTTGACAGTCTTGGCAGTCTCTTTAAAGATTCCCTGATAGCGTCCTTCAACTTTCGCAGTATAGTTATTCATACTTAATTTTTTCAGTACCTCACAGGATTCTACCAGGCCGCCCATGCCATCAATACAAAGATTCAAATTGTTCTTGATTTCGTTGAAATCTCCGTTATAGCTGTCGGTGATTTTGGCCGGAATATCTCCCTTGCTGATGCGTTCCACATATTCCGCCGCTACATTAAGCGGGCCTATAACAGCATCCAGGCTGGCATTGAGCCCTTCGACAATAACCGCAAACTCTCCCTGATGCTGACTGGCGTCAGCTCTGGCATCCAGTTTGCCTTCGGTCATGGCAGTGGTCAACATTTGTATATCTAATACCATATCTTTAATGGCTTGCATCATGGTAGCAAAAGACTCGTTCAGCATCCGGCCCTCGAAACTTTCTGCGGCTGTAAAATCAAAATCAACCTTGCCGGCGCCTATTTGCTGGGTAGCCATTATGATATTTTTAATTAAATTGTTTATTTGCTTGGCGGAAACACTGGCCCCGAACAGGATCATAAAAATACCTGCGGCCACCGCCAACACAGCTGCCTCATTGCCAGCTTGACCGGCTACATAGCCCGCCACTCCGGCAGTTATTCCAACAATAAAAAATGCAATCATGAGTCTGCTTTTAATTTTTAAGCCCCAAAACCATTGCATTATATACTACCCCCTTTTTATCGATATCTTTGTTTAAGCGATTTGACTCTTGCGAACATTTTGCAGGGTTTCCTGCAGTACTTCATTACAATTACGGGTGAGTGGATTGCCATGACCGAAATAGATCGTGTTTATTTTTTTCCTGCAGATACACTCCAAGGCTTTGATGTATCCTGACTCGTAACTGTTTCCTGGGGAACGGACGATCAAGGGTGTATCCCCGGCAAAGAGAATTCCTTCTTCCTCAAAGTAAAGGCAAATGGAATCGTTGCTATGCCCTGGGGTATGGATAATCTCACCCATACGATCTGCAATTTTTATTCTTTCTCCTCCCTTAACATAAGTATCTACTCCCTCCAATGAACTGGAATAAGCATAAACATGAGGTTTAAAAAGGGTTTTTATTTGTGGCAGGATACTGGCATGATCATAATGGTTATGAGTAAGGATCACCTTTTCAACCTTTGTCTTTCCTACTCCGGTAGAAGCCTGATAGATTTCATCAATAACATTCGGGTCTCTGCCGACGTCCAGCAAGGTATTGACGTCTTGGATACTGTTCCAATCTCCGGTAAGCAAATAAACATTTGCCGTATAGATTTTGCTGTTGGCACTGAGATTCGTCACTCTCATGCTCAACCATCCTTTCGACATGCTTTTTTAACACGATTCATACGCAGTGATATCAGGCCGTTTTTCGGAATAGTTGGGCATTGGAAACAACCGGAGTAAACATATGGGAGACACTTGGGGGAAGTGCCTGGGTTTGCTCAAAAACCAGAAAACCTCCTTCCATTAATGAATCGTAAAACATTTTGATCACTTTGATACGTTGTTCTTCATTAAAATGCAGCAGTACATTTTTACATACGATAAGCCCGTAATCATTGCCCGGTGGTTGCAAGCTAAGCAAATCATGACGGACAAAATTCAAAGCACGGCGGAGCTCTTCGACGATGCGAAAATGGCCCTCCTTGTCAGCCTTTTCGAAATACTGGTTGAACAGATCCTGAGGTATTCGCTCAACTTGTTCCCGAGGATAGGAACCATCGTGGATAATTTTGCCGAATAGATTGCTTTCGTCTATATCGCTGGCCGTTATACGCACATTGCGGAAATACATATGTCCCATTCTTTCCCGCAGAATGATGGCCAGGGTGTAGGGTTCCGGCCCCATGGCGCAGCCCGCATCCCAGATATTTATGTAGCGGCGGGTTTTCAGAACGGGCAGGGCGTGATCACAGGCCAGTTCCAAGGTTTGAACATCACGAAAAAAATACGTAAAAGCCATATATTCAACTCCAACTAATCATCTTTTATTTTTCTACGGTATCCATACAAGCAGTCAAATCCTCATCACTCAATAGGATTCTGCAGTCCAAAATTAATTTGATGTTGTTGCCCACTTTGCCGATCCCTTTGATGTAACGATTGTTGAATCCAGCCTTGTCATCGGGCGGATCGACAATGTTATCTTCGGAAATGGAGAGCACCTCGGCCACGTTATCCACGATCAAGCCGACAGATAACTCATCAATGTCAATTACGATGATGCAAGTTCTGTCACCATAGGGCTGGGGGGTTTTTTTGAAACGCATGTTGACATCCATTACGGGAATAATTTTGCCGCGCAGATTAATAATGCCGCGGACATAATCAGGTACCTCGGGGACCTCCGTAATAGCCTGAATGCCGCCAATGATTTCGGTAACATATTTGATTTCAATGGCGTATTCTTCTCTCCCCACCATAAAGGTCAAAAACTTATCCTTCTGGGTGTCCTCATTCATCTCCAATAATTGATTGGTAATTTCCGACATATCTTTTATTCACTCCTTTACTAATTATTTATATTTGCTGCTGGAGCAATCTCCAGGACAGCTGATTGTTGATCAAACCTGCAACATCCAAAATCAGGCTGGATTTCCCATCGCCCAGCAGTGTGCATCCGCTAACGCCTTTAATTTTTTTCAAATATCTGGGCAGTGCTTTTACTACTACTTGTTGTTCTCCGATCAATTCATCGGCAAACAGACACAAAGAACGGTTATCGGTCTCCACGATCACAATGATACCCTCGTGGATTTCTTCAATGGCTGTTTCTATCTTGAACAATTTGTGCAAGCGAAGAATGGGTAAACACTCGCCCCGAACCATAATCATCTCCAAGCCGTCAGGATTGGTAAACACTTCATCTTCTTTGGCCTTAAAGGATTCACGGATTAAGGTAATAGGGATGGTATAAATGGACTTACCTACTCTGATCCCCATTCCAGCAATGATGGCCAGAGTCAGGGGGATTTTCAGAGAGATGGCCGTTCCCTGCCCAGGTTTACTGTCAACATGGACTGAGCCTCCTATTTCTTCTATGTTTTGGGCTACCACATCCATGCCTACTCCCCGGCCGGAATATTCTGTTACCTCGGTATTGGTGGAAAATCCCGGCAGCAGAATGAATTCAAATATCTCCTGATCAGTGAACTCTGCTTCCGATTTGTACAATAGGTCATTTTCCTGCGCCCGTCGCAGGATTTTATCCCGGTCAAGCCCCTTGCCGTCATCTCTGATGGTGATCCATACGTCGCCTCCCTCGTTTTTGGCTTCCAGACATATTCTGCCGGCAGCCGGCTTCCCGTCTGCAATCCTTTCCTCCGCATTTTCCAAGCCATGATCAATGGCATTCCTGATCAGATGCATGATTGGATCCGAAAGATGCTCAATAATATTTTTATCGACTTCGGTCTCTTCGCCGGAAATCTCCAGATTAGCCTGTTTATCAAGCTTTTTGCACATATCGCGCACAATTCGATTCATTTTGAAAAAAGTGCCGGCCAGTGGAACCATGCGAATCGACATGACAATGTCCTGCAGTTCATTGATCACTTTGCGATGTTGCCGCGCCGCCTTGCTGAAGCTATCCAGATCATCAATCTCAGCCAGATCAGGATTACCGGTAACCATCGCTTCGGATATCACCAATTCTCCGACCAAATCCAGTAAGGCATCCAATTTATTCAATTGCACACTGATCATGGTCTGCTTCTTGGCTGCGCTGCTGTTATCAACAACATCCTTTTCGACTGTTTCCTTGGTGTCCAATACTCGTTCAAAATCAACGGGGTCGTCTTTTTCTTCTTCATTTCCGGCCAGCTCGGTTATTTTCAAACTTTCTACAAACGCCAGACCAAGAAAGAATTTCTCCATCTCCTCTTGACTGCATTCGGTTGTAAACGCTACCTCAAAGCCCTGTTCGCGGATAATCAAGCTACTGTCATCATTGTCAGCAATATCAGCGGGAAAATATTGAATCGGTTGGGCTATATCTTCTAATTTGTAAATGACATTAAAAGCCCGCATATTTTCCATTTCGCAGCCTTCTTCAAAAAACAGTATGGCTTTGTAGGTGGGGTTTGCAAAATTATTATGCAAGGGAGCAGATACCGCCGGGGAGTCCTCGGGAATGATTATTTCGCTCTCGCTCTTGAGGTCACGCAGATAGCTATGAATTATGGCCAGCATTTGATCGGGGCTGCCGTCAGCGTCCTGGCCGGTTTTGATTTTGGTTGTTTCAACCTTGATAAAATCAATCCCTCCCAGTACCAGATCACAAATTTTGGAATAATTCATCTCCATGGGCTCTGTTTCCCGCAGGACAAAAAACAAATCCTCCATGGCATGAGCAACTCCCGCAATGTTATTGAAAAGCATCATGGCAGCCGACCCTTTGATGGTATGCATGACTCGGAATATTTCATTAATCTCTTCCGCTTTAAATGTATTAGCCCTTTCACTTTGAAGAACCAACTGCTCCAGTTGATCCGTCAGCTGAACCGTTTCAAAAATAAACATATCCAGCACGGGGTCATTGCCCATATCCCTATCCAATCATAAAACCTCCCATAATACGCTTCTACTTATAAGTTTGCGAAATAAGTCTGTTCCTGCAAAATTACTGAGTATGCAATACATTTTGGCATGGAGTTAATGTTGCTAAATTTTGATCTTAATTATATATCGGAACTTTCAACAAAAATTTTATATGCTCCAAGACATTTGCTTTACAGCAGCAAGATATATGCTCGTAAACTGAATAAAAAAAGCCCCGATTCTCGGAGCTTAATTTTATAGTATTTATTTAATACGCAGGCTGGTCATCTAGGCAAATAACGACAGCTGGCTTTTTTCGGGAAGACCGGCGAAACAGTTTTCCTGACGCAATAATTCCATGCCGCTTTTGTTAAGATGGGTGCGTATCTGAAAATCCTCTACGGAGATGAAAGGCCCATCGGCGCGGGCAGCTACTACTCCCTGAGCGGCAGCGTCACCGATATTGGGCAGGGCGGCAAAGGGTAACAGCAGATTATTGCCTTTGACCAGGAATTTGCGGGCATCAGATTGGTAGATATCGACGGGTATGAAACCATAACCACGGGCTTGCATTTCCATGGCCAACTCCAGAATTGTGATCAGTTTTTTTTCTTTTTGCGAGGCGCTGTAACCCATTTTTTCAATTTCCTTGATTCTTTGCCGGACCGCTTCATAACCGTTTAGAATGGTAGCCGCCTCAAAATCTTCTGCCCGGATGCCAAAGAAGGAGGCGTAGAAAGCCAGCGGATAATTGACTTTAAACCAGGCGATGCGGTAAGCCATAGTTACATAGGCGACCGCATGGGCTTTGGGAAACATGTACTCAATTTTATTGCAGGAATCCACGTACCACTGGGGTACGCCCTGGGCAAGCATGGCCTGGGCTTCTTGCTCATTTAGTTTTTTGCCTTTGCGCACCTTCTCCATGATCTTGAAGGACTGCATTTTATCCAGTCCCTTTTGGATCAGATAGGTCATGATATCATCACGGGTACAGATGACTTCGCTCAGAGTGGCGGTATGGGCGGCAATCAAATCCTGGGCATTGTGGGTCCAAACATCGGTACCGTGGGACAAACCGCTGATCCTGACCAGTTCGGAGAAACTGGTTGGTCGGGTGGCTTCCAGCATTTGACGTACGAAGCGGGTGCCGAATTCAGGAATGCCGTAGGTGCCCACACTGGAATCGATATCCTCCGGTCTTACCTGGAGCGGCTCCACGCCGGAGAACAATTTCATGGTCTCGGGCTCGGACAAGCTGATACTGCGTGCCTTGATGCCGGTCAAGTCCTCCAGCTCTTTAATCACGGTGGGATCGTCATGGCCCAGGATATCAAGCTTGATTAACTGTTCATCAAGGGCATGGTATTCAAAATGAGTGGTTATAATGCCGGATTCTTTTTTGTCAGCCGGATGCTGGAGCGGAGTAAACTCCATAATATCATGATCACGGGGAACTACAATCAGACCGCCGGGATGCTGCCCGGTGGTTCTGCGTACCCCGGCAATGCCGCCCACCAATCTGTTTGTTTCCGAGTTTTTCAGCTGCAATTGCTTGCTCTCGGCATATTTCTTCACGAAGCCAAAGGCAGTCTTTTCCGCCACCGTTGATATGGTGCCGGCCCGAAAGACGTTCTCACGACCGAACAGTTCTTCCACATATTGATGGGCGCGGCTCTGATAGTCACCGGAAAAATTCAGATCGATATCGGGTGTTTTGTCACCGTCAAATCCCAGAAAGGTTTCAAAGGGTATGTCAAACCCGTCCTTGATAAGCGCCGCACCGCAAGCGGGACAGGTTTTATCTGCCAGGTCCGCCCCGCAGCCGGCTTCCCCCAGGCAAAAAAATTCATTGTAATAACATTCGGGACACAGATAATGGGGAGGCAAAGCATTGACTTCGGTGATCCCGGTCAGAAACGCTACCAGAGATGATCCCACCGAACCACGCGAGCCCACCATGTAGCCATCCTCATTCGATTTCTTGACCAGTTTGTGAGCGATCAAGTAAAGCACGGAAAAGCCATGGGTAGTAATCGATTCAAGCTCTCGGCGCAATCTGGCTTCAACGATTTGCGGCAAAGGTTGTCCGTAGCGCAGGTAGGCATTTTCCCAGGTCAGATCGGTGATTTCCTGCTCGGCACTATCGATCTGGGGAGGATAAAATCCTGACGGCACCGGTTTTAACGGTTCGATCTGGGCAGCGATCTGGTTGGGATGGTCGATCACGACCCGTCGGGCCATCTCCGCACCCAGATAGGCAAAATCGTCCAGCATTTCTGCGGTGGTTTTGAAATACAAGGGGGCCTGGGCATCGGCGTCCTCATACCCTTGTCCGGCCTGGATAATGGTGCGGTAGATCTGGTCATGCGGTTCCAGAAAATGAACATCTCCGGTAGCCACGACCAGCTTGTGATGTTTTTCTCCCAGGGCGATGATGCGCCGGTTTAAATCCATCAGCTCTTCCTCTGACTGCACCCGTCCCTCCTTGAGCAAAAATTGATTATTGCTCAGGGGCTGTATTTCCAGATAGTCATAGAACCGGGCAATGGCGTCCAGTTCTTGCTCTCCAGCTTGATTCAACAAAGCTTGATACAATTCCCCGGCCTCGCAGGCAGATCCCAGCAATAGGCCTTGGCGGTAATTGGCCAATTCATTCCTGGGTATTTTGGGCTTACGATAGAAATGATCGAGATAGGACAGACTGATCAGTTTGTAGAGATTTCTCAAACCGGTCAGGTTTTGGGCCAATAGAATAATATGATAAGGTCGTTCTTTTTTATCTTCTTCGATTAGATATGCTTCCACCCCATAAATAATTTTCAAATCCTGACCGGCAGACTGAAGCGCTTTGGCTGCCGCAAAGGCCACGGGGAAGGCCTGAATACAACCGTGATCGGTGATGGCAATGGCGGGGTGACCCCAGGCGGCAGCTTGGTTAATCAATTCCTTTACTTCGCTCAGTCCATCCATGGAGCTCATTTTGGTATGAGCGTGCAGTTCGACCCGTTTTTGCGGACTCTGGTCAGAGCGCTCCTGAGAATCCAGTTTATTGCATCTGTCCATATACAGGACGGCTTCTTTGACAAAGGGGTCAAAGCGGATCGCTCCCTTGACCTTGATATAGTCACCGATCTCTATTTTGTCTTCCTTGGGTGAATCAACAAAGGTTTTAATGATGATGGTATCGGTATGGTCGGTCAGATAGTAGCTGATTACCAGGCGTCCATCTTTCAGGACGGTGGTTTCTTTAAACCATACCTTTCCCTCGGTTACGGCCGATTTCATCCCTTCCTGCATCTCGCATACCGGCAGGGAAGGTGCTTTGATGGGCTGGGTGACCGTTTTTTTATTCTGACCAAAAGCGCGCTTTTTCTTGCTTTCCTCGGGAGCCAGGGAAATGGTTTCCGGTTCTGTTTGCTTAATAAAAGTGATCGCGGGGCTGGCAAGGCTCTTTTGTTGCCGGCAGACGACCCTGACCAAAATGCTCAGTCGGTACTCCTGCCAAAACCATCCGGCCAGTTTGGAGCAGATTGTTTGATAAACATCCGGCTGGTCAGCGATCAGATCAAGGCGATCGCCGCCAATCTGCCAATCGATGGCTTGCTCCAGCCGGTGCTGGTCATAACCGGGAAAACAGGCGCTGCTCCAGTCTGCTGAACGTGCGCTCAGAAGGGCTTTGATGGGCTGGTCATATTCGGACAAGGAAGGTATAATATCGATCTGTTCAAGGAAACCAAACTGATCGCGCAGGGCTGCCTCAGTGGCCTGAATGGTGCTTTCCGGTATAGGTTGAGGTATTTGTAAATAAAACCTCCAACTCCGACGAGTGCTTGATACTTCAACTTTTTTAATGAAAGCTGCTACCCAAACGCCAGCCAGATCGGGTTTTAGTTTATTCAATACAAAACTGTAAAAAGAAACGGCCATTTGTATAATCCTCCTGCTGGTCTGCTACACTGCGCTCCCCCCTTAGTTAAGGCGGTCAATATGATGCAAGCCCTGAATGTTTGACAGTCTTTCAATGACGCGCATAATACTTGTTTCCGGCGGCAATTGTAACAGTAGTTCTATTTCCAGCTGATTCTCCTTTTCCTCCCGATCCAGGTTGATTTCTTTGATCAGGACATTCATTTCGCCCAGGATAGAACCAATGATCCCCACTTGACCAGGTTGGTCATCCACCAGGATAACAATGCCCTTGTAAAGACGCATACCGGTAAAATGATGTTCAAATCTGGCAAAATAAATAAGCACAAAAAGGATCGAAGCGGTTGCCACAATCGCCGCCATGTACATGCCCGCCCCGACTGCCAGGCCGATGCAGGCGACCACCCAAAGACCGGCTGCGGTGGTAAGGCCGCGAATGGTAGCGCCTTCCTTCATAATCGTGCCGGCCCCTAGAAAACCGATGCCGCTGATGACCTGGGCAGCAATTCGCCCAGGGTCAGCGGTGACATGATGATGGAATTGGGTATACATATCTACAGAAACAATCATGGCCAGGGCAGCACCGACACAGACCACGGTATAGGTGCGAAAACCGGCCGGACGGTTGAGGCTTTCCCGTTCCAGACCTACGATCCCACCCAGTATACAGGCCAGTGCCAATCTGAAGACAATTTCCAAAGCTTCCATATATCACCCGTCCTAATCTTTAATGGGTCATTAATCCTCGCTCAGCATGGCCACTACTTTTTCCACTACTTCATCCAAGGCCAGCAGGATGTTTTCTTTATCATTTCGTTTCTTCACTTCGACCTTGTTTTCCTTCAGAGATTTGGGGCCAATCGTAATTCTTACCGGAATTCCAATCAAATCGGCATCTTTGAATTTCACGCCGGCTCTTTCATCCCGATCATCCAGAATGACTTCCACTCCCCGGTCCGCAAACTCTGCATAAAGACGCTGAGCGGTTTCCATCTGCTCTTCTTTCTTGCTGTTGACGGGAACAATGATCAATTGGTAGGGGGCAATGGGCAAAGGCCAAACGATTCCGTCCTGGTCGTTTTTTTGTTCCACTGCTGCAGCCATAGTGCGGGATATGCCAATCCCGTAGCATCCCATTACCAGTGCTTGGTCCTGGCCGTTTTGATCGCGGTAGTTGGCTCCCATGGCATCGGAATATTTGGTGCCCAGTTTAAAAATATGTCCTACTTCAATACCGCGGGTTGACTGGAGCTTGCCTGCGCAATGCGGACAGTTGTCACCGGCTTCAGCGTTACGGACATCAATAATTTTTTCCGGGATAAAATCACGGCCCAGATTGATATTCACCAGATGATAATCATCCTGGTTGGCTCCGGCACTGAAGTTATACAGCTGAGTGACTTCCGCATCAGCGTACACTTTGAGATTCAAACCGACCGGCCCCAGAGAGCCGAAACCGGCCCCGCAATGCTCACGTACGGTCATCTCGTCAGCCATGAACAATTCACTGGCCGACAGCGCATGTTGCAGTTTGATCTCATTTAATTCACGGTCCCCGCGCAGGATTACAGCGATCAATTCCCCGTCGGCCATATACATTAAGGTCTTGGCTTGTTCATGGGCAGGGTGGCCCAGATATTCCACCAGGTCCTGAATGGTTTTCACTCCCGGAGTATGGATTTTTTCCATCTTCAGCAAAGCCGGTGCTTCGGTTAAAACCTCGGGCGAAACGCATTCCGCTTTTTCCACATTGGCAGCGTAATCACAGCGGTCACAATAGACGATCACCGATTCACCGCTCTCAGCCAGCACCACAAATTCATGGCTTTCATTGCCGCCGATCGCCCCGCTGTCAGCTTCCACCACTCGAAACTCAAGCCCCAGACGAGTGAAAATGGCTCGATAGGCAGCATACATTTTTTTATAGGAAACATCCAGACCTTCATCGTCGAGGTCGAATGAATACAGATCTTTCATAATGAATTCGCGTCCCCGCATCAAGCCAAAGCGTGGTCGTATTTCGTCCCGATATTTGTTCTGGATCTGGTAGAGCATCAGGGGCAGATCACGATAGGACTGCACATCAGCGTCAACCAGAGTGGTGATGATTTCCTCGTGGGTAGGCCCCAGGGCAAACCCCCGGTTATGCCGGTCCTGCAGGCGGAACATTTCATCACCGTACAGCGACCAGCGCCCTGACTTTTCCCATAATTCCTGGGGTTGAATGATGGGCATGAGGATTTCCTGGCCGTCCGCCCGATTCATTTCCTGGCGAACGATCGCTTCAATCTTTTTCAAAACTCGCAACGCCAAAGGCAGATAACTGTAGATCCCGGCTCCGGTCTTGCGCATATAGCCTGCCCGCAGCAAGAGCTGATGACTAATGATCTCGGCCTCGCTGGGCAACTCCCGCAAGGTTGGAAAGAATAACTGTGATGCTTTCAAAAAACCAGCCTCCTATTTATTGATACTCAATTGATCTATCTCTTGCAGCAAGGCGGACAACATATCTGCCGCTGGCACCTTGCGTATAATTTCACCCTGGCGGAACAACAATCCAAAACCTCGGCCGCCGGCAATACCTACATCGGCTTCCCTGGCTTCACCTGGTCCGTTGACAACACAACCCATCACCGCTACTTTCAACGGCTGTTGCATATGTCTGACCGCCTGATCAACTGCTTCGGCCAAGGGAATCAAATCTATTTCACAACGCCCGCAGGTGGGACAGGAGATGAGCTCCACGCCCCGTTCACTCAAGCCCAGATTGCGCAAAATCTCATAAGCTGCCCATACTTCATCGGACGGGTCAGCGGTGAGAGAAACTCGTATGGTATCGCCGATTCCTTCGTTTAAAAGCATCCCCAGCCCCAGCGCCGATTTGATCAAGGCCCGGTCTTTGGTGCCCGCCTCGGTAATCCCAATATGCAAGGGGTAATCAACCCGGCTGGCCATCAAACGATAAGCTTCCAGGGTCAGTTTAACGGAGGAGGCTTTCAAAGATATTTTTATTTCCTGAAAGTCCATGTCTTCCAGTATTTTAATGTTCTCCAGGGCGCTTTCCACCATGGCTTCAGCACAAACCGCTCCATAACGCCGCAGCAATTGTTTGTCCAGAGAGCCGCTATTGACCCCAATCCGGATGGGGGTATTTTTTTCCTTACAAGCTGAGACCACTGCCTTTACCCGCTGGGGGTCGCCAATGTTGCCAGGATTGATGCGCAGCCCGTCAGCTCCCGCCGCCAGACTCTGCAAGGCCAACCGGTAATCAAAATGAATGTCGGCAATCAGGGGAATGGTAATGCCGGCCTTGATTTTCTCAATGGCCGCGGCCGCTTCGGGATCAACCACTGCCACTCGTACGATCTGACATCCGGCGGCTTCCAAGGCTTTGATCTGGGTGATGGTAGCTGTTACGCTGCGGGTGTCGGTGCTGCACATTGATTGCACAACCACGGGGTTGTCCCCGCCTATGAGGCATGAGCCTATTTTTATAATCCTGCTTTTACGTCGCATATCTCTATCCTTTTAGCAACCTGACAATATCATTATAAGTAGCCAGTACGATCAGTCCCATCAGAAAAAGAAATCCCATCCAGTGGATAAAACCTTCTTTTTCCGGATCCAATGGTTTGCGGCGAATCGCTTCCACAATGGCCAACACAAAGCGACTGCCATCCAAGGCGGGTATGGGCAGCAAGTTCAAAATGCCCAGATTAATACTTAAAAAAGCGGTGAAAATGAGTAAATAGACGGTTCCGCCGCGGGCGGCTTCACCAACCATGCTGGCAATCCCCACCGGCCCGGCCAAATCAGAGGCGGAGGCTCCGCCGCTGACCAGCATGCCCAGCCCCTGCAGCAGCAGCACGGTCATCTGATAGGTCTGGATAAAGCCCATTTTTATAGCCGTGATAATTCCTTGTTGTTCATATTTGATCTGGCTGTATACTCCCAGCATGGATTTGCCGGTGCTTTCATTGACGATGGGGGTGACCGCCAGTTCACGGCTCTGGCCGTCCCGTTGGATGGTTAGTTGAACGGGTTGACCGGCTGGTTCATTCTGAATCACGCCCACAAACTCTTCCCAATCGGAAACCGTTTGTTGGTTGACTGACAAAATTTTGTCCCCGCTTTTTAATCCGGCTTGATGGGCTGGCTTGTCTTGGATGACTTCACCAATGATCGCTTCATCCACCGGTTGTGCAATCCCAATTACCGCAAAGGTGTAGATGAAAATCAAAATGGCCAGCACAAAATTCATAAACGGCCCGGCAAATGACACGATCATTTTTTCCAACGGAGTACGATGACTGAATCCATTGGGATCATCTGCGTCACCTGGTTCTTCGCCGGCCATACGCACATAGCCTCCCAGCGGGATTAAACGCAGAGAATATTCCACCCCGTCTTTTTTGACAGAAAAAAGTCTGGTGCCAAATCCCAGACTGAATTCGTAGACTGGAATACCGATACGCCGGGCAGCAATAAAATGTCCAAATTCGTGGACCAATATCAGGATGGCAATAATAATCAAGGCTAAAACTACCGTCAATTTATTTCCTCCTTAAAATCAACTGTTGGGCAAGTCGGCGGGCCCATTGATCGACACTGAGGATTTCCTCCAGGGCAGGCCGGTCGATTACCTCATGATCCTGCATGACTTTATCAACAATAACTGCTATTTGATTAAATTGGATTTGTTTTTTTATAAATGCCCCTACCGCAATTTCATTGGCAGCATTCATCACTGCCGGCAAGGTTCCTCCCCGACGCCCGGCTGCAATGGCCAGAGCCAAGGCCGGAAATCGTCTCAGGTCGGGGGCAGCAAAATGAATGGCCGACAGCTGGGTAAAATCCAGATGGGCAGCCGGCGATATCATCCTTTGGGGATAAGTTAGCGCATATTGTATCGGTATGCGCATATCCGCTACTCCCAGGTGGGCAAGAAAAGAGCCGTCCACAAACTCGACCATGGAGTGGATGACACTTTCTTTCTGGACCAGAACTTTAATATTATCATAGCCAATGGCAAAAAGGTGATGGGCTTCGATCACTTCCAGGCCTTTATTCATCAGGGTAGCTGAATCGATACTTATTTTCGGCCCCATATTCCAATTAGGATGGCTCAATGCCATTTCGACTGTGACTTCAGCCAACTGCTCGATACTATAATCCCGAAATGGTCCGCCGGAAGCTGTCAACCAGATATTTTGCACATAGGAACGATCTCCCTGCAGGCATTGGAAAACCGCTGAATGCTCGCTGTCCACCGGGATAATGGGAGCGTGGCAGTCACGAGCGGCCTGCATTACAAGGTCTCCCGCTGCAACCAGGGTCTCCTTGTTGGCCAAGGCAATGCGGCGCGATTTTTTAATCGCGGCCAGGGTGGGCTTAATTCCCACGGCACCGCTTAAAGCCACCACTACCGTATCTGCCCCTTCCATGGCGGCCAGTTCACACAATCCCTCCACGCCGGTTAGTACTTCCACCCGGTCTCCCAAGCGGGATTTGCATTGCTTATATAAAGAAGCATCTCCCAATGCGATCATGCGGGGCTGATAT
>CAZACF010000017.1:0-5889 GCA_964483565.1 uncultured Syntrophomonas sp. | reverse complement strand
GCGCTTCCAGCAGATCCAGTTCATCGTAAGCGGCTAGTCCCAATACGTTAAAGCTTTGCGGGTGCAGGTCGACCACTTCCAGCGCTTGCCGGCCAATGGATCCGGTCGAACCTAAGATAACCAGATTAACAAGCTTTTTATTCAATGGTATTCCTCCAGTCGTAACGATCCAATACCCCGGTGCGGTAAATGGCTATAAAGATTACTACGCAAACCGGCCCCATGATCATGCCCACGACTCCTCCCAGCTTGAGTCCGACATAAAGAGACATCAGTGTCACCAACGGATGTAGACCGATATTGTCACCTATGATCTTCGGCTCCAGGAACTGACGCACTGCCGAAATGATGACATAGGCCACCAATAAGGCAATACCCATCCCGATGCGACCGGAAATAAATTCCCAGATAATCCAGGGTACATAGATGGTACCCGGACCCAATACCGGCAAAATGTCGGCCACGGCAATGATCAAGGCCAGGGTAAGAGCATATTGCACATCCAGAATCTTCATGGCTACCAGGGTTAGAATAAAAGTTATGGATATCAGGATGCTGTATGCTTTGATAAAACCGACAAAAGCTTTAATCAATTTACCCAGAACATTCTGGCTGGAGTCCCGCATGCCAGGGGGGATAATATGGAGAACAAAACTTCTGATCAAGGCTCGATCTTTGATGATAAAAAAGGTGGCTACGGTCGCAATCATCAGAAATATCATCACGCCCGGCAGTATGGTAACAAATGAAACCAGGCTGTTGATGACCGTACTGATCAGCTGCTGGCCCCATTCAATAGTCTGCTGGATGCTTGCTTGCATGGTATTCTGAATTTGCAGAGGCAGATCCAGGCGCAGGAAAAAAAGGCGTATTTGACTGATTCCGCTGATCAGTTCCGGAATCATGGTATCCGCACTGGATTGGGTCGTCCGGTAAATATTAGTGAGCTGTTTGATAATGACTGAAATCAGCATGGATAAGATATAAACAAAGCCGCCTATCACCAGCAGCAAACTGGTCAAAACCGCCAAAACCCGCTTGAAATGAAGTTTGTTCTCAAAGAAATGGACAACTGGTTCAACCAGTACAGCAATCAAGATCGCAAAAATAAACGGCAGGAATAAATTGGGGATATAAGCCAGAAGCCTGCCCAAAATCGGAAAAAGGTATACCAGCAACAAATAAAGACCAAACATGGCGATCACAATACTGCTTATTTTGATCAATAATTGCAGGTTCTTCTTTATTTCATGATCCACTCTGCTCACCTCATTTCATTTTATTAGGAATGATTGGATTTATGAGTATGCTTTCAAGTCATTTTAACCAAAAAAGTAAATAAAATAATAAAAAACCGGTAATACCAGCATAAAACTGTCGAACCTGTCCAATACTCCCCCATGGCCAGGAATGATATAGCCGGAATCCTTGACCCCATAATAGCGTTTCATGGCTGATTCAAACAGATCACCCAATTGGGCGGCAACGGAACCAAGTACCGCCAGGATCATTGTCTGCACCAGGCTTACGCCTGCCAGCGGTATAAAATATGCAAAAACAATTGCAGCAATTGAGGCCAAAACCACACCGCCGACTGCTCCTGCCCAGGTCTTGTTGGGACTTAACAAGGGAGCCATTTTGGTTTTCCCCCACAAGCGACCGAACAGGTACCCACCGATATCCGATCCCCAAGTCACCAGCAATACCAACAGGATAATAAAAAAGGGTTGGGCAAGCCCTTGAATCAGTAAGGCAAAACTCAATAAAAAACCAATATAAAAAGCGCCCAGTAGGGTTTGGGCGATATCATCCAGGTTATATTTGGGATAAAGAAACACGCCTTGCACAACGATCAGCAAAACAACTGCCATCAACAGGGAGGCAAAATATGGCCCGGCCTGACCCCGCAACAAGATCAAGACCAGCAGGGCGTATGCAGGCAAATAAAGCGGGCTGCGGCCGTGTATTTTCATCATCGCCAAATATTCGTACAAGGCTGTCATGCCCAGCAGGACAAACAAGGCCATCCAAGCCAGACCACCCTGATACAAGATGAAAAGCAGCACAGGAATACCAATAATGGCAGTGATAATTCTGGTTTTGAGCATATGATTTATCCTTCCGTTATTTGCTGAGACCTCCGAATTTGCGATCTCGCTGCTGGTATTCCAACACTGCCTGGACAAGGTCAGCTTCTGTAAAATCTGGCCACAGGGTATCAACCACGACCAATTCAGTATAAGCGATCTGCCAGAGTAAAAAGTTGCTGACTCTCATTTCTCCTGAACTGCGAATCAGCAGATCCGGGTCGGGCATACCACTAGTATACAATAAGGCGGAGAATAATTCTTCGTTCAGATCTTCGGCCTTCATTTCTCCGCCGGCAATTTTCATCGCCAACTTCTGGGCGGCGTCCATGATTTCCTGACGGGCACCATAATTCAAGGCAATATTAAAGATGAGGCCAGTGTTACTACGAGTCATCTGCAGGGCTTTTTGTATTTCCGCCCGGCAGTCCAGGGGCAGGAGATTGTAATCCCCCAGCACTTGAATACGGACATTGTTTTGATGTAATTCATTGAGTTCCTTTTGCATGAATTCGGCTAACAGCTGCATCAAATAATTCACTTCTTCAGTGGGTCTTTTCCAGTTTTCAGTGGAGAAGGCGAATACGGTAAGGATGGCTATACCCATATCATCGCAAGCGCGTACGATTTTTTTGAGTGAGCTCATACCAGCGCGATGACCCATGGTTCGCGGCATGAATCTTTTCTTGGCCCAACGCCCGTTGCCATCCATGATAATGGCAACATGGCGGGGTATTTTATTTTTATCGATAGTTTGTTTACTAACTTTGCGAGCCAATCTACCCCTTCTCTCTATGCTGTGGTTTGACATATTCCCATGATTTTTGGTTTTTGGTTTTTGCAGGATAAAGCCAAGGCTCCCGGACATATAACAAAACCCCCATTATTATGGGGGTAATTCGTTACTATTATAACCATTTTATTAACCATAATCCAGCAGCAATTTGGCGAGTCGCCTGTCTCATTTAAAAGATGTGCTTGTCTGCCCAAAAATACTTGGCAGAGAAAAGCAAAGCGGCAAGTATTACTGGCCCGATCATCAGCAAAGTGACGCCGACTGCTAAACTTCCATGATGTCTTTTTCTTTGACCTGTAGAGCGGCATCGACGTCCTTGATGTATTTGTCGGTCAGCTTTTGAATATTGTCCAGTCCTTTTTTACTCTCATCTTCTGAAACAAGTTTGTCTTTCTCGCTGGATTTAATGAGGTCATTGCCTTCACGGCGTATGTTGCGAATAGCTACTTTGGCTTCTTCGGCGCGTTTTTTAACGTTTTTGACGACTTCTTTTCTTCTTTCTTCGGTGAGCTGCGGAACCGCCAGGCGAATAACATTACCATCATTGTTGGGGGTTATGCCTAAATCAGATTTCATGATGGCCTTTTCAATATCGGCAATACTGCTCTTGTCCCAGGGTTGAATGACCAACAAACGGGCTTCGGGAACATTGATATTGGCCATCTGGTTGATGGGCGTCGGTTCACCATAATAGTTGACCATGATTCTATCCAGCATAGCCGGATTGGCTCGACCGGCACGCATACTGGCAAAGTCACCCAGCATATGTTCGATGGTTTTTTTCATACGATCTTCTGAATCATGCAAAATATCGTTGATCATTCTTCTTACCTCCCTACATAAGTGCCTATGTCTTCACCCATGACTGCCTTTAATATGTTTCCTTCCAAGGTCAGATTAAATACGATAATGGGAATTTTGTTGTCCATGCACAGAGAAGCCGCGGTGGAATCCATGACCGCCAATCCCTGATTGAGAACGTCGATGTAATCAAGACGATCATATTTCTTGGCATCAGGGTTGGTTTTGGGATCAGAATCGTACACGCCATCCACTTTCTTGGCCATCAAAATGGCATCTGCCTCTATTTCAGCAGAACGCAACGCAGCAGTAGTATCCGTTGAAAAATAGGGATTGCCGGTTCCGGCGGCAAAAATAACCACGCGGCCTTTCTCCAAATGACGTATGGCACGACGGCGGATATAGGGCTCGCAGACGGCCTGCATGCCGATGGCGGACATCACCCGGGTCGCGATGCCAACGCTTTCCAGGGCATCCTGCAAAGCCAGGGCATTGATGACCGTAGCCAGCATCCCCATGTAATCAGCAGTGGCCCGATCCATACCACGGGCACTGCCGGCTACCCCGCGCCATATGTTGCCCCCACCGACAACGATGGCTACCTCCACTCCAAATTCAGTCAGTTCAACAATCTGACGGGCAATGGAACTGATGGTATTGTGTTCGATCCCATAGCCGCTATCTCCGGCCAGGGCTTCCCCGCTCAGTTTCAATATAATACGTTTATATTTGGGTTGCTGCAAAATGACTACCTCCCCCAACCTTTATTGCCAATCATTATGGGGTTAAGACTTGATCTGTGACATTACTTCAGAAGCAAAATCGGCTTCTTCTTTTTCTATGCCTTCACCCAATTCATAACGGGCAAATCTTCTGATGGCGATATTTTCACCAATTTTGGCTATACTCTCATGGATCAGTTCTTGCACAGTCTTATCGGCATCCTTGATAAAACCTTGCTCCATCAAGCAGTTTTCTTTGTAATATTTTTCGATTCGACCTTCTACCATCTTGTCGATGATTTTTTCCGGTTTGCCTTCCTCCAGCGCCTGGGCTCTTAATACTTCACGTTCCCGATTGAGCAGTTCTTCTGAAACCTGTTCGCGAGCTACGCATACAGGGTTGGTGGCCGCAATCTGCATGGCAATATCATAGGCCAGTTGTTTAAATTCATCGGTTTTGGCAACAAAATCAGTTTCACAGTTTACTTCCACCAAAACACCAATGCGGCCTCCCCCATGAATATATGATATGACAACCCCTTCGCTGGCTACCCGACCGGCTTTTTTGGCGGCTTTGGCCAGTCCTTTGGTCCTTAATTCATCGATCGATTTTTCTATATCACCTTCCATGGCAACCAATGCTTTTTTACAATCCATCATGCCCGCGCCGGTTCTTTCCCGCAATTCTTTAACCATTCCTGCTGTGATTTCCATTATTCAATAACCTCCTGTGCAATTTTTTATTGCTTCTATAGTATTGTATTAATGTACAAAAAAGGGGCGTGTTTGCTTTAAACCCCACCCCTTCTCCTGATCTTTAAGCGGTAACCTGTTCCCCCTGACGACCTTCCAATGCTGCATCAGCGATCTTGGCTGAGATCAATTTTACGGCTCTGATGGCATCATCATTGCCAGGTATGACGTAATCAATTTCATCCGGATCACAATTGGTATCGACAATGGCCACCACTGGAATGCGGAGCTTTCTGGCTTCGGCTACAGCGATCCTTTCTTTGCGGGGATCGACCACGAATACTGCACCGGGCAGTTTATCCATATCCTTGATGCCGCCCAGGAATCTTTCCAGCCGTTCAGCCTCGTTTCTTAAATGAGCAACTTCTTTCTTGGTCAATACATCAAAGGTTCCATCTGTTTCCATTTTTTCAAGCTCTTTAAGCCGCATAACTCTTTTGCGGATGGTTTTGTAGTTGGTCAGCATGCCTCCCAGCCAGCGCTGATTGACAAAGTACATACCGCAGCGTATGGCTTCATCCTTGATGGTTTCCTGGGCTTGCTTCTTGGTACCTACAAATAAAATTCCCTTGCCGTCAGCAACGACTTCTTTGACGAAAGCATAGGCCTCATCAAACTTCTTGACGGTCTGCTGCAGATCGATAATGTAGATCCCGTTTCTTTCCATATAGATGTAAGTATTCATTTTGGGGTTCCATCTTCTGGTCTGATGTCCAAAATGAACCCCCGC
>CAZACF010000016.1:21803-22055 GCA_964483565.1 uncultured Syntrophomonas sp. | reverse complement strand
GTCGGCCTCATTCTGCTCATATCGTTTATAGGGATAACCTATTTCCGCAAATTACTGCCCAAATACTACAAGTAAAACCACCTCATCAAATTGCCGGAATATTACAAATTAATATTGAATATTAAAAAATATGTCAATTTAGCATGGCTAAAAAACATGATGCCATGCTTTCTTTGTCCAGAAAAATCGGAGATTTCAGAATAATGCAAATGAAATAATTTGACTATTTAAGAAGGGGATTTAATAACAATG
>CAZACF010000016.1:14839-21793 GCA_964483565.1 uncultured Syntrophomonas sp. | reverse complement strand
ATACAAGACTTAGTAGAATATATTAATAAAAAAGTATTACGAAATAATATTGAGGAGGAGTATGGAATGTCTGCAAACAATTTTATTCTCGACACCAGGGACCATAAGTTCGTACTGAAAGAATGGCTGGATGTTGACAAAGTGTTAAGCTTTGATGCCTACAAGGATTATTACACCAAAGACGATGCTGATACTTTCATTGAACTGGTCTATAAAATGTGTAAGGATGTTATTGCCCCGGCCAACGGTGATTGCGATGAAATAGGCAATAAATTTGTGGACGGCAAAGTAATCACGCCCGAAGCCACCAAAAAGGCTTATCATACAATTGTTGATGCCGGCCTGGGGCCGCAGTTTGGTGATCGTGAAGCAGAAGGCCGTATGCCTATGTATTTAGGATCAGCCCTGTGCGAGATGATCATTAATGCTTCACCGGCCATTTCTACTTTATATGGGTTGTCCATGGGCAATGGTTCGCCACCCCCGAATTAAAAGAAAGATTTCTGCCCAAGATGTTCGCCGGTGAATGGGGCGGAACCATGTGTATTACCGAAGCCGGAGCAGGTTCAGACGTTGGCAACGCTTCCACCAAAGCCTATGCGACTGATACCCCCGGGCTTTATAAGATCAAAGGCGGCAAGATGTTTATTACGGCCGGCGATCATGATATCTGTGAAAACTTTATTCATCTGGTATTAGCCCGAATCGAAGGTGCCCGGGAAGGAACCGGCGGCCTTTCTCTGTTTATTGTACCGAAAATCTGGGTCAATGAAGACGGCAGCCTGGGCGCTCCCAATGATGTCAATACCGTAGGTATTGAACATAAGATGGGAATGAAAGGATCTCCAACCTGTACCCTGGCTTTTGGTGAAGACAATAATTGCTATGGATTCCTGATCGGCAATCCGCCCGATGAAAAAGGCAAAGGCGAAGGCATGGCGCAGATGTTCCAAATGATGAACGAAGAAAGACTGGGAACCGCTGTTCTGGCTCTGGGAACCTCATCCGCTGCCTACCAGCAGTCACTGGCCTATTCCAAGGAGAGAATTCAGTCTGCCAAGCTGACCGACATGAGAGGACCAGCGGTCAGAATTATTGAGCATGAAGATGTAAGACGCATGTTGATGTTCCAAAAGTCAATCGTTGAAGCCTGCCGGGCCATGATCATGAAGACTTATTATTATGTAGATTTAATGCATGACAGCCCCGATCCGGAAGAAAGAGAATTTGCCGATGCCATGTTCCACATGAGCAATCCGCTCTGCAAGGCCTATACATCTGATATGGCCTGGCAGTCAATTTGCGAAGCCATTCAAGTTTATGGCGGTTACGGCTTTATTGAAGAATATCCTTGCGCTCAATATGCCCGTGATGTGAAGATCTTCTCTATCTGGGAAGGTACCAACTATATTCAGGCCTTGGATCTTTGTGCCCGCAAAATGACCATGAAAAAGGGCAAAGTCATGATGACCTTTATGAAGGAAATAGGAAAAACCTTGGCCATCCACAAAGATGCCGAAGGATTTGCTGATGAAATCAAGATTCTAAACGAAGCATTCGCTGACTATCAAGGGATTCTCGGTTTGTTCAACGGCTTTATGACATCCGGCAAAATCAATATGCTGGGCGTGTTTGCCACCCGTATTCTGCACGCCACTGCCATGGTCTATGCCGGGATCTTGATCCTTGATCAGGCCATTCTGGCTGCCAAGACGCTGGCGGAAATTGGTGACGATCACTTTGATGCCACCTTCTACAAAGGCAAGATTGCCAGCGCCCGTTTCTTTATCAAGAACATTGTACCGCAGGTATTCAATATTAAGAGAGTAATGGAAATTGGCGACAGCACCTGTGCAGATATTGCGGAGGATTGCATCCGCTAATTCGCATTCAAAGCCAAGCAATTATTGCTTAACCGAGCCGCAGACAGCTTTACAGCGTAGTCTGCGGCTCTTTTTGCTTTTCAGGAGAACGCCCTGTCATCCCGAGCGTTTGCCAGCGAGTACAATTCCATTTTTCCAGTCGACGTCTGCTTGGAAAAGGTGAATTATTTCGCTAAAAAGGTTGGTCTTTTGCACTAACCTACTTTTGTCAAATAATTCTCTGTGTTAAAATAATTATAATATTTACAAACTTCCCAATATACATAAATATCCAATAGTTGTGAATTAACAGTGAATGAAATGGGTTGGGCAGAGTCGAACAAAATTGATGACAAGGGGGAGTATGGTGGTATTGAAGGCCCTAGCTCATTAAATTTTGCTGATAATTGCGTGATGGATATTATGCAAATGCATCTCGTCCAAAGGAAATTGTAATTTGGAGAATATGAGGAGGCGTATAACGAATGAGTGCTGGCAATTACATTTATGACGTTCGGGATCTTCAGTTTGTTTTGAAAGAATGGCTGGATATGGACAAACTGCTCGGATTTGAGGCGTATCGGGATTATTATTCCAAAGATGACCTGGATTCCATTCTGGATGTAAACTACAAGATTAGCCGCGATGTCATTGCTCCCGCTAATGTTGAGTGTGATGAAATTGGGGTAAAATTTATTGACGGCCAAGTAATCACACCTGAAGCGGTTAAGAAAGCCTATGCCACAGTTATGGAAGCCGGTCTGGGACCGCAGAATGCAGACCGCGAAGCAGAAGGACGCATGCCTTTGGTAATGAATGCCGCGATCGGTGAAATGCAGATCAATGCTTCCCCGTCCGTAACCACCTATTGGGGTTTGACCATGGGGGCCGGCGGAGTGATCCAATCTTTTTCCACACCTGAACTAAAGGAAAGATTCCTGCCGAAAATGTTTACCGGTGAATGGGGCGGCTCCATGTGTATTACCGAAGCCGGTGCCGGATCAGATGTCGGCAATGCTTCCACCAAGGCTTTCCCCACCGATACTCCTGGTTTATACAAGATCAAGGGCGGCAAAATGTTTATTACCGCCGGCGACAATGATATTGCCAAGAACATTGTCCATTTGTGTCTGGCTCGTATCGAAGGCTCGCGCAAAGGGACAGGCGGTCTGTCGCTGTTTATCGTACCGAAAATCTGGGTCAACGAAGATGGTTCTCTGGGAGAAAGCAACGATGTGACCACAGTCGGCATTGAACATAAAATGGGTCTGAAAGGCTCAGCCACCTGTACCCTGGCCTTTGGCGAAAACGACAAGTGTTTTGGCTGGCTGATCGGCAATCCTCCCGGCGAAGACGGAAAAGGCGAAGGTATGGCTCAAATGTTCCAGATGATGAACGAAGAAAGACTGGCAACCGGTCTGCTGGGCTTGGGCGTATCATCCGCCGCCTATCAGCAATCTTTGGCCTACTCCAAGGAAAGAACCCAGTCAGCAAAATTGACGGATATGAAAGGCCCTGCCGTCAGAATTATTGAACACGAAGATGTCAGACGCATGTTGATGCTACAGAAAGCTTATACCGAAGCTTGCCGGGCGATGATCATGAAGACCTATTATTATATTGACCTGTCCCATGACAGTCCGGATCCGGAAGAAAAAGAATTTGCCAACTTGATGTTCCACATGACCAATCCACTCTGCAAAGCTTATTCAACCGATGTCGCCTGGGATTCCATCGCTGCCGCCATCCAGGTTTACGGCGGCTACGGGTTTATCGAAGAATACCCGGTAGCCCAGTATGCCCGTGACGTAAAAATCTTTTCCATCTGGGAAGGTACCAACTATATCCAGGCACTTGACCTCTGTGCTCGTAAATTTACCATGAAAAAAGGTAAAGTTCTAATGACCTTCTTCGGCGAACTGGGTAAATTCCTAGCAGCCAACAAGGAGGCTGCCGGTTTTGAAGAGGCTATGCAAGTGTTCTCTGATGCATTTACGGCTTATCAAGGAATCCTGGGTACCTTCAACAATTACATGACATCCGGCAAGATTCAGATGTTGGGTCTTTATGCTACTCGTATTCTTCATGCCTCTGCCATGCTTAACTGCGCCATGCTGATTCTTGACCAGGCTATCCTGGCTTCCAAGAAGTTGGCTGAAATTGGTCCGGATCATTATGATGCCAGTTATTATGTCGGCAAGATCGCCAGCGCTAAATTCTACGTCATGAATATCCTGCCGGAGGTTTTCACCATCAAGAAGGTCTTCGAAATGGGTGACACCTCTGCTGTGGACATTCCTGAAGAAGCATTGCGCTAGGTAATTCAGCAACCATATAAAGAGTATAAAGCTGCGGATTTGGTGCTCACAGATCCGCAGCTTTTTTGAGCAAACATTTCGTCGATAAGTGAAGAAAAATTAATTTGTTAACAGAATAAATTATCATTTTATTATATTAATTTGTGTGTTAAAAGAAAGTCGAAATATCATTCTCTTTTCAAGACGAATAATATACCTCTATATAATATCATCGCGGAAATGAGGTTTACATGGTGTTACCATAATTGGATGCTAAAATAATGAATAAATTTACAAATATAGTTTATGGCAGGAATGAAATTTCCTGCTTTTTTTATTCCAATAAAGTAATAAACTTCTCCTTAATTTTTCTTTTTTGCTAATATTGCTCTGTGTTAAAATGATGTTTAACATTTGGAACATTTCCTAAAATTCCAGCTATTCAAATTATTTCATCAAAGTTGCAGGCTGGTCACCAGTGTTACCAAATAATGAATGAGGGGGAGTGGATTAATGTAAGCATGCGGCAGATAATTTTTGCAGAGAAAGCATGGATTTTCGCTTGCACTGCAAAGGTTTTCTGGTCAGCCGGAGTGGAGAATTGTTTAGAGCAAATGAAGGAGGCGGATTGGATTGAGCGCAGGGAATTTCATTTATGATACCAGAGATCAGCTGTTCATTCTAAAAGAATGGTTGGATATGGACAAACTGTTTAACATGGAAGCATATCGTGATTATTACTCCAAAGACGATATCGATTCCTTTATTGATGTCAGTTATAAGATTTGCCGTGACGTGATCGCTCCTGCCAACCAGGAGTGTGACGAAATCGGATTGAAGTTTGTTGACGGAGTAGTCGTTACGCCGCCAGCGGTTAAAAAAGCTTATGCTACGGTTATGGAGGCTGGCCTTGGGCCGCAGAGCGCTGACCGCGAAGTAGAGGGACGTTTGCCGCTGGTCGTAGCTGCCGCCTATGGCGAAATGCAGATCAACGCATCTCCGGCGGTTGCTACCTACTATGGTTTGACGGCTGGTGCCGGCGGCGTTATTCAAACCTATTCAACGCCCGAACTGAAAGAAAGATTCCTGCCCAAAATGTTTTCCGGTGAATGGGGCGGAACCATGTGCATCACCGAGGCCGGTGCCGGATCTGACGTTGGCAATGCAGCCACCAAGGCTTATCCGACAGACACCCCCGGGCTTTATAAGATTAAAGGCAGTAAAATGTTCATTACCGCTGGTGATCATGATATTGCCAAGAATTTTGTTCATCTGGTTTTGGCCAGGGTTGATGGTGCCCGTAAAGGCACGGGTGGCCTTTCTCTGTTTATCGTACCGAAAATTTGGGTTAATGAAGACGGTTCACTGGGTGACAGCAATGACGTCATCACGGTGGCCATTGAACATAAAATGGGCCTTAAGGGTTCTGCTACTGCCCAGTTGGCCTTTGGTGAAAGCAACAATTGCCTGGGCTGGCTGATCGGCAATCCACCCGGTGAAGACGGCAAAGGCGAAGGCATGGCCCAGATGTTCCAGATGATGAACGAAGAAAGACTGGGAACCGGGATGCTGGCGCTGGGAACTGCCAATGCTGCCTATCAGCAGGCCATTGCCTATACCAAAGAAAGAGTCCAGTCCGCCAAGCTGACCGATATGAAGGGCGGAGCAGTCAGAATCATTGAGCATGAAGACATCAGACGCATGCTGATCAAACAAAAAGCCTGTATCGAAGCCATCCGCGCCATGATCATGAAAACCTATTATTATATTGATATTTCCCATGACAGCGATGATCCCGAAGAAAAAGAATTCGGCAACCTGATGTTCCATATCGGCAACCCGCTCTGCAAAGCTTATGCTTCCGACATGGCTTGGGATCTGATCTGCGATGCCATCCAGTGCTACGGCGGCTATGGCTTCATCGAAGAGTATCCGGTCGCCCAATATGCGCGCGATGTAAAAATCTTCTCCATTTGGGAAGGCACCAACTATATTCAGGCGCTTGATCTCTGTGCCCGTAAGTTCACCATGAAGAAAGGCAAAGTACTGATGAGTTTCTTTGGTGAAGTCGGCAAGTTTATTGCGGCTGCCAAGGAAGCCCCCGGTTTTGAAGATCTGGCCAAACTGTATGAAGAAGCTTTTGCTGCCTTTGGCGGTATTATGGGTTCCTTCAACGGCTATATGCAAGGTGGCAAGATCCATATGCTGGGGCTTTATGCTACCCGCATTCTGCGTGCCACGGCCATGATTTACAGCGGCATGTGCATTCTTGATCAAGCCATTTTGGCTTCCAAAAAACTGGCCGAAGTTGGTGAAGATCATTATGATGCCGGCTTCTACAAAGGCAAAATCACCAGTGCCAGATACTATATCATGAACGAACTGCCGGACATCTTTACTCTGCAAAGAGTAATTGCTATGGGAGATACCAGTGCAGTTGATATTGCTGAAGAAAATATCCGCTAAATAGCCCGCGGGCTGATTGAGTGATCCCTAAACCGCAGGTCTTGCCTTTTTGCAGGATCTGCGGTATTTTCTTGCGGGAACAGGTGAGATGGCAATAAAATCATCCCTTGATGCCAGGCTCCCGCTAGTTTATGGGAAGCAGATGAGATAAAACCAAGTGATTATTGCTATTTTGGCATGTTCCTGCTATGATGCTTTTGAAGTACCGTTTTTAAAAATACTGGAAATAGAAAGGAGCAGGCTTATGCCCGAAAATAGACAAAAAGTTCTGGTCGAAGTCCTTCAGGGAACCATGGTGAGTAGTTGCGGTTGCAGCTGCAGCGGCTGCG
>CAZACF010000016.1:12952-14829 GCA_964483565.1 uncultured Syntrophomonas sp. | reverse complement strand
CGGATCAGAATCAAGCTGCGGCCCGGCCAACACCAATTATGAAGATATGGTCAAGGAAATGGCAACCGATTTAAAAACCAAATTTAGCGATCAGGTTGATGTGAAATATGTCGATGTCGATAAAGAAGGACTGGATCAGTATCCCATCATGAGCCGGGTATTGCAAATGGGTTATCCATACCCGATTACCCTGATCAATGGAGAACCGAAGTTTGCCGGTGGAATTATGACTTCCGAAGTGCAACAAAGTATTGAAGATTTGCTGAAAACGCAATAAAGAATGAATTGGTTTTTTTAACCCGTTCCTGCGACAAAACAATTTGGTCGTAGGGCGGGTTTTTTTATTCCCTTTGAAAGATTTTACGTTTTTAGTATTCCAACCTACAGGGCAGAGCCACAAATTTCTCATTTCTAATAACATCCCAAGCTGGTATATTCCAATAATAAAATAAATCCCTCCCTATATTCACCAATTGTAGACTGTAGTCTATGGTAAAATAGTATAGAAAATTTATATATTTCCAAATATTATTTCAAATCCAACATTTATCGTTGGAGAGAACGGCTTGGTTTTATTGTTTCTACAAAAATTTTGTGAGGAGGAGTAGGATGTATAAAGAAGAATACCGTCGCAAACTGGTCTCGGCAGAGGAAGCTGTAAAGTGCGTTAAATCTGGTGATATCGTTGATTATGGTTTTTTTAACGGCAAACCAGTGCTTTGTGATCAGGCACTGGCCAAGAGAACCGAACTGCGCGATGTCAAAGTCTTTTGCGCAGTAACCATTCCGCCTGTTCCGGAGGTTGCCAAAGTCAGGGATTGTTTTACATATCATGATTGGCAGTTCAGCAAGATCGCCCGAGTCTTGCAGACTTATGGTCTGTGTTATTATTCACCCATTTTGTATCATCAAGCGCCCAGTTTATATCGCGACGGGATCGCCGATCATCGAAATGTTGCAATGATCAGGGTCTGCCCGATGGACAATAGTGGCTGGTTCAATCTCGGACCACAGAATTCTGAAACGATGGCCAATGCCGAGTCGGCTGATTATGTAATTGTTGAAGTTAATAAAAGTATCCCCAAATGTTTGGGGGGCGCCGAAGAATCCATCCATATCTCTCAAGTAGACTACATTGTAGAAGCCCATGACGATGATATTCTGCCCGATATCCCCGGCGCTGTTCCCAGCGAAGAGGACAAGCAAATTGCTCGCCATATCATGGATTATGTACATGACGGATCCTGCATTCAGCTTGGCATAGGCGGTATGCCCAATGCAGTCGGCAAGATGATTGCGGACTCCGATCTGAAAAATTTGGGCGGCCATTCCGAAATGGTAGTCGATGCCTACATGGACATGATGCAATCCGGACGCATGAATGGTCATGCCAAACAAATCGATAGAAACCGGGTGGCGTACACCTTTGCCATCGGCAGTCACAAACTGTATGAATACATGAACGACAATCCTTCTTTTGCATCTTATCCGGTTAATTATACCAATGATCCGCGGGTCATTTCTCAGCTCGATAATTTCGTATCCATTAACAATTGTGTGGAGATTGATCTCTATACCCAGGTGAACGCGGAGAGCAAAGGGCCGGTACAAATATCCGGCAACGGCGGCATGTGGGACTTTGTTCTGGGGGCGCAGTTTTCCCGGGGGGGTAAAAGCTTCCTATGTATGACTTCTTCTTATCGCGACAAGGAAGGTAATCTGCATTCCAGAATCGTGCCCACTTTTACTCCTGCCAGCATCATCACTATACCACGTCAGCAAGTAGATTACATCGTAACCGAGTATGGTGCGGTACAGATGCGTGCCAAACCGACCTGGCAGCGGGCGGAAAAACTAATTGAATTGGCTCATCCCCA
>CAZACF010000016.1:0-12942 GCA_964483565.1 uncultured Syntrophomonas sp. | reverse complement strand
AATATCTGGAGAAAGACCAACAAAGAAGATGCTTAAATAAAAGCTATTCATAATCTTGGCAAGATTTAAAAGGCTGTCCCTCACCTGTTAACAGATGTAAGGACAGCCTTTTATTCTTTGTGTTTTATTATGGTTTCTTGCCCAACATTTCCTGACAGCTGTGTTTTAATCAGGTGATTTCATGTTCCTCTTCAACGGTTGCAGATTTGCGGAATCCTTTAATTGCTTTTCTCATGGATTCGGCAACTTTGGGAAGCTTGCCGGGGCCAAAGATGATCAGGACGATGACCAGGATAAACCCTAATTCCCAGGGGCCGAAATTACCAATAAGAGCAAACATCAGAGCGCCTCCTTTCCCATTCATGTTCGAATTTCAGTGATAATAAACGATCTTTATCTAAGCGTAACTATGCAAGCCCGGCAGTAAGTAATTGACGCCAAAAAAGGTGAACAGCACCAGTGTGAAGCCGATGATCAGCAGAATGCGGGCTTTATTGCCCCGCCAGCTGCGCTGCCGGTGCAGATGCAGATAAATGGCGTAAATGATCCAGGTCACCAGTGCCCAGGTTTCTTTGGGATCCCAGGTCCAGTAACTTCCCCAAACCTGTTCGGCCCAAATCGCGCCCAGAACGATCGATATAGTAAGCATGACGAATCCCAATGAGGTTATTTTATAAATATCCGTATCTTCAGAGGAATCATTGCCTTTCAGTTTCACTGCAGCCAGGCCAGATACCAGCGCAAATGCACTGTAAGCGGCAATGGCGGTCAGTACATGAGAGATCAGCCAGGGGCTTTTCAAAGCTGGCATCAATGGTCCTGCTTGTCCGATCTGCTGCGGCATTAAAACCATTATGGAAGCCATCAACAGAACGTTGATGAGCATTACGGCTCCACCGGCAGAATAATGGCGGTTTAATTTTTCATAAACAAGATAAAACCCAACGGTAATGAGAACAAAGCTCAAGATGAATTCAAAACCGTTGGTCAGCGGCAACCTTTTGGTATAGGAAATATGATAGCCCAGCGCCAGTAAATTGCATATGGCTCCAGCCAATGCCAGCCAGGAACCATATCGAACCCAGGAAGGGGTTTGGCGAGCGGCGATATAAAATACCATGGCCGCCACATAAAAAAGGAAAATTAAATAGATAAGAAGGTGTTCGATTGAGATCATGCGCTTGTCTCCTCCTTGTCTGACGGTGATAAGACTGATTTTTTGCGCGGTAAAAGCAACACGATGGTAATGCCCAGCATCAGCAAGATGCCTCCGGCAGCCGTCAATGGCAGGCCGGGGTCGGTTTTAACCGTCAGCACTGAATAGGGAATGGCCTGTGCAAAAGCAATAAAAGCTTGCTCATCAATTTTAATGCGCTCTTTCAAGGGAGCGGTGCCTACCCCCAGCATATCCTTGCCGTTATAGACGGTATAAATAACGTGCGGATTCTTGGGTTGCAGGGATTTGGTCTGCATGCCCAGCGCCGGATCAAAATGAGGGATATATTTGAAAACCTTGACAGTGCGAGGAGTGGCAGAAAAGTTTACGATATCACCATCCTGTAACTGTTTTTCAGTAGTTGCTGTCCCCCCGTCTTCTACGTCGGCGTTGAGCAAGTAACCAAAACTGTTTTGATAGAACTTGACCCCGGCAAAAGTCAGGGGATGATTGACGCTGATGGTTTGCTGAAAATCATTTTGATCAGGGGAGGATACCTGCAGGGTTGAGTAATATTGCGCCGGAGATCCATCCTCATTAAAGGTAATTTTAAAATCCAGCAGTTTAAGCTGAAAAGGAGTATTCAACGGGATAACCCGGTTCATCTCTACCGTATCATCCTGCAGTATGCTCAATTGCACCGAATGTCCCAGCCAGGAATTAAGTCCGGCGCCCACAATGATTAAAACAATACCGGAATGCAGCATAACAAGGCAGATACTTCTCAGCATCTGCCTTTTATTGTGCAGGATCCTTTTTTTATGCTTAACAAATCTTCTGATACTGTTGAAGGTACACAAAGCCATGTTGACTAAAAACAACAGCAGTAACAGCCGAAAATAAATGGTCTTAAAAAACACCTCCGGCCACAGGCTGGAACCAATAGCCGCCGCTATGCCGATCAAGGCCAACAGGATCAGCCCTGCGTTCATGGAGGAAATAAAATTGTAAAAGCGCATGCGGTCATCTCCTGGACATTAGCGATCATATTTCTTCTTCAAAATCGGTTGACCAGCTTTCATCCAACTCATCATACCATCCCCAAAGATGACATTCAACACACATTGGTTTGGATTTGCCATGCATGTTGTGGCAAAGATTGCAGTCTTGTTCCCCGTGATGTGAATCGTGCGGATTGGAGTCTTCATAATCGGTAGCCGCCACGATTTCATCCCAGCTTTCTCCCTGACCGCCTTCCTTATGGCAATCAAGGCAGAATTCCCGGTCTCCGGGAGGGGCCTGCAGCGGCAGTTCATAGTTACCGATGATATAATTTACGCCTTCCATGGCTTTTTCTGGAATGGTACGGTGATGACAATCCAAACACTCAAGCTTTTCTTGCGCATGTTTGTGATCCAGGAAGGCTCCCTCATTCCATGATTGGTAGTAAGGCTCGATAATATGGCAGGTTTTACAGAACGAAGGATTTTCACTCGCTTTTAATAACCCCGCCGCAATAAGCACGCCAAACACAATTGCTATACCCAGGGCAATGAGGATTACTTTTTTGTTCAGATATTTTTCTGGAAAACTTTTGTTTTCATGATTCATGTTTGTCATGTGCTTCACTCCTCATATTTCATAATTTCTCTAAAAAACTTCAAATTGTATAAATATTCTAAATTATATGACAAAATCTTAACATAAAACATGCTATTATTGTAGTTGTAAAAGCAACCATTGTCTTTGTGATATTCTACAGTAATTTCAGCTCTCTCTTGGAGAAATTCCTTATACCAGCAAACCTATGCCAACTTATTAGAATTTCCTACAGTGTTTGCGGAAAATGTTCGTAAATGCATCCAATGAAAAAACGAGTATTTACGACTAAACTTTATGATAATCGTAGGCTAATAATAATTAAATCGAACCGGAATATTCGCTGCGTTCGGTTTAAGCGCTTCGGTCGTTGGTCAACAGTTGTCAAACATTACACTGCAAACAAAGAAAAGGGGGAGACAGAATGAGTAACGAAGAAAAACAGAACGGATTATCTCGGCGAACTTTTATTAAAGGAGCAGCGGTAAGTTCGGTACTGCTTGGTTCGGCTGGGGCCCTGATCGGGTGCGGTTCGGAGGAAGAGGCACCAGCGCCAAAGGAAACCGGCACTGAAAGTGCAACCCCGAACTTTTTGAAAAAACCTGCTCCGATTCCTGAGGCAGAAATCAAGCAAACCGTTACCGCTGATGTGGTCGTAATTGGCGCCGGCATGTCAGGTTTATGTGCTGCCATGGCAGCCGCTGAGGAAGGAGCCAAGGTCGTTCTGCTGGAAAAAACCGATCGGGTACACTTCCGGGGCAACGACTATGGTGCCATTGGTTCCAAAATGCAAAAACAGATAAATAATACCATTAACAAGATGGACGCTGTCCAGGAAATCATGCGCTATAATGCCTATAAAGGCAACCAGCGGGTAGTTTCCCTGTGGGCGGACAACAGTGGCATGGTGGCCGACTGGATCATGGGTAAAGCAGAGGGCTATGGATGTAAACCCAAACCCGTACCGCTGGACGAAACCGTAACCCCGGGCACGACTATCAAAGGATATCCCACCCTAAGTTTCAGAATGGATCCCAGTGAAGCAGCCATCAATGATGCCCCCAAAGGAACCGACCCCTGGACAGCTTCGATGCGCTATGCCCTGAGAAAAGGCTGTGAAGATGCAGGTGTCAAGTTCTATTACAAGATGCCGGCTGTGCAGTTGGTTCGTCAGGACAAGGGGCGGGTCACCGCGGTGGTTGGCGGAGAAACAGGCAATTATACCAAGTTTACTGCTGCCAAGGGTATTATCGTTTGTTCGGGCGACTACAATGCCAATCAGGAAATGCGCGAATACTATATTCCTTCTACCAAATACATCGATGCCAATATGTATGAGATGGTCGATGGCAAACAAAACACCGGTGACGGGCAGCTGATGGGTATGTGGGTTGGTGCTGCCATCGATGAATTCCCGCATGCGCCCATGTATTTTGACTTCGCTGTACCGGGTGCACCGATTCTGGCTGATGCCCTGATGCGTCAGCCCTGGTTGAATGTCAATGTCCGCGGACAGCGCTATTGCAACGAGGAACTGCCCTACTCCTATCTTTGCAACGCCGAACGTCAGCAACCGGAACAGGCCAGATGGGCGATCTGGGATGCCAAGTGGGAAACCGAAGCCCCCTCCTTTAAACTGGTGGCCTGCAAGGATATGCGGACCAATTTCCATAATGCTGATAATGTCAAGGCTTATGTAGAAAAGGGTTATATAAGAAGTGCCGATACCCTGGAAGCCCTGGCTGACAAGATCAAGGTTCCCAAAGATACATTTATGAAAACGGTAGCCCGCTACAACGAATTGGCCAAGTTGGGTGAAGACCTTGATTATGGCAAACGGGCGGCTTGTTTAACCACGCTGGAAAAACCCAGTTTCTATGCTGTTCCCTTGGGTACTGCTTTGCTGGTAACCCTGGGCGGACTGCAGATTAATGAACAACTGCAGGTATTGGATGAAGATAAAAATGTCATCCCTGGTCTTTATGCCGCCGGTAATGCATCCGGCAGCTATTATGCCAATGACTATTGCGTAAATCTGCCCGGCAACAGCCATGGCCGTGCGTATACCTTCGGATATCTGGCCGGCAAGAACATTGTCAAGCTCGGCTAAATATTTTCCCCTCCCCATTAACCAAACGCTGAGAGGCTGTCCTGCAGGACAGCCTCTTGCCATTTGACAAAAACAATCGTTGATAATTGCGCGCTATTCTGTCTGCCGATAGCGTTTCAGACAAGTTGATGGGGAAGCATGACGAAAGGTTCTTCGCGTTGCTAAGGATGACAGGGGCTTTAAACCCGGCACCTAAACACTCAATTGGTATTCCTTGATTTTGCGATACAGGGTAGCCCGGCTCATCTGAAGCAGCCGGGCTGCTTCAGATATATTGTGATTGCATTGCAGCAGAGCTTCGCCAATAAAAATTTTTTCAACTTCCTTCATGGAAAGATTGTTTGCAGGGGATTCTTTTTTGCTGTGCCTGGCATGCAGCTTACTTAAGGAAGCTTTGATATCTTCCGGCAGATGATCAATCTCAATCATGGCGCCGTTGCTTACATTGAGCGCGTAAAGCATAGCGTTTTCCAGTTGCCTTACATTGCCCGGCCAGGGATAGTTTAACAGAGCAATTAACAGCCCCTCGCTTAATTCTGGTACCCTGATCCGTTGCTTTTGGGCAATTTTGCTGACAAAATGGCGGGCCAGCAGCACGATATCTTCTCCTCGCTGGCGCAGGGGCGGAATGCCGATTTGCAAAACCTTTAAACGATATAAAAGATCTTTACGGAATAAATCTTTTTCCGCCAGTTCATCCAAATCACGGTTGGTAGCGGTAATCAAACGGAAATCGACCGGCAGATATTGACTGGAGCCAATCCGCATGATTCTCTTTTCATCCAGTACCCGCAATAAAACCGGCTGCAGTTCCAGCGGCATATCACCGATTTCATCCAGAAACAAGGTTCCTTGATCAGCCAGTTCAATTTTACCCGGGCGACCTTGCTTTTCCGCGCCCGTAAAGGAGCCGCCGGCATAACCAAACAACTCGCTCTCAATCAGTGTACTGGGAATGGCAGCGCAGTTGACTGCCACAAAAGGTCCTCGCGGGCGACTTTCTTTATGGATGGCATGGGCAAACATCTCTTTGCCGGTACCGCTTTCACCCTGAATCAAAATATTGGCTTCCAGCCCGGCGAATTTTTGAGAGAGATCAATGCAGTGTTTGATTCCCTCGGAAAAGCCTGTGATTTGGGTGAAATCATAACGGGTTTGGAGGGTTGATGCGGGTATCGCATTTTTTTTAGATGGTTCCGTTTTTTTGAAGGTCAGCATGCAGCCCAGATTCATACCGACTTGATCGGCAATTTGCTGAGCTGACAGCAGGTGAATCATTTGATCCCAACGCTCCAGATGAATCTCACTGTCGAATACCGCTTTGCCACCGATTAAAACTGATTCAATGGCAGTTTGCTGTCCCAGTATGGTCTTGTATGGCATTCCGACCAAATCATGTTCCAATAGTTTGTCAAAAAAACTTCGGGCAATGGAATTGGCCTGGGTTATGATACCGTTCTTGTTTATCATCAAAACAGCGATTTCGGTCGAATTCATGGTCGCATCCAGGAGCTCTTTGTTAAAATGCAGCTGGATATCTCTTTGGATGGCCCAGGCCATGGATACGACCAGTCCGAGAGAGTGAGCATTTTGTTGATGGAAACTGGGACTGACAATAGAAAGAGTACCGGTCAGGTTCTGATTGCCATCAAAAATCGGCGCAGAAGAGCAAAATATATTATCATATTTTTCGCAATAATGCTCGGGTCCGCAGATCTGCATGGGAATCTCATGGATCATCGAGATGGCATGAGCGCAGGTGCCTACGGTCGTCTCGTTCCAGATGGAACCGGAGACCAGTTTGAAGCGTTTGTTTTGATCTTCCAGTTTTTTATTTCCTTCCAGCACGCGCAGCATGCAGCCTTGTTCGTCACTGAGCAAAATGATACATTGCGAATCAGCCAACATGGAAGCCAACTGAAGAATGAAAGGCTCTGATGAATCCAGCAGCGTGGTTTTTTCCAGACAGCGTTGCTGCAGCGCCTTGCCTTCCAGGGCCGGAGCATAGTTATACTCAAAAACGTTCAGACCATTTTCAAACGAACGTATCCAGGAATCAAACACTTCAGGTCTGATCAAACTGGCTTGCTGTTTGTCAATTCGTTTATTGATTACATCGAGCTTCAGTTTTTTTATTTGGTTGATCAGATCGATGTCATTAGCGTCAAAATTATTACCCAGCACCCCGCGATTGCGGATCATCGGACTTAATGCATTTTCCAGCTTCATAGCCAATCCTCCCGCCATAAACAGTAATCCGATTACTCACGTTCAATCTCATAATAACACAATGTTTGATAATTGTATTTGAGAATTATGTATTAATTTGAGACGAGGGTTGGGTAAACCAGTTGGCTGTTTGCAGGCAGACCGCGATTCGGAAAAACGTTTATCTATTGGTATATAAATTGCTTATAAATATAGCTAATAAGTACTGAGGGGGTGGTTTTATGGTAACCGCTATCAAGAGCAGTGAAATGCTGATTGAAGGGGTTCTGGATAACGGCTTGGTTTTTGTCGGTGAATATCTGGAAAAATTACTCCGGCATGCAATTACCATTGCCGATCGCCATGGAAAAACTTACTTTCCGGAAAGCAACGATTACTTGCTTGACCTGGACAGTAAGTTTGTCAGTATTGCAGAGTTGATGGATAAAAGAGAATATTTATATTGCGAAGAAAACAGCAATTTATATTACGTTGTGGAAACCAAACACCAGTGCTCCTATGTTATTGTCAAAGATTTGAGCGTCGAGCTGGTGCCGCGAGTTCTGCAAATTCTGAAAGAGTGCAGGTTGCCGATAAAATGTTATTTCTCAAAAATAAACAAAAGCAAGGAATTGTTCGCTGCCGAATTGAAGGAATATATGTTTGGCGCTGGTCAGGCTGATATTCGAGATATTCTGCATTTGAGCGATTTTGATCTGGATATGAATCGCCCATATTTTGCCTTGCTGCTATGCTTGGAAGAGACTCGTATGCAAATAGATCCGGATACCATCCGTACTTATGTAAATGAATATCTGCATCAGGAAAAATGTAAGACCATATCGGTAAATCATCTTGATCAGTGGGTTTTTATGATCCCGGCCAGAACAAATGATGATGGCGGCGTGTATGATATTGAGAATAAGTCTGCTATTAAGAATTTGAAAAAAGCGATTGAGAGCAGATTTAATATTTATATTTCGATCGGCGTTGGTCAGGTTTATGGGTTACTCAATCTAAAGAAAAGTTTGAATGAAGCCCGCATCGCTTTGATCTTTAACCGCCTGACCGGCTTGCACGGTTTTATTCAGAGGTTTTCTGATTTGGGGATTTATAGAGCAATATTTTCCCAGGAAACAAGCCTCATTTATAAATACTGCAGTTATACGCTGGGCAGATTGATGGAACATGACAGCAAAAATGACGGTGAACTGCTGCCTACTTTAAGAAAACTGCTCGATACGTGCTGCAATAACAAAGCGACTGCTGATCAGTTGTTTATTCACGTCAATACGCTCTACTACCGAATTAATAAGATCGAACAGATTCTGGATGTGGATCTGTCCAAAATGCATGCCCGAGCAGAGCTATATTCTGCCATAAAGGTGTGGGATACGCTGCAGATTCTCAACGACAAAGAGCAGATGGCGGCTATTGTACCGACCTCCATCATAGCAATGCAGGCTTGAGTATCGCTCACAACCATTCGTAAACATAAGTATTTGTTAAATAGCTATTTGCATAAAATAGCTATTTTTTTCGAAATCAGTATAATATATATGGCAAGGAGGTTATCGTCAATGGAGCATACCCAATCCCCGTACAGGGGATATCATATATTGACTTACGGTTGTCAGATGAATACTCGTGATTCGGAGATTATCTGCGGTTTGCTGGAGAATGCAGGCTATACAGAGGTGCCGCTGGAGGAGGCTGACCTGGTCGTCTTCAACACCTGCAGTGTGCGCCATTCGGCGGAAAACAAGGTCTACGGCAAGCTGGGTGAGGTCAACAAAATCAAACGCAGCAAGCCCGGTTTGAAAATAGCTTTTGGCGGCTGTATGGCACAATTGCCGGAGGCCGTAAAAAGGCTCAAGCGACATGGTGTGGACCTGGTTTTTGGCACCCATAATCTGCATCAATTGCCGGTATTGCTGGAAAGGATTAATTCCGGCGAAAAACAGATTATTGAGGTCTGGGATCAGCACGGGGGAATCATTGAAGATCTGCCTTCCACCCGCAAAGAAGGTGTCAGTGCCTTTGTCAATATCATGTACGGCTGCAATAATTTCTGCAGTTATTGCATCGTACCCTATACTCGGGGCAGGGAACGCAGCCGCAATGCCCGTGATATCATCAGGGAACTGGAAGAATTGGCCGCAGCCGGTTTTAAAGACGTCACCCTGCTGGGACAGAATGTCAATTCCTATGGGCGGGGAGCCAACCAGATTATGGATTTTGCTGGACTGCTGAAAATGGCTGATAAAGTCGATGGTTTGGAGCGGATCCGTTTTATGACTTCCCATCCCAAGGACATGTCGGATGATTTGATCGATACGATTGCCGGCGGAGAAAAATTATGTGAGCATATCCATGTGCCTTTACAGGCCGGCAGCAACCGTGTGTTGAAAAGGATGAACCGCGGTTATACCCGCGAACATTATCTGCAATTGGTCAACAAAATGCGCGAGCGAATCCCGGGAGTTGCCATCACTTCGGATCTGATCGTGGGCTTTCCGGGCGAAAGCGATGCAGATTTTGAGGATACACTGGACATGGTCGAGCAGGTCCGCTTTGACGCTGCATTTACCTTTATGTATTCGGTCCGTACCGGTACCCGGGCAGCCTCCTTGAGCGATCAAATTGAGCTGGCGGTCAAACAGGACCGCTTGATGCGGCTCAACCAGAAGCAATATGATATCGCCCTGCAAATCAATCGGGCTTTGGAAGGTCAGACGCTGGAAATTCTGGTGGACGGTCCCAGCAAGACCAATCCTGATCGTCTGACCGGCAGAACCCGTACTAATCATATTGTAATATTTTCTGGTACAAATGATTTAATTGGGCAACGAATTAATGTTAAAATAACAACAAGCAAAACATTTTCAATTTTTGCAGAAATTTCGGCATAAGACAACCAAAGCTGGAAAAAATTGCTTACATTGCTTACCGGCACACCAGGATCGCCCATTAATATTGAGGAGGAATATAAGTTATGACCACAGAAGATATCATCAAAATGGCTTTTGAACTGGGCAATGCTGTTGCGCAGTCCAAGGAAGTCGATGCCTTACGGGAAATGCAGATCAAACTCAGCGAGGATGCTGATGCATATGGGCTGATCATGCGTTATCAGGAAGCGCAAACCCAGATGGAGAATAAACTGCAGGATGGTTTGCAGGTTACTCCAGCCGAAGAAAACAATATCGAGATGATGGAACAGGAAATCAATAACAATCCGCTCATCCAGGATTTGATCAACGTGCAGGAGAAATTCGACAGTCTCATGCAAGGCGTTTATTTTGCCATGAATCAAGCTATTTCCGGCGGCGATTCCTGCTCTTCCGGTTGTGATTCCTGCGGCGGTGGCTGCGGTATTATGTAAGGATAAGAACCGGGTATATATCTAACTTATCAAAGGCTTGATCATTTGATGCAAGCCTTTTCTTATAGCGAGAGGGAGGGTAGGTTTGGCCAAATTTACACCCATGATCGAACAATATCTCGAAGTCAAGGCCAATCATCAGGATGCAATCTTGTTTTTCCGTCTGGGTGATTTTTATGAAATGTTTTTTGAAGATGCGGTACTGGCAGCACGGGAATTGGAAATCGTGCTGACATCCCGCGACGGTGGGCAGCAAAAGATTCCCATGTGCGGAATTCCCTATCATGCGGTTAATAATTATCTGCCGCGCCTTATCAGTCGTGGCTACAAAGTAGCTATCTGCGAACAAGTCGAAGATCCCAAACAGGCCAGCGGGATCGTCAAACGGGAAGTAATCCGTATCATCAGCCCCGGGACGATCCTCGAAGATTTTATGCTGGATGAAGGTGTCAATAATTATTTAGCTGCGGTTGATATAAATGAAAAAACGATTGGTTTTGCTTATATTGATATTTCCACCGGCGAATTTCAGTTGACTGAAATCAATGGTCCCCATGCCCGCCAGGATCTGCAGGCCGAATTGCAAAGGGTAGCGCCGGCAGAGTGCCTGCTTTCTGCCCGCCTGACCCGTAATTCCTTATGGGAAGACCAGCCGCTGGGCAATGATTTTATGTTTTCCCGTTTTCCCGAGGATGATCTGGATTTGGAACAAAGCCTTTTGGCCTTGTCAGATCATTTCGGACAATCATCACTGGATGAATGGGGGATATCGGGTTGTACTGCGGGGAGCCTGGCAGCTGCCATGATCATCAGGTTTCTTTATGCTACGCAAAAAAGTCGCTTGTTGCACATAGACAGCCTGCATATCTATCAGAGCAGCGATTACATGGAGCTGGATGGCTTCACCCGCCGCAATCTGGAACTGACCGCTACCATAAGGCAGGGCCGTAAGGAAGGCTCACTGCTGGATATTATTGATCAATGCCGTACTCCCATGGGCAAACGCAATTTGCGCCGCTGGCTGGAACAGCCCTTAATGAGCATGGAAGGCATCAACCAACGCCTGGACGGGGTGGAAGAACTGTTTGCCGATATCGGCCTGCGTCAGTCGGGGCGGGATATGGTCAACAAAATCTATGATCTGGAAAGGTTGTGCGGCAAATTGGGCAGCCCGCTACTCAATCCCCGCGATCTGCTGGCGCTCAAGCACTCACTGGCGCTTTTGCCATCATTAAAAAACCTCCTCCAGAACAGCCACAGTGAAATTCTCAGGGAAATCGCCGAGCTTGATCCATTGCTTGAGGTACACGGCATCATTGATGCTGCGATTGACGATGAGGCGCCTCTGACCGTGCGGGAAGGGGGTATAATCAAGAGCGGATACCGGCAGGAGATTGATGAACTGAAGTCTCTGGGTGCCCAGGGCAAGAATTACCTTTTGGAATACGAGAACCGCGAAAAGGCCCGCACCGGTATGAAGTATCTCAAAGTCAGCTACAACAAAGTGTTTGGTTATTATATTGAAGTCAGCAAATCAAACCTGAGCATGGTACCGGCTGATTACATACGCAAACAAACCTTGGTCAACACCGAGCGATTTATCACCGAAGAATTAAAAAAATACGAAGACAAGATCCTGGGTGCGCATGAAAAGCTTTGCGTGCTGGAATATGATTGTTTTACCGCCATCAAGCAACAACTGGAACCGTTTATTCCGGCTATTCAAGCCAGTTCACAGGCAGTAGCCGATCTGGACTGCCTGCTCTCTCTGGCCCAGGTGGCTTTCCTGAATGATTACGTTCGTCCCCAACTGTCCCGGGACGGTTTACTGGAGATCAAAGCTGGACGCCATCCGGTGGTGGAGAAATCACTGCTGAATAGCCGTTTTGTTCCCAATGACATCATTCTGGACAACCGCGACAATCGTTTTGCCATTATCACCGGTCCCAATATGGGCGGTAAAAGCACTTACATGCGACAGGCGGCGCTGATCAACATTATGGCCCAGATGGGCAGCTTCGTTCCCGCCAGTGAAGCCCGCATCAGTATCGTTGACCGGGTCTTTACCAGGGTGGGGGCAGCCGATGACCTTGCCGCCGGGCAGAGTACGTTTATGGTGGAAATGGTGGAGCTGGCCCATATTTTACATCATGCCACCGCCAATAGTCTCATTATTCTTGATGAGATCGGCCGTGGTACCAGTACTTATGATGGACTCAGTATTGCCCAGGCAGTCAGCGAATATATCCACGATAAGCTCAAAGCCCGCACCCTGTTCGCCACCCATTATCATGAACTAACTCGGCTGGCAGAAGAAAAAAAGGGAATTATAAATCTTTCCGTTTCGGTGATGGAATCTGTGGATACAGTCACCTTCCTAAAGAAAGTACTGCCCGGCAAAGCAGATAAGAGCTACGGGATCCATGTAGCCCAGATGGCTGGACTGCCGCGCATGGTGATCGATCGGGCGTATGAAGTCCTGGG
>CAZACF010000015.1:21899-22301 GCA_964483565.1 uncultured Syntrophomonas sp. | reverse complement strand
ATTTGTTTGTAACAAAATGATTTTAACATGATAAATCTGCATTTGGTGGCAATTATTGTTTTTTCTCTATGTTTTTTGTCCCTTCAAAATAATATAATAATAGTGACGTCAAACATGGAGGTGAATATCAGACCATGAATCTAAAGGAAGCTCTGGAACTGGCAGCAAAAGAAGAAGCCAAAGCCATGCAGAACTATACCAGACTGGCCGGCGAGGCTGAAGACCCGGAAACCCGGCTGATGCTCGAACAGATCGCCAAGGAGGAAGCCGGGCACCTGAAACGGCTCACAGAAAGACTAAAAGCAATAAAAATGTTGGGATAATATATAAAAAAACTGCTGTCCGAATGCCGGCAGCAGTTTTCTTTTTTTCAGCATAAACCGCTGCACAGACTGGTCATCA
>CAZACF010000015.1:12529-21889 GCA_964483565.1 uncultured Syntrophomonas sp. | reverse complement strand
GTAGCTGGCAGCCAGGACACTGCCAATTATGATCGTAACAAAAATCAGTAAACATAATAGTAAGGCGATGCGCAGTTTGGTACGGACATGATGCTCACCCTGGTTGTATTCGGCAATTAAATGGGTTGCCCAGACAATGTTGCCGGAAAACAACATGACGGTGATAAACTGAATCCAGCTGGGTATCACCGTATAGGCAGCATGCTGCAGATGCGACCAGAGAGTATGACTATAATAGGCCAGAACGATGAATTCGATCAGACCCGCGGCGTACTGGTAAACCAATCCTTGTTTCTGCATCGCCGTATTGACCTCCAACAAACCTCTGATCTGCTCCTGGGTGGCAATATTGGTACGGCTGTTCATAACTTCAATTTTGCTTTGCACCACATTCATGGCTGCCCGGTAATCCTCCTGAACTTCATTGAGCTCATCCCGTAATCTGTCCAATTCTTCCCGGCGTTGCTGATACGGTTCAGTTAATTGGGAAAAAACCTGGGCGGGTTCTCGCCAGGCAGATTCGCTGTTGATCTGCCTTTGCATAGCCAACATGGCCCCATCTAAATCCTTTAGTCCGTCAACCAGAATGTTTTGATCCCCCACCAGTTTGCCATAAGCAGTCGCCAGTGTCTGGATTTCTTTTTCCAATTCCTCTGCCGCCAGCTGGGTGGCTTGATTCATAACCAGCTTGGTATGCAGGACTTTGATCAGCCCTCGCTGGATTTCTTCTTTTTCCCGGCGAATAGAAAGCAGGTGGTCATGCAGAATATAATCCACCGCCTGCAAACGCAGAATGCCCCCATGCAACAACGGCAGACGCTGGGAAAGAAAGCGCCCGTCATCTGTTGCGTGGTCATCCAAAGTACATAAATAAAGGCTCTGGTGCTTACTGCGATTCCACTTCAGGCATGTCAAGCTACCGTTCTGCAGCGCATATACGTCTCCGCTTGCCTGGCCAACGACGGCTTTCTTTTCTGTTTCTGCCCACTGTTCAGGGCCGGCAATAATGGTTAAAATCCCCATTATGTCGTTTGCCGCCAAAGGGTCTTCCCCTTCCCAGGTTTTAAAGCCATTCAAAGCTCTTTCCCAATGATTATTCTCCAGGAGTTGCTTGACAGCCAATATTTTCATTTTCCCCTGAGGGTAGTCGAGATTATAAATAGCCTCCCCGTTTTGTCGGTCTGCTCCGGGAGAATTGCTGGAATCCGGGAGTATTCCGTGACCCCGAAAAATATCCGTCAACTTGTGAAGGGACTCGATATCATCCGCCAGAAAGTAATAAAAACGCCATACGAATTGAGCCGTGACGATCAACTCCTCTGTCAGCTTTTTCTGGTCAATCCTACCATTATATTCGGCAAAGGCAATTGTATTCCTTTACTGCCGACAAAACTACCTGTGATTATTTTTGGCATCTGCATCCATTATTGATAATATTTTTATATTGTGATATCATATATTGAAATAAACAAAAACAGAGGCACTTCGTTTTTCACGAGGTGCCTCTGTATATTTAAAATCAATTCTTCCATTTAATGGAGAAGGAGAGTATGCTATGAGCAAAAAAGTAACCCTTTCAAGATTTGTATTTGACCGTTTATCGAAGCATATGCATGATTTTACCGACGTCCAGAACAAGCTCCTGAACGACACCGAACTAGTGCCCGCTGCCGAGCGGAAAAGCTATCAGGAGTTATTTATGCAGTATCTTCAGCATCTGGAGCGTTTGTTGAAGAATGCACAAATTATTGATTCTGAGGATAACCATCTTCCTTGCGTGACCTTGGGCAGTTTGGTCGAGCTGGAAAATTTAGAAAACCAGCGTATCAACAAGATTCTGGTCACTTCTCCGACTGTCAACCCGCCGGTCGACAAAAAAATAAAAGCATCCTCAACCTCATATAATTCCCCCGTAGGCAAAGCAATTTTTTTGAAAAAACCAGGGGATACGGTAGAAGTCAATGCTCCCGGCGGCAAATTCAAATATCGCATCAAATCAGTGGATCTGATGATTTCTTGAGCCCTCTCAAGTTTTCATGCCAGCCATTCATTAAGCTGTTGGTGTATCAGGTCGGTTAATATTGGCAGAGCCTTAGCGACCGGGGGGCTTAATTGAGTCCCCCAGTTCATGCTTTGCGGTTGAACTCCTAACAGGATCAAATGCTGCGGTAATCTGCCCCGTAAGGCGGCTAAAGCCAATGTCTCCTGAAAACCGGTTTGATGGACGGACATCCGCCCGGACGCCAGCATGGGTATATCCCGACCGGAAATCTTGCGGACAGTGCCAGGCAGATCGTCTCCGTCAACCGCATCAACGACCAATAGATAATCAGTATCTTCTATTACGTCCAGCAAGGACAATCCTCCCGTACCCCCGTCAATTAGTTCCACTTGCTCCCCGATCAACTCCTGCCTGAAGCGGGCAATCAGATGAATCCCCAGTCCTTCATCCTGAAACAAAGGGTTGCCAATCCCCAAGACCACGATCTTATTCTTTCTCATGACTTGCCTCGGCCTCATCACTCACGAATTTATAACCACTGAAAATGGAAGAAACCGTGCCATCATCATCCAGAATCTCCTGGCGGATGACCAGATAAAGATGAGCCACAATAAATACGACGAACAGCCAGGCAATCAGATGGTGATACATCCTGACCGGCGAAGACATACCAAATAAGGGAATAACCCAACCGAAAAAGCGTTCCTGGAATCCCCCCGGCGCAATCTCTCCCTGCATGGCCAGTCCGGTCAGAATCATAAACAACGAACCGATCCACAACACAAAAAAATATGTTAGTTGGGCAATCACATTATGCCCGGTGTGCAGGGTATGTTCTTTTTTAAGAAAGAGATAATACTTCAGACTTTCCAGTCCGTCCGCGACAAAGCCTTTACGCCAGGGTTTGAATTGTGCGTGTTCATTGCCGACAAACGCCCAGTAAAATCGAAAAATAAAATTGGCAATAAAAAACCAGGCTGCCAGCGCATGCCAGAGACGCATCTTCCCCATAATAAAGTTGGCATAGGGCTCGCTGGTTTGGAAAGCAAACGGCTTGCCGATATATAAACCGGTTATCAGCAGAGCGATGATCAACACTACATTGAGCCAATGATACAGCCGGATGGGAGTTTGCCAAACATAAACCGCTTTTTTCAACATAGCTCTTCACCCCTCTTAATAGAATAGACATTCGCCCACATTCTGCCGGCTCTTCAAATCCATGATATGAGCCGCACAAGCGATGCAGGGATCAAAGGAATGAATGATGCGCAGGATCTCCAACGGTTGTTGCGGATCTGCCAGGGGAGTACCGATCAGCGCTGCCTCATAAGGCCCCTTGTCCCCCGTTTTGCTTTCTGGCGCTGCATTCCAGGTGGTGGGCACTACTGCCTGGTAGAGACTGATTTTACCATTGTTAATCTTCACCCAATGTCCCAGTGCACCTCGTGGTGCTTCGGTAAAACCGACTCCTTGGGCAGAATTCGGCCAACTGGAAGGTTCCCACTTGCTGCCGTCAAATACTCTACTATCCCCGGCCTTGATATTGGCCACTAATAAATCATAGCTTTTTTGCAGGTAATCCACCATCAGCTTACTTTCCAGTCCCCGTGCCAGGGTACGCCCCAAAGCTGAAAACAAGGCTTCCTGCCCCAGTCCCAGCCGTTGCAGCGCTTCATCAACACTGTTTTTAATCTGCTCATGGCCGCGTGCGTAACCCACCAGCATTCTAGCCAATGGACCGACTTCCATCGGTTTGCCCTGCCAAAGCGGCGTCTTGATCCAACTGTATTTTCCCTTGGTATCCAGTTGTTCATAGGGCGGCTTGGGTCCGCTGTATTTCACCTTGGTTTCACCGTTCCAAGGATGCCTGCCCTCCGCCGAGTCGCTGTATTCATACCAGGCATGCTCTACAAACTCCTGCACTTGCTGGGGATCACGGGGATCGATATCGAAAACTTCATTTAAATTGCGGTTTAAGATTACTCCGCCCGGAAAGATATCATCTTGGTTATTATTTTTATTTTGCTCGGCCAGCGTACCGTAAACCAGAAAATTATCGTTCCCGCCGCCATAGGTCCAGTCTTTATAAAAAGAAGCAATGGCCAATAGATCCGGCAGATAAACCTGATTGACAAAAGCCTGGGCCTTATCAATCTCTTTGGCGACTAGATTCAGCCTCTCCATATTGATGGTATTGTCATTGTCAATGTTTATGGTACAGGCCATCCCCCCTACTAAATAATTGGGGTGCGGGTTCTTGCCGCCAAAAATGGCATGGATCCTGGCGATGTCTTTTTGCCAATCCAGTGCATCAAGGTAATGCGCAACCCCGATCAGATTCACTTCCGGCGGCAATTTATAGGCTGGATGACCCCAGTAGGCATTGCTAAAGATACCTAATTGTCCGCTGTCGATAAAACCCTTCAATGTCTTCTGAACATCGGCAAAATGTCCCGGCGAAGAACGTGCATAATTGGATAACGATTGGGCCAAATCGGAAGCTGCTCTGGGATCCGCTTTCAAGGCGGACAGCACATCAATCCAGTCCAGCGCGTGCAAATGGTAGAAATGAATTACATGATCCTGCACAAATTGAGCCGCCGTCATAATTTGACGAATTAAAATCGCATTTTTTGGCACAGTGATATTCAGGGCATCTTCGACTGCCTGAATAGAAGCGATGGCATGGATATGGGTACAGACGCCACAAATGCGCTGCACAAAGGCCCAGGCGTCTCGAGGATCACGATCCTGCAGAATTCTCTCCAGACCACGAAAAGTCGTCCCGGAACTAAAAGCATTGACTATTTTTCCGTTGTCCACTTCCGCTTCAATGCGCAGATGCCCTTCGATTCTAGTGATTGGATCAACCACAATGCGTTGTGTCATTATTCATCCTCTCCCTTCCCGACTCGCTTTCCTTCAGGTTTTTTACGCATTAGTACCCCGGTTGCCAATCCATGGGCCGCTACCCCCGCCGCGGTCACTCCAGTCACTACCTTGCCGATTTGGTCAGGGTTAAACGGCATGGCTGTTCCCGGAATATGAGCCATACGGCTGTACATGGGCATATCGTCATAGAATCCTGGTTCTGAACAGCCGATACAAGGATGTCCTGATTTAATCGGGTAACTGACCCCATTATTCCACTGGGTGATGGCACAGGCATTGTAGGTGGTGGGACCTTTGCAGCCCACTTTGTAGAGGCACCAGCCCTGTTTGGCTCCTTCATCATCGAATTGTTCCACAAACAAACCAGCATCAAAATAAGCCCGACGGTTGCAATTATCATGAATGCGGTGATTGTAGAACGCTTTGGGCCGACCCAACCGGGTCAGTTCCGGCAGCCGATCAAAGGTAAGATAATGAACGATGGTACCGGCAATTACTTCGGCAATGGGCGGACAGCCCGGCACATCAATCACCGGTTTGTTTTTAACGATTTCTTTTACCGCCACCGCTCCGGTTGGATTGGGATGAGCCCCCTGAACGCAGGCGTTGGTTGCACAAGAGCCGAAAGCAATCACGCCAATTGCGTCCCGGGCCGCCTCCACTAATATATCCCGGGCAGTCCTGCCCCCGATCGTGCAATAAATACCGTCATCTTGTAAAGGTATGCTGCCTTCCACGACCAACAGATAATGGTCCTTATAATCTTTCATGGAGCTGGCTTTGGCAGCTTCCGCCTGGTGACCGGCAGCAGCCTGCAAGGTCTCCATATAATCCAGGGAGATCATATTAAACAACATATCGGCCAGTAAAGGATGGGCAGTCCTGATAAAAGATTCCGCGCAGCAGGTGCATTCCTGCAAATGTAAATAAATCACCGGCAAACGTGGTTTAGTCTCCAGGGCTTGTGCAACCTTCGGTATAAAAGATGCCTCCAGCCCGATCGCAGCGGTGAGAATCGCACAAATTCTCATAAATTCCCGGCGTGAATAGCCTCTTTTAATCATTGCCTCATAAAAGTTGTCACTCATCAAGCCAACCCCCTCATATTTAGGTCGCTTATATTATTTTCCTTGGTTAGCTTTTATATGCAAAGAGCCGGAGGATGATCTATCCTCCGGCAAATGTATTCTTCAGGCGTTCAAGAATCTTAATACCTTAATAAGGCTGCTACGTTCCCGCCCTCTGGTATTTTGCTCTGTTCCATTATATACACCGATCCCCCATTTAAAATGGTTTGACGAACGGCTAAATTATATAATTCATCGTCACCCGCTTCAGGTTGAGCGTGTATTTGTACCGCATTCTGAGCATAATCATATATCCCCCATTGCTGCTCACCATCAGCCAGGAAAAGCAATTCAATCTGCCCGTTGTACGAAGCTGGGATTACATCTGCCATTTCTTTAATGGTACGACCGGTTCCCTGAAAGGGACCATAATAGGTTAGGGCTTCCTGTTCGGCTTTATGAAAATAGTGTTCAACCAAGGGCCAGGCCAAAGTCTGAATATCTTCTGCACTGAGCTCTTCCGGATTACCCGGTATAACCTCTTGGGTAAGATAAGCATAGGTATTGGCTTCTCTATATATGGACAGCAGAAAATCAACTCCCATCAATACCAGAGGTGCCTTGGCGCGGCGTAACATATCATGGACACCACGATTTACCAAACGTAAATATCGTAAAATATTGTCTTTTTGATCATTCGGATTGCTGCCTTGACCATGAAATATGGCTGCCGCTTTACTATTTGTTCCCTGTAAGGTATTGCTGTGCTGCTGCAACTGGCGCTGGGGATCATCATATTGCATAGCCTCTGCTAAACTATGTGGTACATTCTCCAGCTCGATTTCCCCGACACTGGAGCGGCTGCATTCAAACAGGCGGACATCGTTTTGGCTCAAGGCCAAAACATAAAATTGCCCATCTCCCAATATAAACGGCAAGAGCGGTTTCATATGAAAATGCTGGCCAATATACAGGAAATCTTCAACTTCATAGGGAAGAAAATAATAATTAAATATGTCTTTTGCTAAGAATATAGCCAGTCCGTTGCGCTGATTCTGCCAGAATTGCTGATCGAGAACCAGCTCTTCCAGCGGAGCCAAAAAAAGCTGTACATCTGGACGTCTCATTCCATTTTCCATCAATTTATCCTCGGCTATCTGCAACTGGTTCTTTAATCTTATTCTCCCTTGCAAGGTTTCCTTTCCAGCTCGGTAAGTACGCATATAAAGGGATAGACAAAGCTGGTCACTAATATTCATCAACGATTTGAAATCTTCCTCGCTTAACAAACTCAACACTTGCACCTCCTTCGTTGATCATATTGTTCCCCGCAGACCGCTTATTTTACCCGTTAAATATGAATATATAATTCAATAACCGCTCATCCCGAAAACGGAAAAACTGCCGGCTATTTACAACCGACAGTTCCATTACTTCATTTGTCTTTTTAATCCTGTAAATATTTTTCCTTACACAGGCGTCCTAGCTACTGGGCACCTTGGCGCTTACCCCGACCGGGCTTTCACCGACTAGATAATGCGTGCTTGGCTGGGCATGCTGTAATCAAAAAAATTAAAGGAGTCAGTAAACTGACTCCTTTAAAACTGCAAATTTAGCTTTATTCCTAGCGGCGTCTAGCCTGGAAGCAATCTCTGCAATATACCGGTCTGTCCCCAGTGGGCTCAAACGGTACAGTAGTTTCTTGACCACAAGCCGCGCAGATGGTCTTAAACATTACGCGCTCTTCTCTGCGGCCGGAATTGCCATAGCCACCATTGCGCTCTTGCTTGCGAGCCCTTCTGCATGACGGACAACGACCAGGTTCATTCTCGAAACCCTTTTCAGCGTAAAACTCTTGCTCAGACGCTGAAAACAAAAATTCGCTGCCACAATCTTTACACGCCAAATACTTATCCTCAAACATGTTTTCATCTCCCTTCCGGAAGTACTCTTGGACCTAGTTTCCCCCCAAATAAGGAGATATTTAAAGAACAAGGCAATTGAAATTTTAAATCATATTTTGGTTAATGTCAAATATGATTTGGTTAAAAATATTAAAAATATACATTTTGCTAAGTTATATCCAGGCTCACTTTTTCGGGATGACGGGGTACTTTGTCTTTATAAAAATCCCTTATCTGATGCATATCCTGGTCCAGGTCGCCGGTAGGATAGATAACCGGGCCGAACCCCCCGACTTTCTTTTCGTAATCAAGGTAACTCAAAACGATCGGGACATTTGCCCCCAAAGCTACGTAATAAAAGCCCATTTTCCATTTCCGGGTCAGTTTGCGAGTTCCTTCCGGGGGAATTACAATGACGATTTCATCTGAGTTGTTTATGATATCGATAATCGCTGCGATCAGATTGTTGTTTTTGCCCCGATCTACCGGGATGGCACCGGTGTATTTGAAAAACCATCCAATCGGGAATTTGAGCCATTCCTGCTTGATCAAATATTTGATTTTGACCTTCATAATTCTTAGAATTGCAATGGCAATGGGGAAATCATAATTACTGGTATGCGGTACCGCCACCAACACACACTTTTTTATTTCGGGAGGAATTGACCCGTCGATCTTCCAGCCCGCCAGCCTGATATATAACTTCGAAATGACATTTAACAACCGTTTTCCATCCTCCGTTTCATGCTTCCAATAAAACTAATTCTTACTTTGAACGTATCATGTAAACCGTTTCTATTATTGCTGCTTTTCCATAGCAATACAAGATCATATTAGGCCCGAATTATATCAGCCCAGCGCCGCAATAGTGGTTTTTGGATGATAATTGTGCTTTCCGGGCACAGCTCCTGGCAGCAAAAGCACCTGATGCAGCGATCATAATCATAAACCGGTGTCCGATCCTGATCGCCTTGAGGCCAGGCCAGCACCTTCGGAGCAACCGGACACACCTTGATGCAAACCCCGCATTTGACACAACCCTCTTCCATGATCTGAGGTTTGGCAAGGATCAGTTTTCTAAGCAGCTGTGACTGCGGAATCCTGCTTTGATTATGAATACTTCCCCGGTTGATATCAAACGAACTGTCTGCCAAAACTTCCAGCCCATCTCCCAGGATGTTTATTGCTTGTTCCAAACCTGTTCCCAATCCCGATTTCATCCCCGCCTGCACCGTGGGAACAGACTCTGGGACAACTCCAACCAGGCGGCACACGACGGAATCAAGAGCCACCGGATCGCTGGAAAAAAGCAGTACGTTCATTCTTTTGGGTTTCCCCCCGCGGGGGCCGTTGCCTTCCATGGCCATGATCCCGTCCATAATGTACAATCTCGGTTTCAGTAAAATATTTAGATCGACCAGCATCTGCGCAAAACCATCTATGTCCGGTAGTTTTACATGATACTCCCCTTTTAAAAAGCCAGGGATACATC
>CAZACF010000015.1:10672-12519 GCA_964483565.1 uncultured Syntrophomonas sp. | reverse complement strand
TTCTTAATGCATCCGGTCATGCGGGTCAGGGCGTGGGTTTTTAATTTGGGCAGACTGATCAGACCCTCGCTCTCAAGTACCCCTTTGGCAATGATAAATTTCTTGTTCTGCAGCGCTTCCCCACATATTGCTTCCTGACCATGGTGAAAATCAGCCATAGGAATCCCTAATTCTGAAGCTGCTGCGGCAATCCCTGACTTGCGGGCCACTCCTTCGGGACTCCCAAAACCGGGGGAATCTCCATAAGTCAAGTGTACTCCCGCGCTTTGCAATGCTTCAGCCACGGCTTTAAAAACAGCCGGATGAGTGGTGACACACTTTTCAGGGGATTCGGCGGTGAGTAAATTGGGTTTAAGTAATATTCTTTCTCCCGGTTTAACATATTTTTGCACTCCGCCAATCAGTTCCAATCCTTTATTAACCGCAGCATCCACTTCGGTCTGCACATAACTTTCACATTTTACAACGGCTACTTCAGACATTAGACCCCCACTTTTCCTCTATTTAAGTGATCCCATGAAAAACGCCACCATGCTGATCAGGGCGATACCAAAGCCGATTATTCCTAGAAAGGCAAACCGCTCAATCTGCGCACTGTGATTGGCCTGGATGATCATGGCGGAGCCAATCAAGGTTCCCGATATGATCAGACTGAAACTGAGTCGGCTGACCATTTGGGCGGTCTTGCGATACAATTCAGGAGACATGCTGAGATCGAGATGCAAAGTCAAACGTCCGTCAGCCGTATCCTGCAATAAACGATTAATATTGGCCGGGATCACTTTGAGCGGCTCAACTTCCTTGTAATAACGGCTGCGCAAAAACTTACCAAGGTTGGATGGTTTTAATCTTTCCCGATACACCTTTTGGGCCAAAGGTGACGCCACCTGGCTAAAATCAAAATCAGGATCAAGTATCTTTCCCAGCCCTTCAACCGTAATCAAGGCTTTCAGTAAAGAAGTCAGATAAGAAGGCATTTTCAAGTGATAACGAAACGCAAATTCCATGATTTCACTGCGCATACGTTTGATATCCAAATTTCCGATACTGCCGGTGTAAAGACTCTCCACCAATTCTGCAAATGACTCAGAAAAATCCTCACTATCCTGCAACTGATTCAAAATCCCCATATCCCGCATGACCGACATGGCGCGATAAGGATCATTTTTTGTAACCGCAAGCATCATTTCCCCTACATAAGCCAGTCTCAAGTCACTGAGATAACCGATTTCTCCAAAGTCTATAAAGGCAATATGTTCATCATCCACCACAAATATATTACCGGGATGTGGATCGGCCTGAAAAAAACCATGCAACAGGATCTGCGATAAAAATGCCTCTGTCCCCAAAGCTGAAATTTTTCTTCGATCCAAGCCCTTCTTATCAATTTCTTCGATATTGCTCAATTTTATGCCTTCAATATATTCCTGAACCAATACCCTTGGGCTGCTGTATTCTTTGAAAACACGGGGGATAATCACTCTCGGATCATCAGCAAAATTTTTATAGACTCGCTCGGTATTACGGGCTTCACGTTCATAATCAAGTTCCCGCAGCAAGGTGCGGCGATAATCCTCTACCATAGCCAGGATTCCCAGGCGCTGGGCCTCTGCGGACTGATGTTCGGAAATCCTCGCCAATCCCTTGAGAATCTCAAAATCATTTCTTACCTTGGTTTCGATCCCGGGACGTTGGACCTTTACGATCACTTCTTCTCCGTTTAGAAGCCGGGCTCGGTGAACGGCGGGCCTTCGTGCGCGCCGCCAGGCTTTCGGATCAGCCACTCGGGGCGGGTGGTGGCGGAATGGTAGTCCCACTGGACCGTGATGTAGACCGGCGCCCGGACA
>CAZACF010000015.1:0-10662 GCA_964483565.1 uncultured Syntrophomonas sp. | reverse complement strand
AAGCCGGGCTCGGTGAACCTGTCCAATGGAAGCAGCCGCCAAAGGGTTTCGATCAAATTCGGCAAACACTTTTTCGATAGGGCCCATTTCCTGATCCAGAACCTGCTGCAGCTCCTCCCAACGGATGGGCTCAACTTTGTCCTGTAGTTTTTCCAGTTCTTCAATAAAAACCGGGCGCAGGATATCCGGTCTGGTGCTGAGCAACTGACCCAGCTTGACAAACGTAGGGCCTAATTCGACCAGCGCTTCGCGCAGATTCACGGCTAATAAATACTGATTTTTATCCGCAGGAGTAACTCCCGTTCTAATACCCTTTAAAGCAGAACGGTCATTCAGGCCAAATCTTTGCAGAAAATATCCCATTCCATGGCGCATAAACGTCCCTACGATTTCTCTTCGGCGCCGTATATATTTCAACTGCCATCTGGAACTCACCGCCAGCCCCTCCTTCACCATAATCTGCTTTAAGTATTCCCGTAATAATGTCAGATTCCTTTAAATAAAGAGGCAGATTGTCACGTTTTGCCTGACAGATTCCATCTAAAGTAAAACAACCCGTACCACCAAATTATAATGATACGGGCTGAAATTGCTATTAAATCCACATTAAATTCTTATCCCTTGGTTTGGCTGTGCTCGGCTTCCTCTGCTTTAAGAACTTTACGCATGATCTTGCCGGTGCCGCCTTTGGGAAGCGAATCACGGAACTCAATGATGCGCGGATATTTGTAGGCTGACATTTCCTGGCTGGCCCATTCGACGATTTCTTGTTCGGTTACTTTGCCTACATAATCAGGTCTCAATACAACAAAAGCTTTGACTTCCTCGCCTTTGTAATTATGGGCAATGCCGATCACACAACATTCCAGTATGGCCGGATGACGATAGAGATACTCCTCTACTTCGGCCGGATATACGCTGTAGCCGGATACTTTAATCATCTCCTTGGTTCTGCCGCACAACCACAGGAAGCCATCCTCATCCATGCGCACAATGTCTCCGGTTTTAAGCCAGAGGAAATCGCTATCGTCCGATTTCACAAAAGTCTCTGCGGTACCCTCAGGGTTGTTCCAGTAGCCAATCGCAATGGAAGGACCTCTTTGCCACAGTTCTCCTTCCTCTCCGAGTTCCGCATCAATATTTTCATCTTTCAAGCTGGCGATTCTGATGTCAAGTAATGGACAGGGGATACCAATGGAGCCAACTTTGGAATAACCGCTGGAATTGCATATGGTATAAGCCATAGTTTCGCTCATGCCAAAACCATCCTGCAATTCCAAACCAAAAATCTCCTTGTAGGTGTTAAACAGGGCCTGCGGCAACGGCATGCCGCCGGTGCCGGCGAAGGTAAGAGAAGTCAGGTCATAATCTTTAAACTTGGGATGTTGAAGAAAAGCGATATTCATGGTGGTTATCCCGATCCAAACCGAAACCCGGTATTTTTCAAAAGCCTGGTACAAGGTTTCCAGATCAAACCGAACCAGTACGACCATGGTTGCGCCCATTAATATGGGGGCATTTAAGGCATTGTTGGATCCGTTTACATGAAACAACGGTAGCACCGCCACGTGGATATCATCAAATTTGGTAGGACGTCCATAAGCTGAATTGGTGGCATTGGCCAGCACATTGAAATGTGTCAGGATCGCTCCTTTAGGATTGCCGGTAGTACCTGAAGTGTACTGCAACATGGCAATATCCTTTTTAATATCCAGGTCTGCCAGCTCTTGGATCGGCTCGTTGTTTACCATTTCATCCCAGGAGACGGTATTCGGTATTACTCCATCTTTGCCCCCCGGATCAAAACTCACCAAAATATCCGGTTGCTCGGGCAGATATTCTCCCAATGATGTGACAATGACTTTTTCCACGGATGGCACTTCATCTCTAATTGCAGCGAAAACCGGAAATAGATCATCTTCAAATAGTACTACCTTGGGGGTACAGTCATTTAATACAAAACGCAGTTCACCGGTTTTATACAAAGGGCTGCCGGTGATAACTGTTGCCCCGATGGCTGACGCTGCATAATAAGCAATAATAAACTGGGGACAGTTTTGTAGGGCAATATATAAACGATCACCCTTTTTCATCCCCATTTTCTGCAAACCCCCAGCGACCCGCCAGACCAAATCATTTAATTCCTTGAAAGTGATAACCCGGCCATAAAAAATAATTGCCGGTTTATCAGGGACTCTCCAGGAATGATCATAAAGATGCTTTACCAACGGATCTTTTCCATAATGAAAACGGTTCGGCCACCAATGCGGTATATTCTTTTCCCAAATCTTCTTGTCCATCGCTTTATACATTGATTACTCCTCCTTCATAAAAAATTCCGCAGCAATAAGTTTTCTCGCCTCCTCACCCACTTGCCGGACTATTTAGCCAGCTCTCGTTACCAACAAAAACACAACGGTAATTTACGTCAAATTACCACAAATCTTTTTCACACAAACATTCATCACGTATAGTGATAATTATCACTTCGATGTTTTAGACAAAATGTCCTTTAAATATTGAAAATCCGCATAAATATTTGCTAATTTTATTGATTACTCATCTGACTTAACAAAAGCTGCCCGCGCAAAATAGTGCAAAACAGTGATTTAGCAGTTTTGAATGACTCCTTAATTGGCCAACCTATCTCTCTATTTATTCATTGCAACTTAGGATTTTGGCTGGACTGGCCTGGCTCCCAGTATATGACACAGGCATTGGAATTGTTATAATATATAAGGACAAAGAGTAAAATGGGAGGATACAGATGCAGGATACAAACGAAAGAAATGTCTTTTCCAGAATTGTGAAGGCGTCGGCTACTAATGTCTTGGGGTTCGGATTGGCTACGGTGCTGGTCAGCTATCTGGTCAGGAATACGAATGTGGAAACACCCCTCATGCTCCTGGCGGGTCTGATTGTTTTTATTATGGTGGTCAGTCTTAGTTCCTTGTTAATGTTTATCTATTTTACTGCCAAAAATATCCCGGAAACCATGAATCAGGCAGCCGGGAAAAGCTTTGCACAACTCTATAAATACATTCTGTCCGCGCTGGCGGTACGTCTTGTAGAAGCGGTCATTTGCATAGCATTGATCATACATATATATCATCTGTTTTTTTAAGAGTGACGGATATATCATTTAAACGTCGTGCTTTGATGAGGCGATTTTTTATAGAAAGGACATGCAACGATGCCCATATAGAAGCGGATTATATTTTATTGATCAGAACCAAACCGGCAATACAAAGGCCAGCGCCGAGTACTTTATATATGCTGAACCCTTCATGATAAAAAATGATCCCTATAGGAATGAGCATCAATGCCAATAAAATATTGGCCACCAGCGAACCGACACTGATATCCCAACCTGCTCTGTAAGCCAGTAAAAAACCCAATTCAAGCCCTAATATGGCGAATCCCAGGACGAAACTGGTCCAATTAATGTCAGCAAAGGATTGAAAAAAACCTTTTTCTGACCGATTGAAGAACAAAGCAATCAGGGTAACAGTAATTGCCGTCAGATAAGTAATCAACAGCGCAGCAAAAGGATTGGCATTTTGAGGCGTTGATTTCTGGGCAATATTGTACACTACATTGGATGCAACGATTAATGCGATGGAAAATACATAAATAAACATAAAGCACCTCATAAAGAATAACCATGATAAAATCATGGTTATTCCTGATTATTCAACTTCAATTATACAATACAAATCCTAATTCTATTAATTATTTTATCAGCTCATAATGCATGGAATCATTGTAACGGTTGCCCCAACTGAACCCGGCCGGTTTGAATGCCTTTTCCCACAGGATCAGGTTGGGATCATTCACATCCTTCTGGGGATCAACATAACCAAAATGGCCATTAGCATTAATATCAATAGCCGTACCCCAGGAGTGGTTGCTCAATCCCTTCGAAGGATTCCAGTTAACGTGGCGGGTGACATAAGTTCCATCCATGGTTTTGATCAAACTTAACAACGAAACTTCTTTCCCGTTGACAACAGCAGTGCCATTCTTAATATAATTAAAAGCGGTGATAAAATGGTCGGCGGCATTTTTATGTACCTGCACCTGGCGATTCAAGCCAGGAAGGGTTATGGTCACTATGTTGTCGGCCACCCACTGAGGGTCTACTTCGATCCTGCCACCGCTCAGATCCCGATAACGAAACTGTCCAAAGGATCCATTCACTTTGCTTAGCAACGGATATTTGCTTTTATCAACCGCTGATTCCCCGCGCGACACCTGATTGCTGCTGCCGGGATTAGGGCTGGGGTTGTTTCCTAAATTGCTGCTGGGATTAGAGTCAGTGTTGTTGCCCGGATTGCTGCCGGCATTTACAGGATTACTCTTTTCATTGTTCTTATTGTCATTATTACTGGTTGTCCCGGATGATGGAGTGCTGCCTTTGTTCTGATTGCTATTTTCCTTTACCGTTTGCGATTTTACGGTTTCAGGTTGCACCTGCGGTATTAACTGGTCTTTTTCCGTGACGGTCTGACGATTATCAGGCTTTTCCTTGATTGTCTCGCTGACTGAAACCTTCTTCCCCGGGCTGTCATCCGATTTGCTTTTATTGGTCTGCTCAATTCCTGCTTGCTTGTCTCTGGAGGCTATCATATCCGGTATGTAAATGTATAAACCTAAAAATATCATTATTGCTAAAATGCTTACTGCGATCTTTTTATTCATATTTTTCTCCCTGTAAGGTTGATTGCATCGAATGAACAACATGGCTGCCATATAGGGTGCTTAAATATCATCCTCCTTTTACCAGCAATAAATTTCCATTCCAATACTGTCTTATAATTCATTTAGCTATCCATAATTTTATCGGTATCAATTAAATAGCGTCAAAGGTAAGTTAATCCAACCAAACGAAATGATACAGAATGTTAACTGCCAGGCCCACATTGCATCCATTTGGCACAGTTATTTACAATGAATTGTCCCTGCATCTAATTAAAGGCATAAAAAAGCCCGGATTATCATTATCTCCAGGCTTTTTTAGTGTATTTATGAACTGCTGATTTGTTTCTAAGGAACCATGGCCATTTCGCCGCCATCAACATTAATAATCTGACCGGAAATGTAATCGGAAGCTGCTGAGGCCAGGAAAACCACAGCTCCCTTGAGGTCGTCTTCTCCGCCGTAGCGGCCGAAAGGAACCCTGGGGAGGAGATGTTTTGAATTCTTTTCCAGAATCCACTCCGTCATATGAGTGGGAAAGAAACCTGGAGCAAGGGCATTCACATGAATCCCGTAACGAGCCCATTTGACCGCCAGATCCTTGGTCAATGTCATTACCGCACCTTTGCTGGCGTTGTAGGCCACTGCATCCATCTCTTCCGGTTTAGTGCCACCGTAACCACCCAGTGAAGTAATGTTGATAATTTTCCCATGGCCTTGTTCACGCATTACTCTGCCGGCTATTTGGGTTAACTGAAACAATCCATGCAGATTGAGATCCATTACTTTATGCCAATCCTTTAAAGCAAAGGTCATAGAATCTCCACCCCAGGTCAGACCGGCATTGTTGACCAATATATCCAAGCTGCCAAATTCTTTTACAGTAACGTCCACCAAATTCTGGCAGTCTTCCAGTTTGCTTACATCACAGGCCACACCCAGCGCTTTAACTCCTAATTGTTCCATTTCTTGTGCCAATTCGATACAGCGATCTACTTTACGCGCAGCGATTACCACATTGGCACCAGCTTCAGCCAGGGCTCTGGACATATACGCTCCCAGACCGATTGATCCTCCAGTTACAACTGCAGTTTTGCCATTTAGTTTAAACATTTCCAGTACTTGCATTGTGCTTCCCCTTTCATTATATATATCCGTATATTAATTATAATGCAATATGCATGCCATTGCATACCAAGAAATAACAGTTCGAAATTAGTATTTATTTTTCCAAAAGTGGCAATATTCCGAGTATTTTTATTTCAAATAAAGATCTGTTATTTCAATTTGTTTTAATATATAATTCTATGTAATATTGTTTGGGTGTTTATCACGAATTAAGATTACGGAGGGGGATTTTTGTGAACAGAGATTATTTGCAAATGTACAAGGAAAAATTGCGTACCGCCGAAGATGCCATGAAAGTTGTTAAACCTGGAGCCTGGATCGATTATGCCATGTTTAATGGCAAACCGGTAGCTTGTGATGCAGCTCTGGCAGCACGCAAGGACGAATTGAAAAATATCAATGTTATGGGTGCTGTAACCGTACCCCCGCTCCCGGAAGTTGTCATGAAAGATCCCACGGGAGAGGTTTTCACCTACAATGATCAGCATTTCAGCGCCTTGACCCGTATTTTCCAGGAAAGATGCGGAAATGTTTTCTATCAGCCCACACTTTATGGCGAATCAGAAATGTATATGAAATACGCTAAATATGCAGAAGACCCGGACGCCAAAAAAAGCAAAATCGGTACCAATCTGCGGGATGTTTTTATTGCCCAGACAACCCCCATGGATGAAAACGGCTATTTTAACTGGGGCCTGCATAATTCATGCTGTTATTGGCAAGCTCTAACTGCCAAAAACAGGATCGTAGAGGTCAACAACAATATTCCTTATTGCTATGGTGGAAACCAGGAAAGGATCCACATTTCCCAAGTAACGTACGTGGTAGAAGGTGAAAACCCGCCATTATACGAACTGGCTAAAATCGAACCATCTGATACAGATGCCAAAATTGCAGCCAATGTACTGGAATTCCTGGAAGATGGACAGTGTATCCAGCTCGGCATAGGTGCTATGCCCAACATCCTGGGTAAAATGATTAGTGAAACCGATCTTAAAGACTTGAGCGGATGGACGGAAATGTTGGTCGATGCTTACATGCATATGTGGGAATCAGGCCGTATGAACGGTTTAAAGAAAATCTTTGATCCCGGAAAAATCAACTATACTTTTGCGCTGGGCGGCAAGGAGTTATATGATTGGATGGATCGCAATCCGGCGATTGCTTCCTGCAGCGTGGGCTATGTAAATCACCCCATGCAACTGTGCCAGATTGACAACCTGATATCAATCAATCAAGCTCTCCAGGTCGATCTCTATGGACAGGTCAATGCCGAGAGTTCAGGATTCAAACAGGTATCCGGCAATGGCGGTATGTCAGACTTCGTGCTCGGCTCCTTCTGGTCCAATGGCGGACGTAGTTTTATCTGCCTGCCTTCCACTCACACCAAAAAAGACGGCACCGTTATTTCAAGAATTGTTCCTAATTTTGAACCCGGCTCCATTACCACTCTTTCACGCCAAATGATCAATCATGTCGTCACCGAATACGGCGTAATCAGTATGAAGACATGTCCGACCTGGTACCGGGCCGAGAAACTCATCTCCATTGCCCATCCTGATTTCCGTGACGATCTGATTAAAGCCGCAGAAGAACGCAAGATATGGAGACGGACCAACAAAATAGAATAGTCTATTAATACAAACTAATAGATTTTAGAGAATCAAAAACAACCGTGCATGCTCTGTATATAAATACATTGAGTGCACGGTTTTTCTTGGAAAACATAATATTGACAAGTATGCCATGTTTATCGCTATAATTAATGAAACGGTCGGTTGACCGACTGGTGTAGGAGTAATACTTAATGGATCCTCATACTAAACAAGAAGATATGCAGAACAATCGACAAAAGATCATTGATGCCGCCACTGCTTTAGTTATGGAACGCGGAGTCAAGGGTACCAGTTTGGCTGATATCGCCAACGCAGCCGGCATAAGCAAAGGCACTTTATTCTATCATTTCTCGGCCAAAGATGATTTGGTTTATGAACTGACCGAAAAGCATTTCGACCAAATTACCAGGGCCAACCTGAAAAGAGCGGAGCAAATGCAAGGCTACTCATTACAAGAAATTTTGCAGGATAGTATTTTGAGCATACTGCACGCTGAAAACCGGGGCAAACTAAATTTATATCTTTTACAGGAAGCCGTAACTGAAAACCCGGCTTTGAAAAGCCGATTTGCGGACAAATACATGGAATTTCAGAATACCATGCAGCAATTTCTGAATATGGTTGCCCCGCCTATGGATGAAGACAGGGCTATCGCTGTTTCACGTTTGCTGGTCGCCCTTTTGGACGGTCTTATTATTCAATGGCTGCTTGATCCTGATGCTATACCGATCAAAGATATCGCCGCTGTAATTGTCCCCCTCATCAATAATGAATAATACTCTTTTAACTGAATAGAAATAGCTATATTTCATATATTTTTTTATTTGCTTTTATGAAATCTGCTATTTATTTTTTGATCTTTTTCGGTCAGCCGACCGACTGAGATAAATATCAGTAAGGGAGGGTTTGTCTGTGAGTAAGGAAATACTCGAATATCAATTGTTCATTGACGGACAATGGACAGCCGGTGAATCAGGCGAAATGATGGATGTTATCAATCCGTCCAACCGGGAAGTCGTGGCCAGGGTACCCCGGGCAACGCAGGGCGATGTTGACAAAGCGCTGCAATCAGCCAGAGCTGCTTTCGAATCCGGCATATGGGCAAACAAGTCCATTGATGAAAGGGTCGAAGTGCTGACCAAAGCTACCATGGCAGTCATCGCCAACAAAGATAAGTTAGCCTACCTGGAGGCACTGACCTCAGGCGCCACCCTTCGTCGCACCGGGTTCGTCGATGTTATGTCGGTTGCTGGTTCGTTAGCTATGTCGGCTGTCATCCTGAAACAAATGCCGGAGGTCGAACATGCCATTTGTCCGCCCTGGGTAGCCCCCATGCACAGTTATGCAGTGCGCGAGCCGATTGGCGTATGCGCAGGCATTACTCCCTGGAACTTCCCCATGATCCTCGCTGCCTATAAATTTGCCCCGGCGCTGGCCATGGGCAACAGTATCGTTATGAAACCGGCCAGTATCACACCCGTTACTACCCTGGAGCTGGCAAAAATTTTAACTGATGCCGGAGTTCCCCCGGGAGTATTTAATGTCATCAGCGGGCCGGGCGCCTCGATTGGCAATTACCTGGCATCCCATCCCCAGGTTGATAAGATCGGCTTTACCGGTTCGACTGAGGTCGGCCGGCAAATCGCTCATCTGGCCGCAGATGGCATCAAACGTGTAACGCTTGAATTAGGCGGTAAATCTCCTTTGATTGTATTGGATGATGCAGATATCGAAATGGCATCCAGTATGACGCTCTTGGCCTTTCTCATGCACAGCGGCCAGGTGTGTGAATCGGGCACCCGTCTGATTGTGCCCCGGAAAATGCAGGATCAGCTGGTGGATGCGATGATTGATAAAATCAAGAAGCTCAACATCGGTGATCAAATGGATCTGGCTACAGATCTGGGCCCAATCGCTTCCGGTCAGCAATTGCAGACGATTATGAATTATGTGAAAATCGGGCAGGATGAAGGTGCCCAGATCGCTTATGGCGGCAACCGTTTGAGCGGCGGGATCTATGACAATGGGTTCTTCCACGAACCCACCGTCTTTATTAATTGTACCAATCAAATGCAGCATGTCCGGGAAGAAATTTTCGGACCGGTGCAATGTGTAATCCCTTATGATGATTTGGACGAAGCCATCGCCATCGCCAATGACAGTCCTTATGGCCTGGGCGGTGGTGTATGCAGCACCAATGCGACCCGGGCTCAATGGGTTGCCAAACGCATGCGTACCGGCAGCGTTTGGATTAATACCTGGCATATTTTGCGCCCTGACGTGCCTTTCGGCGGCTATAAAGAAAGCGGTTACGGGCGGGAAAATTGTTACCACGCTTTAATGGCTTACAGTGAAGTAAAGCATGTCTGTCAGTCTCTGGTAAGTGACTCCAAGACTAGTTTCCTTTATTCTTTCCTGGGATTTAACCGATAGAAAGGGGGTTATGTAATGGCAATACCGAATTATTTTGTATGGGAATATAGGACATTGGTGGAAGTTGGCTCCGGCTGCCGCACATTTGTGGCCCAGCGCTTTATGGAAATGGGCTGTAAACGAATCGGTATGATCACCGATAAAGGCCTGATTGATGCAGGCGTAGCTGACATGGTTAAAGATATCTTTACCATCCAGGGCGGAGTCAAGCTGGCCGGGGTTTATGATAAAATTGAGCAGGATGCTGCTATGCGGGTTATTAACGATTGTGGGCGCTGGTATCGGGAAAATGCCTTTGACGGCATGCTGGTCGTAGGCGGCGGCAGCGTAATGGACTCGGCCAAGGGTGTAAAAATGCTCCTGGGTATGGGGGCAACCGATATTAAAAATCTTATGCCCGGCAATCTGGGCCCTTATATTCGCCCGCTGGGTAAACCTCTGGGTGTCCGTGATATTTTTATCCCGACCACCGCTGGAACAGGCTCTGAGGTCTCTCCCCTGGCAGTTATCTACAATGAGGATGACAAGGTCAAAGGCGATGTGATGAGTCCTTTTGTACCAGCCGAAATTGCTCTGCTTGATCCGGACCTTACGGTTGGCTTGCCGCCGCAAATGACAGTTTCCACTGGTCTGGATGCACTGGGTCATGCGGTCGAAGGTCTTACTTCGCCGGAAGCCAATATAATGGCCGATTCACTGAGTATCCATTCGATAAAAATGATCATGAAATACCTGCCTATCGCTGCCAGTGACGGCAAAAACCTGGAAGCCCGCACCAATATGCTGG
>CAZACF010000014.1:0-23137 GCA_964483565.1 uncultured Syntrophomonas sp. | reverse complement strand
CAAGAGATATTGAAAGAAAATGAAAGTTTATTAAGGGAGTTTATTAAGGGAGGATAATATTTGATATATTTTTGGCTTTCAATTGCAATATTTTTAATTACCTATGCCTTCATCATCGCTGACAAAATTCACCGTACCATTGTGGTTTGGCTGGGCGCGGCCCTGGTCATTGTGCTGGGGGTCATTAATCAGGAAAAGGCCATCGAACATGTTGATTTTAATACCCTTTTGCTATTGATCGGCATGATGGTGATCGTGGGTATTACCAGAAAAAGTGGCGTCTTTGAATATATGGCTATCAAGTCTGCCAAAATTGTCAAAGGTCAACCGGTAGCTCTGTTGGTGGTACTGGGCCTGATCACAGCTGTCGCTTCGGCTTTGTTGGATAATGTAACTACCGTGCTATTGATCGTACCGGTTACCTATGCCTTAGTTGACCGCCTGGAGGTATCCCCACTTCCTTATCTGTTTACCGAAATCATTGCTTCAAATATTGGCGGCGCCGCTACACTGATTGGTGATCCTCCCAACATCATGATCGGCAGCGCCACCGGACTCGGTTTTATGGATTTTATCGTCAATATGGGTCCTCCGGCTATAATCATTTTGGCAGTCACCATGGCGATTCTGGTGTTGCTGTATAAAAAGGATTTGACCGCCCAACAGGATAAAATCGACCGGCTTTTTGAACTTTGTGAAACCGACAGTATCAGGGATTGGCTGATTCTCAAGAAATCTTTGCTGGTGCTGACGTTTACCATTCTAGGTTTTCTGCTCCATCAGCAATTGCATCTGGAATCCGCTACCGTTGCGCTCTTCGGAGCAGGGCTGCTGATGCTGGTTACCCGAGCGGAACCCGAGGAAGTACTCCTGGCGGTGGAGTGGCCCACGATCTTTTTCTTTGCCGGACTTTTTATATTGGTGGGTGGATTGCAGGTCAACGGAGTGATTAGTCTGATTGCCCAGAAATCGCTGCAGATTACCGGAGACAGCGTTGTCATGACAGGCACCCTTATATTATGGCTGTCAGGGGTGGCCTCTGCATTCGTTGACAATATCCCCTTCGTTGCCACCATGATCCCTTTGCTGCAGGAAGTGGGGCAGTTGTCACAGATGCCGATGGAATCGCTGTGGTGGTCGCTGGCGTTGGGAGCATGTCTGGGCGGCAATGGTACCCTGATCGGCGCCTCGGCCAATGTAATCGTGGCCGGAATCGCAGAAAGAAACGGGACGCCGATCAGATTCGTAGAGTTTCTGAAGATCGGCTTCCCATTAATGATTTTATCTATTATGATTTCCAATCTTTATCTTTACCTGCGCTTCTGGTATTGACCAATGCGCCAGTCTGCGTAACGCTTGACATCAAGCAACCGTCTTGCCTGGTTTTAACCAGACGGAGGGTTGCTTGATTTTTATCTGTCAGTATCTTCGGTTTTGTCTGTGCTATTGCCCCGATGGCAAATAATCAACCAGGGTCAGGTGACGTTCGTATTTGCATAAATGATCCGCCGGGAAGCGCTGTAACCTATTGACGATGGCGGGCAAAATGAGTAAGATAATAAATAAGTTAGCACTCGACAAGAGGGAGTGCTAACAATTCTCTATATAAATACTGCTATGTATATATAGCTTTTGTCTGAGAGGAGCGATAGTTTTGGCCAAGAAACAGTTTAAAACAGAGTCCAAACGGATTTTGGATCTAATGATTAACTCTATTTATACCAACAAGGAGATTTTCCTGCGCGAGCTCATTTCCAATGCCAGCGATGCCATTGACAAGATCTACTATAAAACGCTGATGGACGAAAATTTGAGTTTTGATAAGGAAAGCTACTATATAAAGATCATCATTGACAAAGAGAACCGCATCCTGCGGATTTCCGATACCGGCATCGGCATGACCCGGGAAGAGCTGGACGACAATCTGGGGGTCATTGCCCGCAGTGGTTCCCTGAACTTTAAAAAAGAAAACGAAATGAGCGACGGTTACGATATTATTGGTCAATTCGGGGTGGGTTTTTATTCGGCTTTTATGGTGGCTGATACGATTACCGTAATTAGCCGGGCGTTTGGCAGCGATGAGGCCTTTAAATGGGAATCCAAAGGCATTGACGGATACACCATTGAATCTGGCGATAAGGAAGGAACCGGCACGGATATCATCCTAAAAATCAAAGCCAGCACCGAAGAAGAAAAGTACGACGAGTATCTGGAAGAGTACCGGCTGCGTTCCATCATCAAAAAATACTCCGACTTCATCCGCTATCCGATAAAAATGGATGTGTCAAGAAGCCGTCTGAAAGAAGGCAGTGAAGATGAATATGAGCAATATACTGAGGAACAGGTCATCAACAGCATGGTGCCGATCTGGAAAAAGAACAAGAATGAGCTGACGGCGGAGGATTACGAGAATTTCTATTTTGAAAAGCATTATGGTTTCGATACCCCGATTTCTCATCTGCATATCAGTACGGACGGGACGGTCAGCTACAATGCGATTCTGTATATCCCGGAAAAGATGCCTTTCGATTTTTATACGCGGGAATATGAAAAAGGCCTGGAGCTCTATTCCAACGGTGTTTTGATTATGAACAAATGTGCTGATCTATTGCCGGACTATTTCAGTTTCGTCAAGGGCATGGTCGATTCCGAGGATCTGACGTTAAATATTTCCCGTGAAGTTTTGCAGCATGACCGGCAGTTGAAACTGATCGCCAAAAACATAAAAACCAAAATTAAAAATGAACTCAATCGAATCTTGCAGGATGAGCGGGAAAAATATGAAACCTTCTTTACTTCGTTTGGCCGGCAGTTGAAATACGGGGTTTATGACAATTTTGGCGCGGACAAGGATTTTCTCCAGGATCTGCTGATTTTCTATTCTTCCAAGGAGCAAAAGTTGGTCACCCTGGCAGAATACGTGGGCAGGATGCCGGCAGAGCAGAAGTATATTTACTACGCCGCCGGCGAATCAGTGGAAAAACTCGACAAGCTGCCTCAGAGTGAGCTGCTGGCCGACAAGGGTTATGAAATCCTGTATTTTACCGATGATGTGGATGAATTCGCCATCCGAATCATGATGAATTATCAGGACAAGGAGTTCAAATCGGTATCCGGGGGTGACCTGGGGCTGGAAAATGACAGTCAAAACGATGCTGATGTCGCCGAAGAGCACAAAAACTTGTATGCAGCGATGAAGGAGATCTTAGGCAGCAAAGTCCATGATGTCAGGGCTTCCAAAAGGTTAAAAAACCATCCCGTCTGCCTGACCAACGAGGGTGAGATCAGCATTGAAATGGAAAAAGTATTGAACGCTATCCCCACCAATGAACAAAAGATCAAAGCGGCCAAGGTGCTGGAGATCAACCCCGGACATGAAGTCTTTTCGGCCTTGCTGGATGGATATGAAAATGACCAAGACAAGTTAGCGCTTTATACCGATCTTTTATATAACCAGGCCTTGCTGATCGAAGGCTTGCCGGTGGAAGACCCGCTCCAGTTTGCCGATAATATCTGCAGGATTATGAAATAATAACGTTCTTATCTGCTTCCGGGACTATCAGCCTGCTTTTTGAGACGGACAGCGGAAGTGAGGATAAGACGTAAAAAAGGCCGCGCATGAGTCGTATTTGATACGATATGCAGCGGTCTTTTAGTTCCTGTAGAGATTATCTTGGCTGTTTCAATCTGCTATTTGGCCTACTGACTGTCCTATTTTCCTGCTTTTATCAGCATACATAAGGCTATCCAAACGTTCGATAAAATCAACGCTGCTCATCTGGCAGCCATATTCATAAATATCATAACCCATACTTACATTTAACTGATATGGTTTGGCTTGAGATGAATTGAAGCTGGCAAAATTCTGATTGATACGCTGGACAACTTCTTCCAGGGTGTTAAAATTATTGATATTTAATATAGCCATAAACTCATCACCGCCATAACGAGCCAGGAAATCATTATTACGAAGGCTTTTTTTCAATATTTCAGCCGTAAAAACCAAGGCTTCATCACCGATCACATGACCGAATTGATCATTTGTTTTTTTAAACCCGTCGATATCAATCATGATTGCCGCAAACCCTTGACCTGCCTCAATATTATTAATTCTCTGCTGCAAATATTGATCCAATTGCTTGCGGTTATACGACCCGGTGAGATAGTCAGTATTCAACTGGCGATTTTGCACATAGATAAAGATGATTAACAGAGACAGGGTTACGCCGCTCCAAATCAAGGCCAAGCCATAGATTTTCACCTGTATGAAAGCGCCAATGATTGGAGGCAAAGGAAATAGAACCAAAGGCCAAAAATGCTGTTTGCCGATAGTATTGCGATTCGCGATGATCAGACCAAAAGCAAAGATCAGATAGGAAAAAACCAGCAGCAGATAAAATTCAAACAAGGGCCCGCGGTGATAGACGTTATTTTGATCAATATGGAACAGCACGCTGGAAAAAGAGTTGGCGATGATTAATACAACAATGAAGATCATCGGTGTTAAATAAAGCCGGAATAATTTGCGAAGTCTTTGCCGATCTTTATATATCTGAAAATCAGTGTATAATAACCATAAAAAAGGAAGGATTGGATTCATCATAATATAGATGAAAACCGAACGTAAATAGATCGCATCTGAAGAATGCTGTAATCTGCCTTCGATAGCCCAGCCCAGGGCATCAATCAACAGAATGAGCATGTTGGCAATTAAAAGAGTTAAGAAAAGTTTGTCTTCAAAATGACGCTTTTCCTTACGCAGAAAAATATCAAATAGCAAAATGGCACAGACCGAAAAGGAGAATATTTCCAATTGGATATTAGGAAGATAAGACAAATGTATCATCCTCAGTATTAGATTTTTAATAAAACATTATAATTATACTATAATTATCTTTTGGATATGTTACGTAATTAAAAATAGAACTGTGCGCCCGAGTAAAAATGTTAGCTTAAGAAAGGCAAAGTTAGCGAGGAACAGTGTTTAATAGAATGATTGAAAGTGGTGATCAGCAAATGATGAAAGAATTGATCCTGAAAAATCGCTCCTATCGAAGGTTCCAACAGGATAGGCGGGTGGAAGATGAAGTGCTGCGTGAATTGGTTGACTTGGCCCGTCTGTCGCCCACCGGTCATAACCGTCAGGCATTAAGGTATCTTCTATCCAATCAGCAGGATATGAATGAAAGAATTTACTCTTGTTTAGGCTGGGCTGGTTATTTAAAGGATTGGGGCGGCCCACCGCCGGGGGAACGGCCTGCGGCTTATATTGTTATGCTGATTGACGGATCGGTGGGAACAGCTTTAACCCAGGATCAAGGTTTTGCCGGACAGAGTATCCTGCTGGGGGCGGTGGAGAAAGGGTTGGGCGGATGTTTTTTTGTAAATATAAAGAAGCAGCGGCTGGCCGAAATTCTTGAACTGGAAGAAAAATATGAAATCGTCGCTGTTATAGCGCTGGGCTACCCTAAGGAAAAAGTGGTGCTGGAGCCGATGGAGCTGTACGGGGATGTTAAATACTGGCGGGATGAGGAGCAGGTGCATCATGTCCCCAAACTGGCTCTGGCCGATATAATTATAAATAAGTAAGCGGAAATAAACCGGCGTAATCAAGTGCCAACCAAAAGGCCCGGGGAACTGCCCCCCGAGCCTTTAATACTTTCTGACTATTTATTGCTTTGTATATATTCTTCTTTTAAGATTTTGCGCATGATTTTCCCGGTAGCGCTCTTGGGCAGGTCATCCCGGAATTCAATTTGGCGTGGATATTTGTAAACAGACATCTGCTCTTTGGCCCAATCGATGATCTCTTCCGCCGTTATTTTGTCTTTATATTCGTCTTTCAGGACGATATAGGCTTTGACATCTTCGCCTCGATATTCATGAGGAACGCCGATGATGCAGCATTCCTTGATGGCGGGATGCTGGTAAAGATATTTTTCCACTTCCGCCGGGAATACGCTGTAACCGGAGGCTTTGATCATTTCTTTGGTCCGGCCGACAATAAAGATATAACCGTCTTCGTCCATGATGATCACATCGCCGGTGGCCAGCCATCCTTCTTCTTTGAAGCTTTCCGCCTGGACTTCGGGTGGCTGACGCCAGTATTCACGGGCAATGGAGGGGCCTCTCATCCACATTTCACCTTCCTGGCCGCGCGGAACGTTCTTGGTAGGATCGGTCAGATCCGCCACCCGGACATCAAATCCGCGCACCAGAATACCGCAGCTGCCGGCTTTGACATGTCCGGACGGACTGGCCAGTGGTGCCGAAGCGGTTTCGCTCATCCCCCAGCCATCGATCAGGTCCAAACCAAATTGATCCTTGTAACGTTTGATCAGCTCAGCCGGCACAGGTGCTCCGCCGGTGCCGATGGCTTCGTAGGACGAAAGATCATAGTTGTTCAGGTCGGGATAATTGATTACAGCAATGTTCATGGTGGTGATCGCCACCCAGGAAGTAATCTTGTAGAATTCGGAGGCTTGCAGGAATACTCCGGTGTCAAAACGGGTAAACAAGACGATGGTGGCCCCCAGGAAAATAGGTCCGTTCATATTATTCTGCATACCGGTGATATGGAAAATAGGCACAACCGCACCATAGACACTGTCGGCATGACCGCCTAAAATAATGGGCAATTGGATGGCATTAACCAGAATGTTGCGATGCGTCAGCATGGCGCCTTTGGGCACTCCGGTTGTACCTGAAGTATATTGCAGGCAGGCCAGGTCTTTATCGATGTCCAATGATTCATATTTTTCCACCGGATCGCTCTTGATGAAATCTTTCCAGTCGATGGCTCCGCTATAGTCCAAACCTTCAACCACCATTCCTGAAGGGACAGGGATCTCCGGATCATCCGGCACAAATTCATTGAGGGAGGTTACGACCACCGATTCCACCGGCACCTGGTCGCGGATACTCTGGAAAATAGGATAGTTGTCTTCTTCCATGATAGCTACCTTGGCACCGCAATCATTGAGGATATAACTCATCTCGCCTTTTTTAAACATGGGGCTGCCGCCGATGATTACTCCGCCCACCGCCATGGCAGCATAATAGGAAATAATAAACTGGGGGCAGTTTTGCATGCCGAGATAGACCCGGTCACCTTTTTCCACTCCCAGTTTTTTTAGTCCGCCGGCTGCCTGCAGGACCAGTTGTTCCAGTTCTTTATAGCTGATCCGGGTCCCGTAAAAAATCACCGCGGTCTTTTTGGGGTGACGCAGCGCATTGAGGTGCAGATGCCAGACAATCGACATATTGCCATGCTCGTAATACTTGGGCCAGAAATCCGGCCAAACCCCTTCTTTTTCCCAATTCCTTTCTTCCGGCAAATACTTCATAAAATCTCCCATCCTTTCTTTTATTTTAAATACTATAAAGAGCGTAGATTATGAAATTGCAGTACCTGATAGATGCTTCTTATTGTGCCGCAAGACAAATATCTATTGAAAGCATATAATTCCATTATATCGGATTCCAGCGTGGAAAGATTTCGTTAATTAATGCCGTCATCTCATTCACATATGGAAAGAAATAGTAATAGGATACAACATATGAAACAAAGGGGGTGATCATATGCTGTATCCTAATTATACCAAACATGTGCATGAATTTTCAGGCAGTACGAAAGTCAAGGAGTGTCACACTCATCGTTTTGCCGGAGTAACGTCTGAAGGAATCTTGCTCGCCAATGGAACTCACAAACACAGATTTTCAACCAACACAGATTTTTATGAAGATCATCATCATAGGATTTCAGGAATTACCGGAATTAATATTAATGTCGGCAATGGCAGGCATATTCATTATGCCATGCTACGTACAACCAGAAATGACAATCATACCCATTTATACAGGCTGGCTACGCTGATCGACAATCCCAGCGGAAAAGAGTGATCAACTTCTGGTTAAGGGCGACCATCTGGTCATGGCATCATAAATATAATCTTCATCTGATTCCGGAAGAAAGGTTTCTTTAAGCTGTTCGACCGGTACTGTAGCCCGGCGTCCGCTTTCAGCGTACACGATTTGTGCTGTGTCACCGTTATTGGATTCGTTTACAGATTCGATCCTCACCAGCTGATCATTATGAAGGATTTGAACAACGGTAGATAAATTCATGACTTCATATAAGCGGTTTGCTTCCATATATCTTATAACCTCCTTTTGGCTTTATTTTGTCTGATAGCGTCTTTCAATATACTGGGCAAATCCATGAAAAAAGACAGAAAAAATGCTGGTTATGGTTTTTATTCCATAACCAGCATGCAAGCATTTTTAAAAAATAATGGTTTAAGATTTGCCTAGATAAGCCTGCCTTACATCCTGATTATCAGCCAACTCCTGGCCAGGTCCTTCCATGACAATGGTACCGGTTTCCAAAACGTACCCGTAATCGGCAATTTTCAAAGCAGCAGTGGCATTTTGTTCGATCAAGAGGATGGTCATTCCCTGACTATAAATATTCTTGATGATGCGGAATACTTCCTTGACCAGCAACGGAGCCAGCCCCAGTGAAGGTTCATCCATCATCAGCAAGTGCGGTCTGGACATCAGTGCCCGGGCTATGGCCAGCATCTGCTGTTCTCCGCCTGACAAAGTCCCGGCGACCTGCCAGCTTCTTTCCTTGAGACGCGGGAAGAGGGCATACATTTTTTCGATGTCAGCTTCGATTCCGGCCTTGTCTTTACGAGCATAGGCTCCCATTCTGAGATTCTCCAATACCGTCAGATTGGCAAAGATGCGACGACCTTCCGGGACCATGGTGATACCATTTCTGACGATTGATACGGTAGGCTTGCCGGTGATATCCTGGTCTTTGAATGTTATTTGGCCGGAGGAAACGGGTACCAGATTACTGACGGCGCGAAGCAACGTGCTCTTACCAGCCCCATTGGCGCCTACCAGGGTCACAATCTTGTTTTCCGGGACTTGCAGGGAAATTCCTTTTAAAGCATGAATTCCGCCATAGAAAACATGTAAATCATTAATTTTCAGCATCTATATCCACCGCCCCGAGATAAGCTTCAATTACTTTGGGATCATTTTGAATTTCTGCCGGATTGCCCTGCGCCAAAGTTTCGCCATAATCAAGTACATAGATTTTCTCACAAATTCCCATAACGACCTCCATGTGATGCTCGATCATCAAGACGGTTATATCAAACTCATCTCTGACACGCGCTACGAAATCCATTAATTCCAACGATTCGGCCGGATTCATACCCGCTGCCGGTTCATCCAAAAGCAGAAGGCTGGGCCCGGTTGCCAGGGCGCGAGCGATTTCCAGCCGCCGTTGCTTGCCATATGGCAGAGAAGTGGCGGCTTCATGGCAAACATCATCCAACTGGACTTTTTTCAGCAAGTCCATGCATTCGTTATAGTTGGCATGGTTGGCTCGAGTATAACGCGGCAGTCCCAGGACGGCTTCCAGTAAATTAGCCTGCAGTCTGACGTGTTTGGAGATCATTACGTTTTCCAACACTGTCATGGACTGGAACAAGCGGATGTTTTGAAAGGTACGGGCAATCCCCAGGGCGGTAATCTTGTCAGATTTCATCCCGGTAATATCGCGATCCTGAAAATAGATTCGGCCGGAGGTAGGTTTGTAAACCCCGGTGATCATGTTGAAAACAGTCGTTTTGCCGGCGCCGTTGGGGCCAATCAGCCCCACGATGCTACCTGGAACAACTTTCAGAGAGAGGTCTGAGACGGCGCGCAAGCCTCCGAATTCCATGGTGATATGTTCAGTGTGCAAAGTCAAATTACTCATGTTGCCTCACCTCGTCTTCTGGCTTTGAGGTTGTCAATTTTGCGTAACACCCAATTCCAGTTGAATTCTTTGGTTCCCATCAAACCCCGGCGATAGAAGAGGATGACCAGCAATAACAGGATCGAGAAAATAACCATGCGCATGCCGGATAAACCGGGTATGTTGAGTCCCAGGATGCTGATGGGCTGTTCCACGAAGCGCAGTACTTCCATCATAATGGTGATGACGATAGCCGAGATTACCGAGCCGGTCAAGCTTCCCATACCGCCCAGCACAACAATCAAGAGGATCTGGAAGGTAAACAGGAATCTGAACATGGTCGGATCAACGGAAGTAATCAAGAATCCCATCAATGCCCCGGCGATACCGGCAAAAAAAGCTCCAATAGTAAAGGAAACCAGTTTGTGCTTAAAGATACTGATGCCCATGGCTTCAGCCGCAATTTCATTGTCGCGGATAGCCCGGAAAGCAAACCCCCAACTACTGTTGATTATTCGTTTCAAAACAATCAAAGTTATAATAGCTGCCCCCCAGTATACCCAGATACTACTAATGGAAGGGATGTTTTTCAGTCCCAGTGAACCATTGGTAATGGAGGTGGTATTGGTTACAATAATACGGATGATTTCCGCAAATCCCAGGGTGGCAATAGCCAGATAATCATCCCGCAAGCGCAGCGCCGGAATGCCCACCAGCAATCCAAACAGAGCCGCCATCATTCCTGCGGCGATAATGGCCGGCAGGATGGGCCATTCGATTTGTGCCAGAGCTGAATTGATGGGCACCATATAATAGATCAACTCTTTGCTGGCAGGAGACATGGTTAAAATCGCGGCGGTGTATGCACCGACACACATAAATCCTGAATGACCCAGGGAAAACATACCGGTGAACCCCAGAACCAGATTCATACTTAATCCAAGAATAGCAAATATGGCAGCGAGATTTAGAACCCGAATATAGAAGTTGTTCAGGTTGGTTTGCGACCAATAAAGCAGCCCGCAGACCAGGATCAGAACCAGTATAGTCAGGATGTTTTTCGTGCGTTTGTTTATATCCATGGATTACACCTTCTCTACAACGTTTTCGCCCAGTATGCCGCCTGGTCTGAAAAGTAAAATCAGAATCAGGATGACGAAAGCGAAAGCATCCCTGTACCCCGAGGCACCCGGAAAGAAACCGACTAGCATGACCTCGCAAAAGCCCAGCACGAAGCCTCCCAGCATAGCGCCGGGGATGCTGCCGATTCCGCCCATGACTGCCGCGATAAAGCATTTTATACCGGGAAAGACGCCCATTAACGGATCCACCTGCGGATATTGCATGCTCCACAATAAACCGCCGATTGCTGCCAGAGCGGAGCCGACTGCAAAGGTGGCGGTAATGACTTTATTGACATTAACAGCCATCAAGCTGGAGGTTTCAAAGTCGCGTGACACGGCCCGCATGGCCATGCCAATTTTGGTTTTTTTCACCATCAAGGTAACGGCGATCAACAATATAATTGTTACTACCGGGATAATGATGGTCAGAGAAAGAAAGGAAATATTGCCTAGTTGGATGTTCCACACCAATTCTTCCGGCCGGGGGAAGGACTTGGGACGTGCACCGATGGCAACGATACCAATGTTCTCCAACAGGAAGGAAACGCCAATGGCAGAGATCAGTACGGATATGCGCGGCGCATTGCGTAACGGACGATAGGCCGCTTTCTCGATGCCAATGCCCAGCAGAGTGGTGAGAATAATAGCGATGGCAAACGCGATATACCATGGTAAGGTGAAAATCAGGATGCCGTAAAAGGCAATATAGGAAGCCACCATTAATAAGTCGGCATGGGCGAAATTGATCAGGCGCAGGATTCCGTATACCATGGTGTAGCCTATGGCAATCAGCGCATAAAGGCTGCCTAGGGTAATGCTGTTGGCTATATTTTGCAGAAAAATGTCCATGGACAAGAGTTATCAACTCCTTTAATTGCGCTTAGGATTAAATTGATAGCAACCACTGACTGCGTGCAAAATAGATGCTCCCCTCTTGTTGAACAGGAGGGGAGCAGACTTATTATACCGACTTTACTTGGGGTCGACCTTACCTTCATAAACGAACTTTCCATCGGCGACTTTCTTAATGATAGCCGTCTTGGTGGCATCCCGGTTTTCGTCAAGGGTAATAATGCCGGTGGCTCCCTGGAAGTCCTTGGTCTGAGCCAGGGCATCTCTGATCTTTACTGTGTCAGCGGTATTGGCTCTAGTGATGGCATCCAGGGCCAGTTTGTAGGCATCGTATCCCAAAGCGGCGAAGGCGTTGACTTCCTTGTTGGGATACGCTTTCTTGTATTCGTTCAGGAATTTGGTTGATTCATCTGTGACTGGTTGTTCAGCGGTAAAGTGGGTGCTGAAGTAAATGTCTTGGTAGTTTTTGACCTGATCCAGGAATTCCTGGGCTTCCCAGGTGTCGCCTCCCAGCATGGGGGCTGTGATACCCATCTCACGAGCTTTGGCAACCATTAATCCGCATTCCAGGAAGTTGCCGGGTGCAAAGATTACATCTGGATTCTTGGATTTGGCTTCGGTTAGCTGCGCGGAAAAATCCTTGTCACCAGTATTGTAGTTCAACTTGACCAATATAGCGGCATCACCGTTGGTGGCTTTAAAGGCTTTTTCAAAGTAGTTGCTCAAACCAACCGAATAATCTTGTTGTACGTCCTGAATAATAACGGCCGTTTTGGCTTTTAGGGTCTGACTGGCATAATTGGACATGACCGTACCCTGGAAGGGGTCAATGAAACATACTCTGAAGTAGAATTCATTGCCGAGGGTAACCGCAGGATTGGTGGGGGAGCAACCGATTACCGGCACCTTGGCATCTTGGGCTACCGGGCCGCCGGCCATGGAAACGGAGCTGCCGTAACTTCCGATAATCACGTTGACTTTGTCCTGATCTACCAACCGAGCTACGGCATTGGCTGCTTCTTGTTTTTCACTCTTGTTGTCGACTACGACCAGGTCTACTTTTTTACCAAGTACTTCGGGATAGAGTTGGTTGGCCAGTTTGATTCCTTCAAGCGTCATTTGTCCGCCGGCTGCATTTGTACCGGTAAGAGGCTCATAGACACCGACCTTGATGACTTCCGGAGCAGCAGCTTGGTTCTTGTCGTCAGCTTTTTGGCCACAACCAGCGACAGCCAAAGCAGCGATCATAACCACAACCAGCAGGACAGCCCATTTCTTGTTTACTCTCATCAAAATACCTACCCCCCAATAAATTTTTTCCGAATTGCACCTACCCTAATAGGGAGGTGCGATTTCTGAATTAATATTATCATTTTGTATACACTAAATCAATTTATGCAATATACCAAAAAGAAGTTTTACATAATGCCGTATTCATTCAAGCGCCGGTACAGTGTACGGCGGGACATGCCAAGTGCCTTGGCCACTTCGGTCTTATTATACTTGTACTTGGCCAGGCTATCCAAAATCAGTTGCTTTTCAACTACCGCCACGGTCGGGGTTCCCTGGTGGGAGGGCACAATGACTGGCTTGGCAGTGATGTATTGACTGACCAGATCATAAGTAATTTCATGATTGGGGGCCAATTGAGTCGAGCCTTCAATCACATTCTGCATTTCCCTGACGTTGCCGGGCCAGTCATAGTTCATAAAGGCTTCTTCTACTTCCGGAGCCAGCGACATCAGCGGTCGATTAAAGCGACGACAGGTTTTCTTTAAAAAGTTTTCTGTCAGCGGCATGATGTCATCCGGTCTTTCGCGTAATGGCGGGATGGTTATTTTGATGACGCCCAGGCGATAGAACAAATCCCGACGGAAGCGGTTACGTTCAATCTCGGTTTCCAGATCTTTGTTAGTGGCGGCAATCACCCTTACGTTGACGGGAACCAGCTTGCCACCGCCCAGCCGCATGACTTTCTTTTCTTCCAGCACCCGCAGGAGGGAGGCCTGCAGATCGAGCGGCATGTCGCCGATTTCATCCAGGAAGATGGTTCCTTGGTCGGCCAGCTCAAATTTACCAATGTTACCGCCTTTGCGGGCGCCAGTAAAAGCACCGTCTTCATAACCAAATAATTCGCTGGCAATCAGATCACGTGGCAATGCGGCACAGTTTATGGCCAGGAAAGAATTATTTTTCCGGGGACTGGCATTATGCATAGCCTGAGCAATAATGTCCTTGCCGGTTCCGCTTTCTCCCAGCAACAAAACATTGGAAGAAGAAGAAGCAGCTGCTTTGGCGGTTTTAATATACTGCAATGATTTGGGATCTTGGGCAATAATATCGTCAAAGGTGACTTTGGCGCCGCCACCAATGTAGTTACGCACCAGACGATTGATATGATGGCTTTCACGGACGATTACCACTGAGCCTCCGTCCGTCATATCGACATTCTTGAGCGGATTGCAGGTGACACTGCAGTGAACCGTTTCCTTACCTATAATAAGAGTAAAATTTTCATCGGTGGTGGCATGTCCCTGAGTAATTTTATTGATAAAATAATGATTTTCTTTGTTATGGCCAAAAAACTCGTAGATATTGTGATCAATGACCCGCATTTTATCGAGTTTAAAAATCCGCGCGCAGTTTTCATTCATATAGGTGATATTGCCATTAAAGTCCAATGTAAAAAGACCTTCCGCCATGGAGTCCATGATCAGTTCATGATAGCGTTTGGCTCGTTCCATGGCCATGGTGTATTTGATATGTTTGCTGGCTGCAACCACCATGCCCAAGGTGTGACTGTTGACTTTGCTGTAGGGAGCAACCATGCCCAGACCCCCAATAATCTTACCCTGATCAATCAATGGAGCGCAGGAACAGGCGGCGACGTGGGAAAACAAACAGAAGTGTTCATAACCAAATACGGAAATCGGTTTGGCCAGAGCGATGGCCAGGCAGCCTGCATTGGTGCCGACCATTTCCTCGCCCCACATCGAGCCCTCGACCAAATATGCATTGTCGGACCAGGCCAGGGACTCAGCGTCCCCCACCGTTTTCAGCAAACAAAGATTGGCATCGGACAATACCACCACAAAACCGGTACCGGCTACAAATTCATACAGGTAGGACATGACCCGGTCACTGGCTTCAATCAGATTGGCGACATTGTCCTGGGCCTGCTGGAGCTCATAACGGGTACAGATATAAGGGTTTTCCCGCAATTGCGGATTAAGATTATAATCATAGCAACGCTCCCAGGAGTCTCTTACTTCCGGTCGCAGGGTGTTCCTGAGTTCAGGTTTGGTATGCAATTCTTTCCATTTGCTTCGGACTTCCCATTTGGTCATTATTTGATTCTCCTTTATGAGGGGGAATAATTACGTTAAAGCTTCATTATTAAATATAACATTTGTCAGCTTGCGGCACAATATGATACAAGTTGTAAACTGAGTTGACACAATCTGTAAAATGCATCTTGAGGGAAACCCCAATTTATCCGGGAGTGGCTAAACATTTGCTATGGCACGAATATTGCGAACAATAATAAATAGATACAGAAAATTAAAAAAATTCGGTTTATCCGTCTCCTTTATGTATCGGAATGACACAACTATAGAATTACAGTCATTTATTCTATAGTTTTCTCTAGGGTCACTAGTTTGGCTTTGTTGTAAATTGATAAATCACCTAACCAAAACGCACTGGTATCTGTATAATGGAAATAATATTGTAGTTAAAAAAGAAGAATGGGGGAATCAACAGAGATGGAAGAATACAAAAGCTTGTTATGGGAAACGATTGAACCAGGTATCGGTCTGTTGACTTTGAATCGTCCCGAGTTTTACAATGCCGTGGATGGAGACATGATGGTGGAGCTGGAAAATTTTTGGCTTCGCCGGCTCAATGACGAAGCGACCAAAGTAATCATTCTTAAAGGAGCCGGGGAAAAAGGATTCTGTGCAGGGCTGGATATGAAGTGGGCCATCAAAGACTCCCAAGCCAATGTCGGCAATGTATGGGCCAACTTTCGTTTCCAGGCGCGGCTGGCACGGATTAATCTGGCCATGCGCAGAGCACCTCAACCGATCATTGCCATGGTTCACGGTGCAGCTGCCGGAGAAGGCTTTAGCTTTACGCTGGCCTCAGATATTCGGGTGATCACCCCTGATGCGCGTTTCTGTGCGGCTTACATTAACATCGGCCTGGGTGGGGCTGACATGACCTGCAGTTATTTCCTGCCTCGACTGATCGGTGCCGGTCGGGCCTATGAGTTTATGTACACCGGTGAATTCATGTCTTCCGAAGAGGCTTGGAATTTGGGGCTGGTAAGCAAGATCGTAGCACGGGAAGATTTGTATGAGGCGGCCTTGACCTATGCCCGCAAGCTGATGACCAAAAACCCGATGGGCCTTTATCTCACTAAAGAAGCCATTAATATGAATCTGGATGCCGGCGGACTGGAACAAGCCATATGTATGGAAGACCGCAACCAGGTTATGCTGACCTTGGCCTCGGGACTAAAATCAACCGTATAATTGAGTAAGCGATTATAAAAAAAACGAATAGCGTTTATTTGCCAGATTGACACATATCGGGTCAATCTGGCAAATTTGTTTTCTGAGAGGTTGTTTTTATCAAGTAATATCTGCAACAATTGCGACCAACCCAAAATTTCTTGGGGGTAATAGAAGAGGGGTATCACCTGAGAAAAATTGAACAAGGAGGGTCGAGGGGCGAAGAAACTTACCTTGATGGCACTGTTATTGCATTATATTAAACAATATTAGTTTAATGTATATGTAATATAATCAGTGTTATTTATGCGCAACATAGTTAGGAGGGATGAATGACAACTTTGGTTCTGGATCATCGGCTAACCGATGGTACAGTCGAACCATATCGGGACAAGACCATAAAATGCAAAATAGAAAGGGAGTATACAAGTGTCGTACAAATATTCATATAATACCAGAGATATTAAATTTATCTTAAAAGAATGGCTTCCCTTTGACGAGGTATTGACCTGGGACAGATATAAAGATTACTACAGCATGGATGATGTCGATGTGATCGTCGATCAGGTTCGCAAGGTAGCCGAGGAAATTATTGCCCCCACGGCCGATGATGCTGATGCCATCGGTGCCCAATGGAAAGACGGCCAGGTTTATTTGCCGCCTTCTTTTGCGCCGGCGATTCGTTTTATGCATGAACAGGGCTGGGGTTCCAGCAATTTTGACTGGGATACCGAAGGTGGCATTCCGATGACCATGTATTTCCTGCTGTGGGAAATGTGCTCCGCTGCCAACCCGGCTTTAATGTCATACATTTCCAATGGCGGCGCCGTGTCCAATGTTATTTATCATTATGCCAATGAAGAACTCAAACAGAAATTTTTACCTAAACTGTATGATGGAACCTGGGGTGGAACCATGTGTCTGACGGAACCCAGTGTCGGCTCTGATGCCGGTGACATGCTTTCCAAGGCATATCCTACCGATGATCCCAGAATCTATAAATGCAAAGGACAAAAGATTTTCATCACTGTTGGCGATCGCGATGATGTGGATAATATCATTCATCTCTATCTGGCCAGAGTAGAGGGAGCGGCCAAAGGAACCAAAGGCCTGTCTCTTTTTATTACCCCTAAATACTGGATCAACGAAGACGGCAGCGTGGAAGACAATGACGTACAGTGCGCCGGGATTGAACATAAAATGGGCCTAAAAGGCTCAGCCACTTGCCAACTCGTATTTGGTGAAAACAACAACTGTCGTGGCTGGCTGATTGGCAATCCTCCGGATGAAAACGGAATTGGTCAGGGCATTGTGCAGATGTTCAATATGATGAACGAAGCCCGTTTGGATACCGGACGTTTGGCTACCTGCGTAGCTGCCAATGCTTACTGGGCGGCTAAAGACTATGGTAAAGACAGAGTACAGGGATCGCTGCTTACCAATCCCAAAGGTGGACGCGTAACCATCAACCAGCACGAAGACGTAAAACGCATGTATCTGTTAAACAAAGCCACCACCGAAGCTTGCCGGGCTTTGCTGGCCAAATGTTACTATTATGAAGACGGCAGAGAATTTGCCCCGACTCCGGAGCTAAGAAAATTCTGCCAGACCAAACTGGACATGCTGACTCCTCTTTGCAAAGCCTATCCCTCAGACGAAGCCTGGGGTTTGATTTCTGAATCACTGCAGTCCTACGGCGGGTACGGTTTCTGCGAAGACTACCCGGCTGCCAACTCGGCTCGTGATTGCAAGATCTGGTCGATTTGGGAAGGCACCAACTATATTCAGGCCCTGGATTTGATCGGCCGTAAATGGATGCAAGGTAAAGGCGTTCATTTTGCTGGTATTCTCAAAGAAGTGGAAGACTTTATTGCCGAGAACAAAGGTAAATTTGATGGTCTGGAACAGGAACTGGGCCACGTGGAAAAAGCCTTGGCTGCCTATCGTCAGATTCAATTTGCCATCGGCGGTTATATCCAGAGTGGAAAGCTCGGACTGATGGGTGTTTATGCTCGTCGTATCCTGACTGCTACCGCACAGCTGTATTGCAGTTATCTGCTGCTGGAACAGGCTAAAATCGCCATGCAGCGCATGCAAGAGCTGGGCGCAGATCATTACGACTATAATTTCTATCTGGGCAAAGTATTCTCCGCTCGTTATTACTGTAACAATGCCGTTCCCAATGTATGGCATACCTTGGAACTGATCCAGATCGGCGATACTTCTGCGATGGAAGCTCCGGTGGAAATATTTGAATACTAGAATTACGAAAATGTAACAGCAAAACCCGTCTGTCATAAATCACAGGCGGGTTTTTGTTTAAATACCATGATAATACATATATTAGTCAAACGGCGAAATAAAATAAGATTTTATAAAAATAGTCTTAAAATAGAGGAAATTTGCAATTTATCGCGAAGTATTCTTAAGTGAGAGTTTTGCATAATTAAGTTTTGCTAAAATGCCAATCGATATATAGTGGTGAGAAAAGATAAATAGCGCTATATATTGTAGTTCCCGAAGGAATCTTCACTAAGTTTTCGAATTATGCAAAATCCTCAAGTAAAATAATAAATAAGATTTTAAAATATTTTTGATATGTTATTGCAATGCTATAAGAGATATAATCATATTTACTGGCAATGGTAAAATTTTGTAAGCAGGAGTAGTGATGGAAATATGATTAATTCTTTTAGAAGGCAGTACGAAGAAAAAATAATCAGTGCAGAAAAAGCAGCTGAAATGGTCAAATCAGGGGACACCATTTTTTACAGTGAATTTGCCATGTTCCCAAAACTACTGGATGCAGCGTTGGCTGAACGCATCTCTGAACTTCATGATTTGGAACTTTACAGTGTATTTTATACACAGGTTCCCAAAGTAATTGAAGCCGACCCGAAACATGAGCATATTGTAGCGCAGGATTGGCATTTTGGACCCGTTTCGAGGCGACTTGCCGATGAGGACAAGTGTTATTATGTTCCGATTTCCTATCATCAAGGTCCCAGAATCATTAACAAATATATTGAAAATGACGTGGCTATGGTGGCAGTTGCCCCCATGGATGCCAAAGGGTTCTTTAACCTGGGACCGACAAACTCAGTTACCCCGGCCTATTTAAACAAATCAAAATTAAGAATTCTGGAAGTGAACAGTTCTGTCCCGCATTGTCTGGGCGGTAACAGTGAGAATATTCATATCAGTGATGTGGATTATGTCGTCGAAGGTGAGAATTATTCGCTGATTCAATTATCGACGGCGCAACCGAAAGAATTTGATCATCAAATAGCAGAATATATTATGAACGAAATTGAAGACGGTGCCTGCTTGCAGATGGGGATCGGCAGTATGCCTAATCTGGTAGGGGCCAAAATCGCCCAGAGTGATCTCAAAGATCTTGGTATCCACACCGAAATGTTAGTTGATTCATGTGTTGATTTATATGAATCGGGCAGAGTGACCGGTAATCGCAAAAGTATCGACCGAGGAAAAATGGTCTATAGTTTTGCCTTGGGTACGGACAAACTTTATAGATTCATGGATAACAATCCAATTTGTGCATCCTATCCAGTCAGTTATACCAACGACCCAAGGATGATCGCTCTGAATGACAAAGTGATCGCGATCAACAACGCCTTGGAGGTGGATCTTCTGTCTCAAGTTAGTTCAGAGTCATCCGGTTACCGGCATATATCCGGGACCGGCGGGCAGCTTGACTTCATCATGGGGGCGTTTTCATCCCGGGGCGGCAAGGGTTTTATCTGTTTGAGCTCGACCCACAGTGACAAGAAAGGCAATCTGCATTCACGCATTGTGCCGAGTATGAAGGTCGGTTCAGTGGTAACAGTGCCGCGTTCCATGGTGCAATATGTAGTAACAGAATACGGGATTGTTCAGTTAAAAGGAAAATCCACTTGGAAAAGGGCGGAAGCTTTGATTAGTATCGCTCATCCCAAGTTCCAAGATGAACTTATCGAAGCTGCCCAACAGATGAAAATCTGGGTCAAAAGCAATCGGATTGAGCCTTAAATATATATTTGCAGGAAATAGTAATGATGGGATGCTATTGCTTCCGGCCTTGTGCCTGGATGGCACAAAATGCTGCAGGAGTAATGGCACATTGTCTTTGCATAATCGATAAATAATTCACAAACTAATATTGTAATCCAGCCGGAAAGCCAATGGAAGAGCACGAAAAACAGAGAAAATGACAGCAGCAAACTGACTGGCATAGGAATTGCAATATCAGTCTATAGAGATCCCGAACGATATTTGAGAGGGGGGATTGGACAGAGGTATTAGGAGGGGTTATAACCGACGATAGTTCAAAAGTCAAATCTGATCTCATTTAAAACAGGCTAACCTTAGTGGATTAGTAAGATTGGAGGTAAAAGAATTTGAAAAAGAGAATTCGGAAAGTCGCAATACTTGGTTCTGGAACCATGGGTGGAGGAATAGCTGCATTATTAGCTGCTGCCGGAATTCGTAGCTACCTGCTGGATATTGTTCCCAGAGAACTTAGTGATAAAGATAAAGCGGCAGGTCTAACTGTTGACAGCCCTGCATTCAGAAACAAAATCGCCGAAGGCAACAAAGCCCTTCTGCTCAAATCCAAACCGGCACAGTTCCAGACCAAAGCGGATGCTGACCTGGTAACGGTGGGTAACACCGAAGATCATATTGGCCTTCTGGCAGAATGTGACTGGGTTGTTGAAGTTGTTCCGGAAAAAATGGAAATCAAAAAGGCAGTTCTGAAGAACATTGCTGCCAACGTCAAACCCGGTACTTTTGTTACCAGTAACACTTCCAGTATTTCCATCAACAAAATCGTTGAGGATATGCCGCTGGAATTCAGACAGTACTGGATGGGAACCCACTTCTTCAATCCGGTAAGATATATGAAATTATTGGAACTCATCCCCGGCAAAGACACCCTGCCCGAAGTTGTTGATTTCTTTGCTGAATTTGGCGAAAGAGTGCTCGGTAAAGGCATCGTTTATGCCAAGGACACTCCGGCATTCGTCGCCAACCGTCTGGGCAACTGGGCTGGACCTTCCTGCACCAGATTAATGGCCGAACTCGAACTGACCGTTCCGGAAGTTGATGCGCTGACTGGCTCCGCCATTGGTCGTCCTGCAACCGGTACTTTCGGTCTGTTTGACATGGTTGGTGTAGACATTGCCGTACTGTCCTGCCTGGAAGTAAAACACAATGTATCTGATCCGGCTGAACAGGCTCTCTATACGCCGGCTGATTTCCTGCAGCAGATGCTGGAAAAAGGCATCCTGGGCAACAAAACCAAGGGCGGTTTCTACAAGAGAGTAACCGTTGATGGCAAAAAAGTTAAACAGGTTCTGGTTGACCTGGAAAAATTCGAATATGGCCCGGTTGTAAAACCCGATCTGGCCAGTTTGGCAGCTGCCAAGAAAGCCCCGACCCTGGGTGCCAAATTGGAAGCTTTCTTTGAATCCGATGACAAGGGCGGCCAATTTGTATGGAAACATGTCAGCGGCCTGTTCCTGTATGCAGCTTCCAAGATTCCTGAAGTATCTGATGACATCCTCAACATGGACCGTGCTCTTAAATGGGGTTACAACCACTCCAAGGGCCCGTTCGAACTGTTCTCCGAAGTGGATCTGCCAAAATACATTGCTCGCATGAAAGCCGAAGGCATGGCAGTACCTGCCTGGATCGACGAAATGCTGGCCGCTGGCATCACTTCCTTCTACAAGACCGAAGCCGGTGTTGAATACTATTATGATATCCCCGGCAAGAAATATGTTCCGGTTGCTGTAAGCCCGTCTGCCATCATTCTGCCGAAGCTGAAAGCCGAGAACAAAGTAGTTAGCGAAACCCCCAGCGGCACCATCTATGACATGGGCGACGGCGTTCTCTGCCTGGATACCCACAGCATGGCCAACTGTGTAACCGCTGATTTGACTGCGACCATTATTGCCGCGCATGATATACTGGCCAAACCCGAGTGGGATGGCATGGTTATCTCAGGTGCAGGCAAAGACTTCATGGGCAATGTCACCGACTACTTCACCATGATGAACCTGGCCAATGAAAAGAAATTCGATGCCATCGAAGAAATTATTCGCCAAGGCCAGAAAGCCTTCGATCTCAACAAATACAGCCTCAAACCGGTTGTGGTAGCTCCCAAAGGCAAAGCCTTGGGCGGCGGCTGCGAACTGATATACATGTCTTCTGCAGTACAGGCTTTAGGTGAAACCTATGCCGGTCATGTGGAACTGGGCTTCGGCTTGATGCCTGGCTTCGGCGGCATGAAAGAAGCTGTCTTGAGAGTTGTGAACAAGATTGCCGGCAGCAAAGCACATCCGGCTGACTTCTTACAGGGCGAATTTGAAACCCTGGCCATGGCCAAAGTTGGCACCAGCGCCAAAGAAGTTCAGAAGCTCGGCTTCATAAAAGCGACGGATGGGATTACCTTGAATGAGGACTTCCTGCTGGGCGACGCCAAACAGAAAGTGCTTGACATGCTTGACAACGGCTGGTCCGCACCGGTGAAGAGACCCTTCGGAGCCTTTGGTCTGACCCAGGTAGCGCTGCTGAAAGTTGGTACCTTCCAGATGAAACAAGCCGGCGTTCTGAGTGAATATGACTGGCACATTGCCTGCAAGATGACGGATGTATTTGCCGGCGGCAGCATGCAGGCTGGTACCCCGATCACGGAAGATTACATCAATGATCTGACTGTGGAAGCCATCCTGAGCCTGATTGGCGAACAGAAGACGCTGGACAGAATCATGAGCATGGTAACCAAGGGCAAACCGCTCCGCAACTAAGCTGATTTGAGAACCAGTCAACATATTTTTTCGAGGAGGTAATAAGATTGAGAGAAGCTGTTATAGTATCAGGTGTCCGCA
>CAZACF010000013.1:8785-23255 GCA_964483565.1 uncultured Syntrophomonas sp. | reverse complement strand
TGAAATGAAGTCAGCTTCTTCCTTCTGAGTATAACATGTATCTTGCGTATAACCCTCATCGACCGTTGAATCATCAGGCCTTGGCAGGTTTTCTTTCAAGGGCGGCTGTTGCATCATCTGTTGCTTTCTTTCCTTATATTTTTCCAAATGAAAAGGCAGAATGGATACCACCACATTATGTTTGCTGAACAAGGCATTGGCAATAAACAAGCTGGTATTATTGTGCAGCAAGGCCTCATACCATTTGCTGACTAAAAACTGCGGCAGCAGCAGGGTAATCAGTTCCCCGGGCTGAGAGTCATGCTCGTCCGAATCGATGTATTGCACCAAAGTGCCGACCACATCTCGGTAGGGGGATTGTTTGATGACCAGGGGGATTCGGGTATTCAGCACGGACCATTTTCTTCTCAGTTTGTCGGCTTCGCCAACATAGGTTTCCACATGAAAGGCCACCACATCCGCAGACATGCTGCGAGCATAACGCAAGGCCTTGATCACCATGCCGTTCAAGCTGTCGATGGGCACGATAACGTGGTGGCCCGTGGCCGAGTCCAGATCGATCAGTTCCAGAATATCGTTGGGGACATCCAGTTGTTGGGCCACCGAGATATAATGCTGTTTGATTTTGTACATGCCCATCACAATAATGGGTACCACTACCACAACAATCCAGGCCCCACTAGTAAATTTGGTGACCCCTACGATGAGCGCCGCACATAAGGTGGTCAAGGCCCCCAGACCATTGATCAGGGCTTTATAGTGCCAGCCCGGAGACCTGGCTTTAAACCAGTGAACCAGCATACCGGCCTGGGAAAGGGTAAACGCTGCAAAAACGCCCAGCGCATAGAGGGCGATCAAGGAGTGGGTATCGGCCTTAAAAATCACGATTAAAAGGATAGCCAGGAAAGCCAGAAAACCGATTCCATTGGTGTAATTGAGGCGATGCCCGCGCAACGCCATCTGTCTGGGCGCATATCCGTCCTGGGCAATGATCGAAAGCAAGGTTGGAAAACCGGCAAAGGCTGTATTGGCAGCCATAGCCAAAATGATGGTGGTGCTGATCTGGATGAAATAAAATATGAAACCCTGGCCAAATACAGCCATGGTAAGCTGAGCCAGCACGGTGACATGCGGATCAGGAACGGGGCTGTAGAGCTTGGCCAGATACGCAACCCCGCCAAAACATAATACGATCGCTGCAGCCAGCAGCAAATAGGTCAGCTTGGCGTTATCGACGGCAGGCTCTTTAAAATTGGGTACGGCATTGCTGATGGCTTCGACCCCTGTCAAGGCACTGCATCCCGATGAGAAAGCGGCCAGCAGCAAAAACATGGTGACTGCCTGTTCCCCCAAAGCAGCTGGCTCAGGAATCAGAGCGGGAACGGCAACATTGCCTCCAGCTGCATACTTTATCAGGCCTACCATTACTAGCGCCAATATTCCGGCAATAAAAGCATAGGTGGGCAGACTGAATATTTGTGATGATTCCCTGATACCGCGCACATTGCCAATGACCAGCAGGATGACAAAGAGGATGGCGATCAATACTTTATAATCGGAAAGAGCGGGCATGGCGGAGGTAAATGCGACCGTACCGGCACAGATACTCACCGCTACGGTTAAAATGTAACCGATCGATAAAGATGCACCGGCGATGAGGCTGAAGAGCGGGCCCAGGTTTTCCTTCGCCACCAGATAGGCTCCACCTCCGCTGGGGTAAGCATCCACTACCTGGCGGTAGGATAAAGTCAAAATAATTAGCAGGAGTATGATGGCAAAGGCGATCCGGGGCATCCAGATAAATGAGGCCAGGCCTACCACCGGGATCATTACCCACAACATTTCTTCCACAGCGTAGGCCACGGAGGAAATTGCATCGCTGGCCAGAATCGGCATTCCCCAGAAAACACTGAATTTTTCTTCTTGGAGCCGCTCCGTCTCTAATGATTTCCCGAAAATCCAGCGCATAAATTGTTTAAACAATTTCTTTCGTCCTTCATAATCATTTTTTTCAAAATGAGACCATTAAAATATTTTTTATATAAACAACCAACTTAAACGTTGCTGGTGTTATTTAAACGTTCAGGACAAAATTGACAATTTGTTTATGACAGGATAATTATAATCCTCCTCAACCAAAAGTAAAGAATTTTTTTATGATCATGACTGTTTTTCAAGAGAACCGGTTCTGTTTGCACAGGACCATTTTCTGGTATAAAATAAGCCAAATGGGAGGTGTTGTGAAGAATGCAACCTGAATTCAAAACGATTGCCGAATCGGCAGTGAGCCTGAGTCAAATTATTCTGCCAGCCCAGACCAATCCGGCCGGAACCGCTCATGGAGGCGAACTGTTAAAAATGATGGATAACACCGCCGGAGCATGCGCCACCAAACATTCGCGGGCGATCGTGGTGACTGCCGGCATTGATAACATTACCTTTCATGCTCCGGTTTTTATGGGCAACCTGACCATCTGCAGCGCCAATCTTACCTTCGTATCCAACCGTTCCATGGAGATCGCGGTCAGTATCGAGGCCGAAGACTTAATGAGCGGCAACCGGCAATGCTGTATGACCGCTTACTTTATTTTTGTCGCTTTGGATGAAATAACCATGACTCCGATTGCAATCCCCCAACTGCAACTGGTCAATGCAGCAGAAAAAATGGAATTCGAGGCGGGAAGGCAGCGCATGCAGGAACGCAAGGAAAGCCCCAAGGTATGCTGGCTGCCCCTTTATTAAGATAGATAGGCAGCCTTGAGGATCAAACGAGCGATCACCAAGATAAAGCGCAATACATGTAAAAAGCGCGTAATTTATGTACTTATGGCAAGAACAGACCCTTGCAGAACTGTTCCCCATCAGTACGTCAATAGAGCGGGCTTTAATATGTGAGTTAATCAGGGTCTCCTGAATAAATGGGTATTTTTCTCTATTCGTCTATAAAAAATACCAGAATATTCAGGAGACCCTAATCTCTTTTCTTGATACCCTAAACCCAGGGTAAAGCTTGTGAATTTTTTTAATCTCACATGAATGGCGTGGATTTTCTGCTAATCTATGGCGGCCAGCTCACACAGATTGTCAAACAGTTCGGCCACCGTGATCAAACCCACTCCGCCTGGGACCGCACTGGCCAGGCGGGCTTTGCTTTGAGCCTGTGGGTCCACATCGCCACCCATATTGCCGGCTGCATCAAAATTGATCCCGGCATCGATGATGATGGTTTCTTCCCTGACCATTTCCGCCTTGATAAAATTCAACTGCCCCATGGCAGCCACCACAATGTCTGCTCTTTTAATCTCTTCTGCCAGATCACGGGTGCGGGTATGGCATACAGTAACGGTGGCATTTTCCGCCATCATCATCAGCGCCAGAGGACTTCCCAATATGCTGCTTCGCCCGACGATGGTAACCCGGGCGCCTTCCAGATCTATGTGATGATCCTTCAGCATTCTGATGACTGCTTTGGGAGTTGCCGGTCTTATGCCCTTTTCTCGGTTGATGATCTTGCCCAGATTATAATTATGAATCCCTTCTACGTCTTTGCGGGGCTCCAGGCAATTAACGACGACTTCGTCCCGCAGATGGGCCGGGAATGGTTTTTGCAGCATGATCCCGGTGTAGCTTTCATCCTGGTTGAGTTTTCCGATCTTTGCAAGCAGCTGCGCTTCGCTAATCTCCTCGGGGAATTTGATCACATCTACCGTGACGCCCAGCTCAGCCCCAAATTTCTTGATCCCGTTGATGTAAGCCTGGGAATCAGGCTGCTCACCAACCTGAACCACCGCCATAGCAATTTTTCTGGTGCCGATGCGTTGGGTCAGTTGTTCCTTTAATTGTGCCCGAATTTGTTTTCCGTAGATTAGCATACTTGTCCTCCTGCTTTATTATTAACTCAAATTTCCCACCCAGAAAACCCTAAAAAACAGTAATAAACCAGAGGTTAACTGAGATAAAACTGTTCCAGGCATTAAAAAAGTGCATCCGTGTCTGGTATTTGTTGGCTGCAAAGCAAAACAATCCAAACGAAAAGGATGTACTATTACATGCTATAACAAATTGATCCGTCTGAAAAGGTTACATTGGAAGTTCTACATTATTTAAGTTTTTAAAGATCGGAAAACGGCTAGTAGAGCTTTCACAAACACAAACAGCCCGGTAATTATTATACCCCATTGTGCTTTGTGTAAAGAAATCTCCGCTTGCTATTATATCTATCTGTTCACAACAGCAAGTTTATTAAGGTGGCCTTCAGGTCTTAAAAAGCGGCTTCGATATGATTGATATCAGGCTGGCTTGATCTCATCATAATTGTCACCACATCAAAGCGCGTTTCCCGGTGTTTGGTCTGATGCTCGTTCAAATAATGCAAAGCGACTTTCTTGATATGTCCTATCTTAGATCGGGTAATGGCCTCCTCGGGTGAACCGAATAGATCACTGCGGCGGGTCTTGACTTCTACAAACACCAGCAAGCCGCCTTTCCTGCAGATGATGTCCAGTTCTCCATAGCGGCAGCGGTAGTTACGGGTCAGTATCTCATAGCCCTGCTGCTGCAGGTAGGCGGCAGCAATATCTTCTCCCTGACGTCCCAAGGCGATTTTCATCTCGCTTGCTCCTCCTGTCAGAATAAGGTGATTTGCTCGCCGGTACTGCCTTTGATCATGGATTTGACCGGTTCAAAACTGCGGCGGTGGATGGGACAGGGACCGAATTCCTGTAAGGCCAGCAAATGTTCGCGGGTAGCATAACCTTTATGTTTGCCCAACCCGTAATGCGGATAAATCAGATCATAGGCAATCATAGCCTCATCCCTTTCCACTTTGGCAATGATGGAGGCGCAAGCAATGGATACGCTAAGGCTGTCGCCTTTGATGACGGGCAGTTGTTGGATGGCAAGATCCGGGATTTGGATGGCATCCACCAGCAGGAAATCCGGCTGGGGTTGTAAGGCCTTAACGGCCAGGCGCATCGCTTCACGGCTGGCCCGGAGGATGTTCTCGCGATCTATGTATTGGGCAGAAAGCAAGGCCACTGCCCAGCTGACTGCCTCTTTTTTGATCTGCTCAGCCAGATTGCGGCGTTTTTTATCGCTGAGAAGTTTGGAATCATTTACCCCTTCCAGATAAAAATCTTGCGGCAAGATCACCGCTGCCGCCGCCACAGGTCCAGCCAGCGGTCCACGGCCAACTTCGTCTGTGCCTGCAATCCTCTGAAAGCCTTCCCGGTAAGCCATAGATTCGAATTCTTTTAGCTTTTCCATTCTTTCTGCTTCTGTTGGTTTCTTTTTTACTCTGGACAATTGCCTCTCCGTCCTTATCAAATAATGATGCAGTCTGCTACTGCGGCTCCCTCTCTGATCGCCTCAGCAAAGCCTCTCACCTGAATAGCATCACCGATTAAAAACAGTCGGGGCACCATGTCGATGGCTTCATAATACAAACTGTTGTTAGGTTGGGCGCCAATCGCCCAGACCACTTTGTCAACCGTAAGAACCTCTTCCGCACCGTCATGGTTTTGGATGATCAGCTTGTGATCAAGCAGTTTTTTAAAAGTGCTGCCGGTTTTTCTCTGTACACCCAGCTCATCCAGCCGGGTCAACAGATCCCGCCGGTTCTTTTTTTCCATACCCCGTGCCAAAATCTTGTCCCTTTCCACCAGGATGATGTGATTGCTGAATTGGCCTAAATATTCAGCGGTTTCACAGCCGGTGCTGTTTCCCCCGATCACGGCTATTTGTGATTGGCTCCACTTGATTTTTTCTCTCAGTACCCGCCCCGCATCCCAGCTGATATCATTTTCATCCCGGCTGATGACCGGGCAGGAACTGATTGAGCCGGTGGCAATGACCAGGATGTCCGGTTGCATTGCTCGCAGATCGTGCGAGGTAAAGGGACGCTTTACATACACTTCTACCCCGCTTTGTTCCAGCGTATGAATCATATAGTCACGCAACTGTTTAATTCTTTCCTTGTGCGGGGGAATCATAGCCAGGTTGAGCGCTCCCCCCAATTGTTCCTCCTGTTCAAAAAGCTGTACCTTGAGCCCGCGCTGTTGCATTGAGATGGCAGCTTGCATCCCGGCTGGTCCCGCCCCCACCACGATGGCGTGCATTGGGCTGTCAATCAGTTTGGTTTGCTCCCGCAGGGCTTCCCGTCCCGTATAAGGGTTGACCGCACAACGAATCGCCAGCCCATTAAAATTCAGGCTGATACAATGGTTGCAGTTAATGCAGGGGCGAATATCATTCAGGCGGTTTTGTCTCACTTTAAACGGCCATTGGGGATCAGCCAGCAGGGGACGGCCTAAAAATACAAAGTCCGCTTTCCCTTCGGCAACGACCTGTTCGGCCAAATGTGGATCCCTGATCATACCTCCGCCCATTACCGGTATGGAAACGGACTTTTTAACCGCTTCCGCCAGATAGATCCTCCAGCCTTGCGGATAAGAAGCCGGCTCGATACTTTTTAAACCCGATTCATACGTTCCGGAAGAACAATTGATAAGGTGAACGCCGGCTGATTGCAGAGCCTGGCTCACTGCCAAACTTTCCATCATCGTCAGGCCTCCGCCAACGAAATCGTCTATATTAAGCCGCACCGATATAGCCAGGTGGGGCAACAATTCTTTCATACCGCCAATGATCTCCAGCACCAGCCGCATCCTGTTTTCCAGACATCCGCCATATTCATCTCGCCGCTGGTTGGTATGGGGGGATAGGAATTGGTTGAGCAGATAACCATGCGCAGCATGTAGCTCCACCCCTTCAAACCCGGCCTGAAAGGCATAAAAAGCCGAGGTAATAAACTTGTCCCGCAAAAGATGGATTTCATCGCGGGTCAATTCCCTTGGCACTTCCCGGCTCATCGGACAAGGAATAGCGGAAGGAGCAACAATCTGGGCACCTCCATTGAATAGTGAGGAACCCTGCCGACCGGCATGGAACAATTGTATAAAGGCTCGTGCCCCGGCCAGCTTTATTTCCTCCGCCAGCCGCTGTAGACCGGTTAGACAGGACGGTTGATCAATATTTATCTGGTGCGGACTTTCCAGTCCGGCGGGCGGGTCTACGCAAGCCGCTTCAACAATCACCAAGCCGACACCGCCGCGAGCCCGGGCGCGATAGTAGGCTACCATCATATCCGTCACTTCACCGTTGGCGTCCGCAAAACAACTAGCCATTGGTGCCATAACCAACCGATTTCTGATGGTGAGATTGCCTATTTTCCCGGGACTGAATAAATGAGTAAAATTCATCAACTCGAAGCTCCCTTAACAAACGAATAAGACTACTATATAAATATTCCTTTTAAACCCCCATACTTCCTTTAATTTGAAAAAATATAATTAAAATTTTGCGGTTTTCCTATTGTCTGAGCTTCTTGTTGTTGTATACTATATAAGTCGGTGGCGGGCAGCAGTAAGTTTTGCCCGCCTTCAATATAAGTATATGCCTTAATAGGATAATGTTCATGTTATTTGACCGCAGTGAAGAACTGCTTTTATCATAGCCTTGAGATCATATAGGTAGTCTCCACAGGTCATCATCATTCTGAGATAATGCCAAGACCGTATTGTAGTAGCTATTTACATGAATAAAACTGCCAAAGGAAAATAATATGGAATACAACATTTTTTTAAATCTGCTGGACTTCATCATCCACCTGGATAAACATTTGATTTATCTGATCAATGCTTACGGACTCTTAGTCTACGCTATCATCTTTCTGATCATATTCTGCGAGACCGGACTGGTTGTAACGCCATTTTTACCAGGTGATTCCTTGATTTTTGTATTGGGTGCGTTGGGGGCCAGCGGCCAAATCAATTTGCTGATAATTTGCCTGGTGATTATGACGGCAGCCATTCTCGGCAATATGGCCAACTATCAAATCGGCAATTTTATTGGCCCCAAAGTATTCGAACGAGACTCCGGTATTTTCTTTAAAAAAGAATATTTGATCCGCACCCACGCCTTTTTTGAAGAACATGGCGGAAAAACGATCGTGATTGCACGTTTTATGCCTATCATCAGAACCTTTGCACCTTTCGTAGCCGGGATCGGACAGATGAATTACCCCCGCTTTACCTTATTCAATCTGATCGGCTGTATTGCCTGGGTGTTGACCTTTTTGGCGGGAGGGTACTTGTTCGGCAATGTGCCTGGTGTAAAGGATAATTTTACAATCGTGATTTTTGGGATTATTTTTGTATCTCTACTCCCGGCGATTGTCATCTCCTGGCGACAGAAGCGGGCAGGTAAAAAAGCAAAGCAATAATGATGAGAAGTTAACCCTTGGGTTAATCATAAAATTTTCTGTCGTCCAAAGGAGGAATCCGACTTGAGCAATTACCGGAAGGAGTACCAACACAAACTCGTATCAGCTGACCAAGCAGTAAGCATTATTCAGTCCGGAGACTGGATAAGTTACGGTTCACTCAACGCCCAGGCCTGCAGTCTGGACAAAGCGCTGGCCAAGAGAAAAGATGAACTGCGCGACGTCAAGATCTGGACCTTGCTTTGCCTGCGCATGCCCGAAGTCGTCAAGGTCGATCCCCGGGGAGAATCCTTCTGTTGTCAATCCTGGCATTTCTCCGGAACAGATCGCCAGCTCGCCAAACAAGAGATTCCAATTTACTACACTCCGATGCGCTATTCAGAACTTCCCCGTTATATTCGCGAAAACGTCGAGCCTATTCAGGTAGCCATGCTGGGCACCGGCCCGATGGACAAAAACGGTTATTTTAACTTTGGGCCGCAGAACTCTCACCACCAAGCAATTTGTGAGCGGTCTGAGAAGCTAATTGTGGAAGTCAACACCAACATGCCCCGCTGTCTGGGCGGATATCATGAGGCCGTCCACATCTCCCAGGTTGACTATATTGTGGAGGGTAACAATGAATCGCTGGTCGCACCCGTCCCAACCCCTCCCAGCGAAATTGATAAAAGGGTAGCCCGACAGATCGTCGCGGAAATGGAAGACGGTGCTTGTATTCAATTAGGAATTGGCGGTATGGCCAATGCGGTAGGTCAGATGATCAGTGACTCCGATCTGAAAGATCTGGGCTGCCATACGGAAATGCTGTGTGATGCCTATGTTGGCCTCTTTGAAGCAGGTAAAATGACTGGTCGGCGAAAAAACCTCCATCCGGAAAAAATGGTCTATGCTTTTGCCCTGGGCAGCCAACAGTTGTTTGATTTTATTGACGATAATCCTCGCTGTGCATCATTCCCGGTTGATTATACCAACCGGGTGGCAATTGCATCTGCCAATGATCGCCTGATGTCCATCAACAATGCAGTTGAGGTTGATATTTACGGACAAATTTGTTCCGAATCCTCCGGCACCCGGCATATTAGCGGCACCGGTGGACAGCTCGATTTTGTGTTGGCTGCCTATGAATCGCGGGGCGGAAAATCCTTCGTCTGTTTGCCATCCACTTATAAAAAGCCGGACGGGACACTGGCCTCCTGCATTGTGCCCACCTTGAAAAACGGCGCCATCGTGACCGACGCCAGATCCGTCGCTCATTATATCGTTACTGAATACGGGATCTTCAACAGCAAAGGTAAAACCACCTGGCAAAAGGCGGAGGGAATCATCTCTCTGGCCCATCCCGATTTCCGTGACGAATTAATCCGCGCCGCCCAGGAGCAAAAAATCTGGTCCAGATATAACAAACAATTTTAACCGATCGCCCTTAAATACCGCTTTTACTGGTGTTTTTGTTTGTTTAAGGAGACCTAATTAAGTAAAACTCTAAGAAAAAATACAAAAAGCATTATTGAATTTGCCATTATATCACAATTAAATAGGACAAAGTTGCAATAAGATCAACAAGCCCATACCGGTTTAATGGTATGGGCTTGCTATTCTGGATTAGGTTATTATATTTTTTCAAGAGATTCCAGCTTTATTTAACCAGTTCGATCTCCCAATCGTTTTTCTCGGCCTTTTTTACATTTATTTTATAGTCCCGGCTCCGGGCCAGTCTGCTCACATTTTCCAGCGACACAGCCGTTGAGCCCGTCACCAGGATTTCATTGGTCCCCTGATCCATTATTTTTTTGGTTTTAATCACCGGTAAAGGACAGCTCATGCCCCGAACATCTACCTTTTCCATTGCCAATCCTCCTATTCTTCACGGAAAGACCACCCGATGATGGCCACGATAACAATTCCCACCACACAAGCAATTTGTCCGTAAATACCCGGCCCTCCAGCAACTGCCGCCACGCCGGGAGCAGCTGCTTTGGCCGCGCCCGCTGCCAGCATGAAGTTGTGACATACGGCCGCTCCGATAATCATTCCCAAAACCACTGCTGCCGCATCGGTATCGCCTTCACCTGACATGATTAATTGTCTTAAAGGACACCCGCCCAGCAACGTAGCCGTCAGCCCCACCAGGAATAGCCCCAGGAAGTTCCAGGTATGCATGCTGTGGGCAATGGGCTGCCCGCTGAAACCAGTCTTGAAAAATCCGAAGGCGATGTTTAAGATCAGAGCCCCCAGGAATATACCAATAAAGCCGATTAACAAATAATTTTCCCGCATCAGGATAAAATCGCGGATGCCACCGCTCAGACACAAGCGAGTGCGCTGTGCCAGGAATCCCACCAACAGGCCAGCGGCTAACGAAATCAGCAGCGGAGCAGTCATGGAGCCAGGGCCTTCCTTGCTGAAGAACAATGGGCCGCCTGCATCCGGATTAAATACGGTTCCCTTGAGCAAGATGAACAACAGGATAGCAAAAATCAACGGCAGGATATAGCCACCCAAATTGCTGTGGCTTTCCTCCGCCCGACCCAGAAAAAAGCCCCGGCGCAAAAACCATACACCGCCGCCGACGCCGCAGATAAAGCCAATGAATCCAACCACCGCATTGTAGTCCCCGCCGGCCATGCGCAGCACGTCCCGCAGCGGACATCCCAAAAATACCAAAGCGCCAATCATCATAAACATACCCAGAACAAAACGCACTAATGTAGATGACCCTCCGCGAGATTTAAACTCACCCGCAAACAGAGAGGTCAGCATGGCGCCCAGCACGATGCCGATAATTTCCGGGCGCATGTACTGAACGACTCCAGCCCGGTGCAATCCCAGTGCTCCGGCAATATCCCTTTCAAAACAGGCAATACAAAAGCCCATGTTGGGTGGGTTGCCCAGCTTAACCAGCACCACCGCAATTGCTCCAATGATAAGTCCGGTGAGCAAAATAAACCACTTGCCTCTGTCCAACTTAAAATCCCCCTTCTCTATAACCTTTGGTTATATAAATAATTATTATTGTTAATCTAATAATATTCTCCCCATTAAACCATTTTCCTGCTTAATAATATATTTTTCTAAATAAAAAACCTGCCCATAAAGAAGCAGGTATAATAATTTAATATTTTTCCAGCGGTTGGGCTGTGCAGCAGATAGCACTGCCAGCGTGACTTTTGCAATGGTCACGAACCTTCCTGCGGCTCCCGTCCGAATTTAAGCGGAAGCAAAAAAATCCAGCCGCTTTCAGCCAGGCAAAGCAATTTCAGCCATCCCTGTTGGCTTGATTAATCGAGGCTGACACGTCCCAGATTGCCGCGGCGGTAATCCTGCAGCAACAGGTGACAGGTCTTGTCGAGGTCGGGTGCCCCCCCCTTGTTCAGGTAACCTCGGTTGCGGGCGATTTCTGCCAGCATTTCTTCAGCTCCCAACTGGACATTTTCCACTTTGTAACGGGTAAAGAAAACCTGCGGTGTTTTTGTCTGCAAGGTTTTCAATAAATATAAAGCTACGTCGTATTCCTGGTAGGCGTTTTCCCCCACAATGTGCAGCAAAGCCAGCTTCAAGCCCTGTTCTTCATCTTCCACCTTGGGCCACATCAAACCGGGGGTATCCATAAATTCAATATCCTCCCGTATCCGAACCCACTGCTTGCCGCGGGTCACGCCTGGCTTGGCGCCGGTCTGGGCAACTTTTTTGCCCACCAGACAGTTTAAAAAAGTCGATTTACCGATATTGGGAACGCCCACCACCATCACCCGCGGGCTTCTCACCCGCCGACCTTTGCTGAGCATTTCCTCGGCCTGCTGCTGATAAACACCTTTGATCAGTTGCAGCACTTCCTTGGCCCCTTTGCCGGCGCTGGAATCCATGGCTGCAGCCGGATAGCCTTCCTGCTGCAGTCTTTGCTGATACTGCTGGGTAATGGTTGGCGAGGCCAGATCCATTTTATTGAGGATAAAAACAATTTTCTTGCGGCTGATCATTTTTTCCAGATCAGGATTGCGACACGAAAACGGCGCACGCGCATCCAGCAGCATCAGTACGATGTCAACCAGTTTGATGTTTTCAGCAATTTCTCTTTTGGCTTTGACCATATGCCCCGGATACCAGTTAATCGCCATACAAGTCTCCTCCTTTGCCACCAGGCGAGAGAAAAAAAGAGAATACCGCACGGTATTCTCCTTCCCAATCATTTAAAAATCTCTGCTTAGAATCTGCTCTTTTCCTTGACGCGGGCTTTTTTGCCGGTCAGACCACGCAGATAGAATAGTCTGGCGCGACGCACTTTACCTTTGCGGGTGACTTCGATTTTAGCGATTTTGGGAGTATGCATCAGGAATGTTCTCTCCACCGCTACGTTGTAAGAAATCCTCCGTACGGTGAACGTCTGTGACAGACCCGTGCCTCTGATTTTCATGACGGTACCCTCAAAAAGCTGAATTCTTTCCCGCGTTCCTTCAACAACCTTAACATGTACTTTTACGGTATCACCAGGCCCGAAGCGAGGCAAATCCTTCTTGTACTGTTCTTCTTCAATCGATTTGATGATGTCTTGCACGATTTCAACCTCCTTCCACAGGCGTTCTTACATGGCTGTCATGCAGCGGACCACCTTTAATACAGAACATGCCTATTTTATCACAGTATTTTCTCAATCACAAGAGAGAACTACAGATTAAACCAAAATTCCCCCAGCAAGCGATCCAGGATAATGGAAACCGCACTGCGTACCGACAGATGATTATAATCGCTGTCCGGCGCGATCGGTTCCAGGATATAGTCGCATTGCTCCATCAGAGTCCGTTCCATGCCCCAGCCAGTCCCAAACAGCAGCAAATACACCTGATCCCCGGTAAATATTTGTTCTTTCAGCCAACGATAGGAAACCGTATTGGAATAGCGGCGCGCATCCGTGGCTACAGTCAACACCTTGCTGGCGGTGGCGGTTTCGATTTCTGTCACGACCTGGGCAAGATTCTCCACCTGGTGCAGGATCTCAAATGCCTCGCGGCGATCCGGATTATAACTGCCCCCGTAACCCTCCTGCCAATAGGACAGAATATCACCGATCAACTGTTGCTGATTGGGCGACGGATGGACGACATAAAATCCTTCCACATTGTAGGTTCGGGCTACCCGGGCGATATCATGCAGATCCAGGTTAGTCACCGAGGTAGTCACAACATCCCGGCGTTTGTTATACATGGGATGGTGCAGGAGAGCAATATATACTTGCGCTTTTCGCATCGTGCCAGGCACCTAACTTTCTAACTTTCTTGGCCTTTTTCCTTCTTGCTGACGAATAGTATTTCTTCCAACAGGGCTCGCTCCTCCGAATCAAAATTCCGGTTCACAAGCAAATCGGGTCTTTTTAGCAAAGTTCTCTGTAAACTTAGCTTCTTGCGCCAACGACGGATCTCTTCATGGTGCCCGGAAAGCAGTACCGACGGGACCTCCATATCTATAAAAGAGCGCGGTCTGGTATACTGGGGATACTCCAGCAAACCGGCCGCAAAAGATTCGTCCTGGGCTGAGGCATCATCACCCAGCACCCCGGGAATAAGTCGGGCGACTGCATCAACGAGAACCATGGCGCCCAGTTCGCCGCCGGTCAGAATATAATCACCGATGGAGATTTCTTCGTCTATAAAGGTCAGGACACGCTCGTCGATGCCTTCATAATGACCGCAGAGCAGAATTAGATGCTCTTCCCCGGCCAGCCGGGTCACGATTTTTTGATCGAGGCGCTGTCCCTGCGGGGATAGATAAACCACCCGGCCGGACAGCTCTTGGACATGCTCAATGGCGCGGGCCAGCACATCCACCTTCATCACCATTCCCGCACCACCGCCATACGGGTAGTCATCCACCTGCTGGTGTTTGTCCAAGGCAAAGTCCCGGATGTTGACAGCATTAATGTGCAGCAGCCCGTTCTGCCGGGCCCGGCCAATTATGCTGGCCTGTAACGGCGAGTCAAACATCTCCGGGAAAAGGGTTAATATATCGATGCGCATGGTCTTCTCCCTAAAATAATATTTCCTATTGCCAAAGCGATGCAAGAGCGTTTGGTATTGAACTCTATGCTATCAGCAAATTCTATCTTGCCAACCAGTTTGCCTGTTTTCAGAGAACAACAGACCGCCGCCACATGCTAGTCCAGTAATCCGTCCAGCAGTTTAACGGTCATCTTTTGGG
>CAZACF010000013.1:0-8775 GCA_964483565.1 uncultured Syntrophomonas sp. | reverse complement strand
TATCGAGGATGACTTGTTGAATAGCCGGCAACAAGATCTCGCCGTAAACCGCGGAATCTACTGCATAGACATCGTTGGCCCCGGTTTCCAGGACTTCCTTCAGTACCCCCAGATAACCTTTTTCCGTATCATAAACCGCCAGACCCACTAATTGAAAATGGTAATAATAGCCGGGGGGCAACGCAAACACGTCTTTTTCCTCAACCCCCAGCAGAGCATTGCGATATATTTGCGCCGTCTCCAAATCGTCAATACCCTCCAATTTCATTAGTAGCATATCCTTGTAGGGGCTGCAGAACTCAACTTTATATCGAGTAACTTTTGCTCCCTGGGTCAGATCGATCTGCTGCAAATCTTTGAAACGCTCTGGAAAATCCGTCAAAGGTATTACTTTAAGGATACCCTTATAACCATGGGTACCAACAATCCTGCCAATGCTGATTAATTCATTTGCATCCATTGCATCCATCTCCAAACATCTTCCGAAGGATTTCATCCCAGACCCTGCCCAAGCATGTAAAAAGGTTACGCGCAAGGTAAGCGGAAAGCCCGCACTACAATGGAACGGGCTTTCTTGGTTAACACGCTATTCACCCTTTTCAGACTGTTCGGGGCTAATTGCTCAGCCCTATCGCATAATTTCTACAGAAACTCTTTTCCCCTCTTTGGCCGCAGTGGCTTTGGTAAGCATACGGATTGACTGGGCAATTTTGCCCTGTTTTCCGATCACCTTGCCCATATCCTCAGGTGCTACCCGCAGTTCGATGATATTGGATTTTTCCCCTTCCAGTTCGCTGACCTGAACCTGGTCAGGATTATCCACCAGAGCGCGGGCAATATATTCAACCAGCTCTTTCACTTGTGATTCACCCCCCTGGGCCTTTTGCCCCTACTTGCGGCCTTCCGCAAACTTGCTCATAATCCCCTGTTTTTGCAAAAGTGATTTTGCTGTATCTGAAGGTTTTGCACCGGTAGCCAGCCATTTCATGGCTTTTTCTTCATCGATCTTGATGGTGGCCGGATCGGTGGAAGGATCATAATAACCGATTTCTTCAATAAAACGTCCGTCACGGGGCGATCTAGCATCAGCTACTACCATTCTGTAGAAAGGGCTTTTCTTGGCTCCCATTCTTTTTAAGCGGATTTTTGTTGCCATATTGTCACCTCCTTGTTATTATCTCTACTTTATATTCATCACGGCCATACAGCCGTAAAAAAAGTAAGCCGGTCCTTATTGCAGGGGAAACTTCATGCCGGGAATCATGCCCCGTTTGCCTTTTTTACCACCCGCATCGGCAAACTGTTTCATCAATTTGCGAGACTCTTCAAACTGCTTGATCAGACGGTTCACATCCTGTACCCGGGTGCCGCTGCCCGAGGCAATTCTTTTTTTGCGGCTGCCGTTGAGGATGGCTGGATTGCGCCGTTCATGGAGCGTCATAGACTTGATGATAGCTTCCACATGCAGCAGTTCCTTTTCATCAATTTGGGCATCCATTCCTTTCATCTGCTTGCCCATGCCGGGAATCATGCCCAGCAAATCCTGCAGCGGACCCATTTTTTTGACCTGCTGCATCTGGTCCAGGAAATCCTCCAGGGTAAATTCCTGCTTGCGGATCTTCATTTCCATTTCGCGGGCTTTTTGCTCGTCAAAATTCTCCTGGGCTTTTTCTACCAGGCTAAGGATATCTCCCATGCCCAGAATACGCGATGCCATACGGTCGGGATAAAAGGTTTCCAAGGCATCGAGCTTTTCGCCCATACCGACCAATTTGATCGGTTGACCAGTTACGGCTTTGACCGACAAGGCGGCTCCGCCGCGGGTATCACCGTCCAGTTTGGTGAGAATCAGTCCGGTGATGCCGAGTTGTTGATTGAATGCCTCAGCTACCGTGACCGCATCCTGACCGGTCATGGAGTCCACCACCAGCAAGGTTTCATGCGGCTCGACCGCTTTTTGGATCTGGACCAGTTCATCCATTAATTCTTCATTAATATGCAGCCTTCCGGCGGTATCAATGATGATAATATCACGATTGTTGCTGCGGGCGTATTCCAGCGAAGCTTTGGCGATATGTACCGGGTTGCTCTGTCCCATGGAAAAAACCGGTACGCTTAATTGTTCCCCCAGAACCTGTAACTGTTTGATGGCAGCGGGACGATAAATATCGGCGGCTACCATCAACGGTCGGCGTCCTTGTTTAACCAGATTACGGGCCAGCTTGGCCACTGTGGTAGTCTTGCCGGCCCCCTGCAGTCCAACCGCCATAATCACGGTCGGTGGTTTGGAGGACAGGTTCAGTTTGGTCTCGCTACCGCCCATCAACTGGGTCATTTCGTCATAGACGATTTTGACGATCTGCTGTCCGGGGGTAACGCTTTGGATGACTTCCTGGCCTACCGCCCGCTCGCTGACCGCGGCCACAAAGTTTTTTACCACTTTATAATTGACGTCAGCTTCCAGCAAGGCCAGACGCACTTCCCGCATGGCTAATTTGACGTCTTCTTCGGAGATCTTGCCTTTGCCGCGCAGCTTTCTGAAAACTTCCTGCAAGCGGTCTGACAGTCCTTCAAATGCCACGATATCTCTCCTTTTCTACAGCAGTTGCATGGTTTCATGTAGAATCCGCCGTGCCTCCCGCAGTTCGTCTTGATCAGGATGATCCTGTTCCAGCAAGGCGCAGACGCTTTCCAGTTGACGGCGAGTTGTTTTGAATTTCTCCAGCAGCCCTAATTTGGCCTCATATTGCATCAGTTGGTGTTCGGTTCTTTTAATTAAGTCATAAACCGCCTGGCGGCTGGTATTTATATCATTGGCAATTTCCGATAGAGATAAATCATTTTCATAATAGTCTTTTAAAATACGGCGCTGCTTCTCGGTGAGCAAGGCCCCGTAAATATCGTTTAGCAGTACGAATTGCTCAAGTTTTTCAAGCATATCGCCTTCTCCTTGTGTAAAGTATTTTTGCTTTACATATGTATTCTAATGATCCTCTCCCCGACTGTCAAGTATTCTGTCCGGTAAAATGATTGCCGTTGTCAAAATGAAACCCGGAGCCTGTAGAGCGACTCCGGGTTTTAACCTGGTTGCGGAAGAAAACCCAGACGTACATGGCTTTCTTCCGGAATAATTTTGGCAATTAATAATAAATATTATACCGTATATATATTTGATGATCGCAAAATTTGCTCATTTTTTTCGTGTTTGATGAATCATTAGTGGTTTTCCACTGGATAATCATCGCTTTCAGCCGCTGAAAGGCGATTTCATTCCCGCAATTTGTCTCAATGATCACTCCCGTACTATAATTTGTGGGAATATTGTGTTTGTATATTTTTACCATATTGTTATAATTCAAATTAAAACGACCCACTGGAGGAAAGATGATCATGAAATATAAGCTTCCTGGCTTGGTGACAGCCTTGTTGCTGTGCTTGTTTTTTCTGGCTCGGCCCTATTTTTCCGAGCCTGTTCCCGCCGGAGCAGAAGACAGCCGAGCCGAATTGCAGGAACAGGTTTTTAGTGATATCACTGAAGACTTCGCGCTTTTCATTGATTTGACCGGAGAGGTGCAGTACCGGCGAAATTCTGTTTACCCGGTGGCCTTGAAGGCAACTGATCAAGAGGGGGCAGTGAAATGGCTTCAGCAAGGCTTCAGCGAGGAACTGGCCCGTTCCCTGGCCTGCTTTTACTTGGCCTGGGATGAAGAGTTGCAGAGGCTGGTCGTCGTCCCCAAAGATTCCATTCCGGTTTTGACCCGGCAGGATAGGTCAAAAACCGTCATCACTTTTCGCAACGACCGTCAAGTGAGACTGGAGTGCCCGTTCTATGACTGTTACGCGCCGGGCGATCACTATCGTTATCTGATTGAGGCGGAAAATCAGGAGGAGAGATGGAAGATTTACGAGCTTACCCTGGAGCAGATCAGTTCAGGACAGGAATTTTAATGGCGCATGAAGAATTCTCCATGCGCAAAAGTACTTGAGGCACTCTGCCGGAGAATTTTTAAAAATCCCAAGGTTTCTTCATTAGAGCTGAAGAGTGTTAAACAAAGCTACCAGTAAACCGAAAACCAACGGAATTATTACAAAAAAGAAAAACAGGATTTTTAACAGACCGCGATTGCGTAACAGAAACCCTTCCTCGATCTCCGCTTCAAGGATGTTGGGCATAGCCTGGTTGAAGGTTGAAACCTCATGGTAGTTGATTTCACTTTCTTCGAATACCGGCAGATTTTCCAAAATATCCTGCGCTTCCGCCAATCGTTGGGCGGGTACGTAAATGTCATAACCAGTCAGGGAAGTTCCCATGATAACATCCGTATAGGCACCCGAGCCCTGGCTTTTTTTCATCACCAGGATGCTTTCCTGAGCCAGAATCGAAGTGATCATCTCCAGTTCATACTGTGAACCTACATTCAACAAGAATTGCCATTCGTCATTAGGTCTGTGCTTTCTTGCCATCGGCGCACCCCTTCCAGGTTGATTATCTCCTTTATATATACTACCATTATCGGGTATTATTACTAGTCTATCTGATTATTGATCCTGGTTGGCGAATGATATTTGTTTGCTGCCAACTCTTTCTGGTCTGCAAAATAATACGGGGCTGGCATAATTGTATCTGCCAACCCCGTTTCGGTTCGATTATCATCTACTCCTGTTGATAACTGAAGCAGAGACTTTCATGTCCCTTATCGTTGCGATCATCGCAGGGCATCACCTGAATGGCATTCAAACTGCACATGTCACCCCTCTTATAATGCATACATGACTGTACGCTACAGCTGATTTTTTGACTTGCCTTCATTTTCAAACCTCCTTTTAGCTTTCAAAATCACTGCATAAGGTTTCATGATCAACCCGACCTTGGTCATTGCATTCGGATATTTTGATCGATTTCAGCTCGCAGCAGTTGTCCTTTCCATTATGTTTGCATTGTCTAACCATACAGCTAATCTTCTGACTGGCCAATTCCATGCCCTCCATTCTTATTAATTTTTGGTCATAATTTAGTTTGCACAATCACAGAAAAAATATAAAAATATTTTTATTATACGCAATCCCCAAACCATAAAAAAATACCCCCTCAGAACTCTGTGGGGGTAGTACTTTGTTTCAATTAAAAACCCAGCATCAGACGGGGACCGTTTTTTTTCAACCAGACCTGGTGTGATTTATAATCCGGCAGAATGGCTGACACCTGGTTCCAAAAACTCTTGGCATGGTTGGGATGGATCAAATGGCACAATTCATGGACGATGACGTAGTCTACAACTTCGGCCGGAGCCATCATCAGCCGCCAGTTGAAACTCAGGTTGCCCTTGCTGCTGCAGCTGCCCCATCTGGTCTTCTGGCCTCGAATCGTTACCCGGTTGGGACATACATCCAATAATGGCTGAAAGCATTTTAGCCGGTCATTGATATATTCGGTCGCCATAAACCGGTACCAGGCTTCCATGCCATCCTGAATAACAGCTTCATTGGCAAGCGGGGAACTAACCTCTAATCTACCGTCTCCCAGCTTGACCCTTATTTTGTCGAGCCTGGGGTCAACCTTGAGCTGCAACGGATAATCACAGCCCAAATACAGGAAGATTTCCCCATCAGTGTAAGTCCTTTTCACTTCCATCGCCTGGGACGCTCTAATCGCATTAAGGTTTTTATGGATCCAATCAGCCTTGCTTCGGATCATGTTGTCTATGGCCGATTGATGGGTGCCTTGCGGGACAAACACCTTGATATTGCCTTCTGCGCAAATCTTAATAGCCATGGTGCTGCGCTTGCTATAAACAACTTCCATGTCGATTAAGTCGTGACGATCATTTAAGGCCATTTTTATTTTCATTCGTCCGGGCTCTCCTCTGAGACTTGATTGGGCCATCTGCCCTGCTGCAAATACGTAATCGCATAGTGTATAACCTTGAGCACCTTGACCACCGCTGTTCCCCAGCCATCATCACCAAAAAACTGGTTTTTCCATACAGTGGCTGCCAGGGACAAGTATTTATAATTCCCCGTTTCATGATACATATTGTAGTGAATGATACCGGTATGCAGAACCTCCAGGATATGTTCCAGTTGTTTTTCCAGATGCTGACTCTCCACCTGTCGGCTAAAAGGATCGGTCACATCATAGTAAACTGAAAAAGGACCCAATTTATGGGGCAGGCTGAAACTGAGCCAGGGTTGGTAATAATGGTCTCCGGAACAGTCCGGCAGTTCAAACTTCAGCGCATAAATACGGATCAATTGCTGGGAGATCCGGCGCAAATACCCCACCATATCATCACTGCTAAAGTCTTCGGTCAGAGTGATGAGTTCCCTGACATGTTCGGCAAAAGCCGCCAGCGGTCTTACCACCTGCAAATTACCGTTGGATTCTTCAAAAAGATCTGGAAAGCTGCTGTTGGACCGATAGTTGGACAGGTCGAAACCGTTTTCCAGCAATCCGATGACATGTTCTGCCTCGTGAAGCTGATACTCCGGCACATAAATATTAGAATAGGGCATGGCATCGCCCGGCTCTTCGTCGCTCCACCCCGAACTCCAATGGATATAAGGGACATGTTGACGCAAGATCAGTATCATCTGTCTAGCCTTCTCATTGGTAAATCTGCCCGCACTAACGTATTCCATATTTTTCCCCTTTGTCTCGGTTTTCAGTAATCGCTATAGTGTTCATTTCTCGTTTTTTTGTCGATTTCCTGCAAACCATCCGTCCTTTGGCCTTGGAGTCGCCCGCTCAGATCGCAATAAAAAAAGGATCTCCGTTGGAATGGAAATCCTTATTTTTCAAATGGTGGGCGATGACGGGCTCGAACCGCCGACATCCTGCTTGTAAGGCAGGCGCTCTCCCAACTGAGCTAATCGCCCGAATGGTGACCCCTAGGGGACTCGAACCCCTGTTACCGCCGTGAAAGGGCGGTGTCTTAGACCGCTTGACCAAGGGGCCATGTATGGTGGGCCTACCAGGACTCGAACCTGGGACCAACCGGTTATGAGCCGGTAGCTCTACCAACTGAGCTATAGGCCCGGGATACTTTGAAACCCCGCAAGAGTTAGTATATTAAATATCTGTTAAAAGGTCAATAGTAAAACTTCAATTCCCACCAGATTTATTTTGGAAATAAAAAGCGGTAACTGCAAGGGTTACCGCTAATATTATTAATTGGCTCCTCGAGTAGGACTCGAACCTACAACCCTCCGGTTAACAGCCGGATGCTCTACCATTGAGCTATCGAGGACCGCCTCAGAGACTCAACAAGAAATATTATATATTGCCCGACATCTCTTGTCAATAGTTGTAGTTCAGCGAAGCATGATTTATTCAATATAATCCTTGAGCTTCTTGCTGCGGGAAGGATGTCTTAGTTTTCTCAAGGCTTTAGCTTCTATCTGGCGAATTCTTTCTCTGGTTACTCCAAACTCCTGCCCTACTTCTTCCAAGGTACGGGGTCTTCCATCATTAAGACCAAAACGAAGTCTTAGTACTTTTTCTTCTCTCTCTGTTAAAGTATTGAGAATACCATCTAAGTGTTCGCGCAGTAATACAAACGATGCTGATTCTTCTGGTGACTCCGCTTCCTCATCAGTAATGAAATCACCTAAGTGGCTATCATCTTCTTCACCAATGGGCGTTTCAAGTGAAACAGGTTCCTGGGCTACTTTCATTATTTCTATAACTCTTTCCACCGGGATGTCCATTTCACCCGCAACTTCCAGTGGAGTCGGTTCCCTGCCCAATGTCTGCAACAAGCTGCGTTGGATACGAGATAGTTTATTGATAGTTTCTACCATGTGTACGGGTATTCTAATAGTTCTTGCCTGGTCAGCTATTGCTCTGGTAATGGCCTGCCTTATCCACCAGGTGGCATAGGTACTGAATTTAAAGCCTTTACGATAGTCAAATTTTTCTACCGCCTTCATTAAGCCCAAATTACCTTCCTGAATGAGGTCCAGAAACAGCATCCCCCTCCCGACATATCGCTTGGCGATGCTGACAACCAGTCTTAAGTTAGCCTCCACTAATTGTCTTTTAGCTTCATCTTCTCCCATTTCGATTCTTTGCGCCAGATTCATTTCCTGTTCGGCTTTTAAAAGTGGTACTCGGCCAATTTCTTTGAGATACATACGAACTGGATCATCTACTTCGATTCCGTCAGGAACATTTACTTCCTCAGTCTCGACGTTTTCCTTCTCACTATCTTCTTCATTATCTATCTCATGCTCGCCTTCCGCTCCGACAGTTATTCCCAGGGATTGGAGGTGTTCTAATATATCATCTAAATTATCTGGTTCTAGGTTATAGCTTTGCAGATCATCGACAATTTCTTCATAAGAAAGGCTTTTCTTTTTCTTGCCTTTCTCTGCTAGAATGCTTATTGATTCAGCTAGTTTTTTATCCGATTTCACGATTTCCCTCCTTCCTGGAAATTGTTTAAGAATGTATCTAAATTAAGTATAAAGCTGAGCAAATTATTAAAATCACCGTAATTATTCAGTTTATTAAGCTCTCCAAACATATTTTGCCAGAGTAATTTTTCTTCTTGTCTTATAATTCCTTGAATGAAGTTATTTATTTCAATATCATTTAAAGGATTTTCTCCAAATAAAAAGGATATTCTGGCCATTATCCCATCATAGTTTTGTTCAATTGCCCAAATTTTTAATTCTTTTTGCCTATTTAAGCTATCTCCAGACAACTTATCGTAATAATTAGCCAGTAGGGCTAATTCAGGTTGTGTAAAAAAATCTAATCCAATGCTATTCTTT
>CAZACF010000012.1:0-23712 GCA_964483565.1 uncultured Syntrophomonas sp. | reverse complement strand
GCTAGTTATTGAGCGCCCGTTATCCTTGACCATTTTGACCGCGGATGCCTTAAATTCCGCATCATAACGTTTCCCAGTTTTGCTCATTTGTCTTCCCTCCACAGTTGTTATTCTACCTAACTTCTGGGTGTCCGACAAATCGGGTATAGGTCAAGTGTTTTTAATTAATAGTATTGGAAATATTTCTTCAATAGCAACTTTATTGTTATTTTTAATTTATTTTATTGGTCGAATTACTACAATAATTCTTGAAAAGAATTTTATATATGAATTTATCGATGTTTATCGTGGTGATGATTTATTAAACATCTACGAAAAATATAAAATTATAGATGAATATTTAGTAGGAAAAGATTCAGATGAAACATTAATAATTACACCGGAAAAAGGACTTAACTGGATTAAAGCGTATGAATATAACCCTCATAATAAAAAAAAGGGTAAAATAATTTTTGAACATGATTGTTTGCCTTCAAATTTAAGTATAAAAATTGATACATATCTTACATGTGGTATGCCAAGATATATTTTAGAATTTGAAAGATATGATTTTCTTCGTGGTGAATATTATTTAGCTGAAAATAATAAAGATGGAATTGCTTCAATTAAAATGCGCCACACATGGAAAAGCATTCTATACAGCATAGTTAAATAAAAACTTTTTACTCCTGTGTTACGCTAGTAGGCTTTGCTTGCTACCGACAGCAAGCGCAGAATGGAGCGATGATTTTTGACTTATTTTTTGACCAGGTTGATCTGTGGCAGGGTATTAACATTTTGTAAACTAGCCGACATTTTACCGTTCCCAATATATGGGCATTTGTACGCTAGTTTACATAATGTTCACGGTGTTCCGGGATGGTGCATAAATGGATTGATTTCAATCCTTCCTTGAAGGGCACCTTAGTGGAACATTATATTATGTAAACTAGTCAAGATAACGTAACAGTCTCAGAACGGCTCCTGGAAGCCTTACAGTTGAATTAAAATGGTTTGGTAATGATTGCAGATACTTGGGGTGGGGCCCCCGGCCGGGGGAGGGGACCCAAGTACTGCATTACCATTGCATTACCATTTGTATAAAGTATAAGGGGGGATAAGAACATAGCAAGAGATACTCGCGTTTCAATTAAGGTCACTAAAGAGGTTCATGATCAATTAAATCACGTTGCTTTATGTTATGGACTTACTAAGTCCTCATTGGGTGCTTTTATTATTGGTCAATGGTTGAAGGGCAATAGCGCGCGCTTGCCGGGGGTAACTGCCGACAATTCCCGCCTGGGGGCCCCACTGTAAAGGGCACGCAGTGGGCTTTAGCCTTTACCCTTTACAGTGGGTCTGGGTGGGAATAGGCTGTTTTGCCCCCGGCAGGCAAGCGCTCCTTTTTTACTTTTCCATTTCACTTCATACTAACATTTATTTCCATTTATAGACTGGAACGCTTGTTCTTTTTTAGTGGCTAAAGTCTAGTATTACCTTTAGACACCTTTGTATATTGTATATAAGGACCTCAAAGTACCATTTTATATAAGAAAACCCGTATACAAATAGTTGTATATTACATTTGTATACGTCAACTTTTGTATATAGATAGCACAAATGTTCTATTCCAAAACAGAACAAAAACAGAACAAAAAAGGTGGTACAATTGTTCTATAATGTGGTACAATTTGACAAATGACATATCAAAATTCAAAACAACATTTTGTAAACTAGTTGAAAAGAAAAACAAGAATCATCGATCGAGGATTAGAACCAAACTTGAAGCAGTCATAGAAATACAATCGCGGACTAGTTTACATAATGTTCATTATCGGAACTATTAATAATTAACGGGGGATGGTATTTGATTATTAAACATGCGATGATTGGGCGTATCGTCCCTGAGATTGATAGGATGCTGAGGCATATGTGTTTGATGTAGAACGTATGGCTGATCTTGAACCTGAAGTTGATGTACGCCGGCTGGTTGTAGTGTGACTCCGGCTGTTAATATTTGTTGCTGATATGGTGCTGTTTTTGGCGGTATATCTTTTGCTGTAATTGCGGTTTAAATACCATGTTTTACGTAAATCAACATTCTCGTCCCAGATTTGGCTTTGCCTGATCATTTGCGGGATGATTTCAAGTTCCTGACTATAAGTTTTATAATCATCCAGATTTCTTATTTCCTGCCAGAGTTCATCAAATAGTTCTCTGAAATAATCAGTTTCTCCTTGATAAAACGCCCGATGAGCTTTGATGGACAAGAAGTAGTTATTGCGCAAATGAAGAAAATTACTGCTGACCAATTTAGCCAGACACAGTACTGCCAGGCTGATTTCCGAAGATACCAGCCAACTGCCTAGAGTTCGGTATTCGAATCCTCCATAATCTTTGGCTCGATAATCATTTAAACGGCCATATTTATTGCGTCTTTTTACAGCTGTTTGCTGGTCTTCAAGCAGGAATACAGGCAGCCCCAGATAATTATCCAAAACTCTTAAAAAATGACTGCTTAGACCGATATTGCTGAAATGAATATGTCCGCCTATAGAATAACCGGAAAAAGGCTGACTGCCAGCCAACAATTTGATATTTCTATAAGGCGCCATTTTATTAGCTTGCTCAAGAGTAGCTTTGATATTGGCATGAAGAATAATAGGTGAAATATCGGGCTGAGGCCTGAGTTCGGCGATTGGCCTTTGTTGGCGCCTGGGAATGCGAATATTGTCGCAGCCTACAGGCCCTTGCCGGGGAAAGAAATCTGAGGCAGGGATCATTTTTCTGGTTCGGCTGTTGGCGATCATAAATTCCGGGTCCGCACCGAGTTTTACTTCAAGTTTTTTATAATAATGGCGAGTATACTGTTCCAAAGTCATTTCCAGTTTATCGATCATTTCATTTAGATCCTTATTCCTGATAACCGGAGAAGTGTTAAGCCCAGTTACGGTTAATTTGCGCTGGGCATTGATATTTATTTTTATCATGGCGTAATCCAATCCCAACAGATTGAGAACGCGTTTGGCTAATTCGCATACTTTGGGAATTTGTTTTTCGTTGATATACTTCTGATTGACTGTGGTTTTGCCAGCAGTAAATTGATTAACCGATATAACTGACATATTGAATATTAAAATTTCATAACCTTTATTCGTCACCTTTGAATCAGAAAAGTCAGCTGCGATATCGTTTAATGCCAATATTTCCTCGCAGTGATTTTTATGCAGAAAATTTTCAAGGGCTTTGATCTCATTAAAAATGACCTTAGGTTTTTCATCGCCTTGTGATGCAGTTATTTCCAGGTACTTTTTGCCATTCATTTCAAATTTGTAGCAATCGACGTCTTTCCAGGAATCTTCGAAATATTTTAAGATACTTTCTCCGGTGGAGTTCTTACGGTAAATCATTTTTACAATCATTTTTTACCTCTCAATTTGTTGCTCCAAAATCGCTTTTAAATAAAAAGTAATCTGTCAGTAGATCCAAATGTCGCTTGCGAATAGCATTTTCGTCAAAACTGGCTGGCTTGGAGTTAACTTCGATGATCCACATCTGGCCGTCCTGATCAATACCAATATCAATTGATAAAACGGCCAGATTGATCCCCAAACTCCCTTCCAAAGCTAGCGGAACTCTTTGGGTGATGGTTTTTAACTGCAGATCAAGTTTTTCTTTTACCGGACCGGATGTACCAAATACTTCTTTAATGGTTTGATGATAATCTCTCTTGCTGCCTCCATTGGGAACATGGGTAACGAATTTACCGACCGCTGCAACCCGTATAGCTGCACCGGTAAATTGCCATACCCCTTGACCATCTTTTTGAACCTGGGCACGGATATCAAAGACCCTTTGTTTAAGACTGGCCAATTTAATTCCTTTTTGCAGGATATAGTTTTCTCCTTGAGAAATAGAGAGTCGTTCATATAATTCATGATGAGAATGGCATATCTGCCAGTGGGAAGATTTCCCTAAACGATAGTATTGGATCCTCTTGGGTTGGGTGGCAATTACTTTAATAATTCCTTTTCCTACGCTGCTGGCTATGGGTTTGATGAAGAATTCCGGATATTTTTCCAGGAATTTCTTCAAGGTTTCTTTACTATAGCGTTCGGTATCAATAACAAAATCTCTGGTCAGTGAGTCTGTTGCCAGGCTTTGATGAACTTCCCATTTATTTAGAAAACGACTGTTGAATACGTGGATGCCTTGCTGAGAGGCTTTATGCAAGAACTCCTGTACAACCAAAGCATCCTCTTTATAACGATAAGAGATCCGATTATAAACCAGATCAGGCAGCCTGAAATTGGCTTTAATCAATGAACTCTTCTGGTTGGCCCGTGATTCATAAAGTAAACCCTTGACCGATTGCTGCTCCCAATCAACATCATCAGCATAAAAAAAATAAACAAAGATGTTCTTTTGGGCTGCAAACTGGCTTAGCCCTCTATATATTCTGGCCCGGTGAGCAATCGGTGGTTCTCCGGATTTTTCTTTGCCGGCAATTAATACTCCTACCACAGGTCCAGTTCTTATAATATGGTTGGGAAGCAATTGGTAGTTTAATGGATGGAAGGCTTGCGGAGATGAAACTGAATAGTTTTGTCCTAGCAAACGTCTGGAAATCAGTATTTTATTTGATTTAATTGCTTTGCTGACTTCAATTCTATCAGCTATTTTGTTTAGGTTCAGCAAGGTTTGACCAATTTGCAGTTTGCTTTGCTTAGTAATAATACTGTCAAGTCGAGGAGAAATTTTAAGCAATGCGCTATTATAGGTAAATGCTTTCATCTGTACACCTCATGAAGTGAAATAGATAGTTTATATTATGTATCTGCCTTCTACAAAGTGCACACAAAAATAACCACAAAAAAACGGGAGTATTTCAGCTCCCGTCAAAATTTTATTGAAGATCTGTTCCTGCTCCTTGATAAAAAACTAAATTGAATTAAACATTAAAACGAAAATGTACAATATTCCCATCTTTGACGATATACTCTTTTCCTTCCAAGCGGAAAAGACCTTTTTCTTTCACTGCGTTCATGCTTCCCAAGTCGATAAAATCATGATATTCAACCACTTCGGCACGAATGAAGCCGCGCTCAATGTCGGAATGGATTTTACCTGCTGCTTTGCGAGCGGGGGTTCCCTGTTCGATTGTCCAAGCTTTGACTTCGTCTTCCCCCACCGTGAAAAAGGAGATCAATCCCAGTCGTTTATACATACTGTGGCTGACTTTCATCAAACCGCTTTCCTGAATACCTAATTCTTTCAAAAACTCTTCTTTCTCATCTTCGTCGAGATCGGCTATTTCTTTTTCTATGGTGCCAGCAACTTCGACGACCGGAATGTCGTTAAGCCTTGAATATTCAGCGATTTCTTCTTTTTGGAGATAATCCAAACGAACCAAATCATCATCGTTCAGGTTCAGGCATATGAGCAGTGGCTTATCGGTTAAAAACTGGTAAGTACTCATAATGAGCTGTTCTTCCTGGTCGAGAGGAAGCGCAGAGATGGGCTTCTCATCTTCCAAGGTGGTTTTTAAACGTTCCAGCAGTTCAAGTTCTTTGAGATTCTTTTTTTTACTGGCGTGAATGCGTTCAATTCTTTTCTCAATCAGATCCAAATCAGCCAACAGCAATTCATAGCTGATCATTTCAATGTCTCTCATGGGATCAACTTTTTCATAAATATATGGTACTGCATCATTTTGAAAAAGTCTCACCACATGCAATAAGGCATCAGCCTTGCGTACGGAATCAAGAAACACATGGCTGCCTTTTTCCTGTCCAGGAACCAATCCGGGTATATCCACCAATTCCAACTGAGCATAACTGGTTTTCTTGGGTTTAAACATCGCACTCAGTTTGTCGATACGTTCATCAGGAATGCGCGCGATGGCAGAATTGGCTTTACCCTGAGTATTGGTCTTGTCACGTTGGTTGCTTAATAATTCAAAAATGGTAGTTTTACCAACTGACGGCATTCCAATGATTCCTAATTGCATTTCCAACAACCTTTCCCTATGTAAATCAAGTATTATTATATCCTTGGATCCTTAAAATAGCCAGTTATCAATTTAGTTTACATAATATAATATATCGTAAACTTTTAGGAATCAATCAAATCCGTTGACACTCAGGTTGTGCTTTTTCATTGCTATTGTCACTAATTGGCCTTTATGCTTGCAGCACTAGAGGGCTGGATCGCTTTTGTCGCCTTTGGCTTCTCGGGAGGACCAACAAGTACTTTATCAGTGGCCTAGTCGATGCTTGGTGGTTCCCTTTTTTAAATTCCCAAAAATAATAGTCCGGCAGCCAAACGACAACCGGACTAGATCATTTAAAAGTCCTTTGCTCCCCACTGCGGGGAGACAATTTTTATACCCGTAGATTAACTAAAGCTGATCTGTACGATGGACAATATCAAGAATATGCCAGTGACGGCCAGACCAATCAACAAAGTGAAATAGCCTCCCTGTTGACTGAATTGATATAATCTCTTGGCATTGGCGTTGTTAAATATATAAAGGTTTAAGGCGAGAACAGCCAGCAGGATGATTAACCGGTCTGCACCTGAGTTGGGAAAAAAGATAGCAATATAAAGAAAAAATACCGCTAATAATATATTATTGAGCTTGGTGTAAAGCATAAAAAAGCGATCGGTATGCATGTCGTGTCCTTTTTTTTCGATCGGAATGGTTTCCATATCCAATACTTGAATTTCTTTGCCGGTTTTTTCTGCAATCATCTTGGCGAGAGATTCATCTTGGGGGGTGAGACCTAGAAAGCCTCGTTGGGTTTTTAAATATAGAAAACCATTTTTGGCATGGGTACCATACATTCTGACTGGCCCGACTCCTTTTAACTGAAACAGTCCCACCACATAGCCCGGCCAGGTCATGGACAGGAAGGGAAACAAATTACTTTTTCCTTCGATCTGGATGATTTCATCAATTTCTTCCCAGGCAATATGCTTTTTAGCAACGCCCCAGATTAATAAAAATTTGTCATCATCAACGATGTATTTTATTCGAAGTGCGCCCAGAACCAGATAAACATACACGACCAGAAATAAATATGCTGGTATATATAACAATACTTTCAGGGCTTTATCATCAGTACCCAATGAAAAACCAATGCCCCAGAAGGAAAAACCAAAAATCAAGATTCCTGCAATAATGCCGTATAAACCGCCCCAAGATTTTTGGGCCTTAAAAACCATAAAACTCCCTCCCCTATTTAATAATGATAGAAACCTTGGCCAGTCTTTTTGCCATAGTAGCCTGCTCGTACCATAGTTGAAAATACAGGATGAGGGCGATATTTCGGATCCCTGAATTCATTGTAAAAGCCCAGCATCACAGCATGAAGATTGTCAAGTCCGATCATATCAGCCAATTGCAAAGGTCCTTGTTGCATTCCGGCTCCCAGGATCATAGCCTGATCAATCGATTCGATATCGGTGCCTTCGGCATAAAGCCAGATGGCTTCATTAATATAAGGCAACAAGATACGGTTGACGATGAATCCCGGACTTTCTCGATTGAGAAGGACATTTTCCTTGCCGATTTTAGCAATGAAGCTACGGGCAATTTCAACCGTTTGATTTGAGGTTTCCATGCCTTTAACCAGTTCCACCAACTTCATGTAAGGAACAGGATTAAGGAAGTGCATTCCCAAGACTTTGTCCTGTCGCCGGGTAGAGGCTGCTATCTCGGTGATGGAGAGGGATGAAGTATTGGTCGCCAAAATAGTATGGGCAGGACATAGGTTATCAAGTTCTGCAAATATTTGTCTTTTTACGGCGATATTTTCTACTACGGCTTCAATGACCAGATCAGCATCATTTAGTTCAGCCAAATCTATCGTGCCATGAATATTGTTCAAGATTCCAGGGATCTGTGTTTCTTTCAGGCTATTTTTTTCCACCAATTTGTTTAGATTGTCTGTTATGGTTTTCATACCATCTTTTACTAAAGATAGCTGCAAGTCGCGAAGGATTACTTCGAAACCCGCCTGAGCGGCAACCTGGGCGATTCCGGCCCCCATAATGCCAGCACCCAATACCGCAATTTTTTTCACTCGTTCATCCCCCCATTATATGGTCTTTAAATTCTATCATCAATTTCTGCGATCGCCGAAACTGATTCCCAATGCACGGGCTGTCTTTACCAATTCGCCTTCCGGGTTTACTCTTTTAAGTTCTTTTATGGCATCCAAGATGGGAACGGTTCCAATATTTGTGCCACTAAGACTGACCATGCACCCGAATTTGCCTTCTTTAACGGCATGAACGGCAGCTACTCCATAACGGCTGGAAATAATGCGGTCATATGGAATCGGCATCCCTCCGCGCTGCAAGTGTCCTAAAACAGTCACCCTGGTCTCAATTCCACTGGCATCTTCTATTTCTTGTGCCAGTTGATTACCAATTCCACCCAGGCGAATCGGATCGTGACTGTTGGCTACCAGTTTTTGTATGACCATTTCTCCGTCAGCCGGATGAGCTCCTTCAGCTACCACGATAATACTGAATTTTTTATCTTGCTCGTAGCGTTGGCGGATCTTATAAATGATATCATCCAATTTATAAGGTATTTCGGGAATGATAATCACATCGGCACCGCCTGATATACCGGCATGTAAGCTTATCCAGCCTGCATATCGACCCATTACTTCCAAAATCATGACGCGATGATGGGATTCTGCCGTCGTATGCAGACGATCCAAGGCTTGTGAAGCAGTATCAACCGCCGTATTAAAACCAAAGGTAACATCGGTGGCAGACAGGTCGTTGTCAATGGTTTTAGGAACGGCCACCAAATCAATCCCTTTGCGATAAAAACTGCTGGCGATATGCAAAGTTCCGTCGCCGCCTATAATGATCATGGCATCTATATTCAGATTATTGACATTAGCGATGGCGCGATCGGATTCGTCAGAAGTCTGGGTTTGTCCATCCACGGTGCGATGAAATTGAAAGGGGTTGTCACGATTACTGCTGCCCAGAATGGTCCCCCCGGTATGACCGATGCCGGATACTGCCTTGAGATTCAATGGCATATAGGAATTTTCCACCATTCCTTTAAAACCGTCTTTAAAACCGATAACTTCCCAACCATTTTCTATAATGGCAGCCTTGGTAACCGCTCTAATGACTGCATTTAGACCAGGACAATCGCCTCCCCCGGTTAGAATCCCAATTCTCTTGATGACCTGCACAGCACAACCTCCTTCCCCGTACTATCGATTTTGTCATATATTAATAAAAGTACTTATTCGTCAAGGGTCGTCAGATACCTTTAATATGTCTTGGCTACAATAGTACGAAGTAAAAATATTTAATATAAATATTAACACTTGTCTGCTTAAATAACCATTAATTCCACCGGCAAATATTAAATATTTCATATTCGGACCCTATATCTAGTTAACAACAAAGTCTTCATCACTAATGATAGTGGCCAAGCTACTCTAAAAACAGTATATATCGAGTTATAACTTACGGTTTAAAACCCGGCCAGATAGACCGCATAGGCAAGCGGACGGCTAAAGGTGTTGTAGACAATTTTTTGCGACATTTCAGTTTGGGTTGTCTTGCGAGGCTTGGAATTCACTTCGATCAACCATAACCGGCCTTTTTTATCGATTCCGATATCCAGGCCCAATTCACCGAAATTTTTACCAGTGTTGGCTTCCAGAGTATGAGCAACCATTTCGCACAACTTCAGCATTTCTTGGTTTTTTTTATTGATCAGATCTTTATCGTGTTGAAAGATCTGCTTTAAAACGACTACGCTACGCTCGATCCTCCCTCCGCTGCTGAGGTTGGAAATGCTGCTGCCAGGAGCTGCGATGCGGACAAATTTTTTACTGAGGAGCCATTCACCCTGGCCATTTTTCTGAAAAATAATACGTATATCAAAATTTGAATGCTGATATTTTATCAAATCTATGCCTTCTTGAACGATATAGGATTTGTCTTTGGTTATCGATTTAATTTTTTTGAGAAATTCATTGACGGTGTTGACCTTGATATGGCGTATCCTTCTACAGCCAATAATGCCATGAATAATACCGGTGTCTTTATTTTTCCAGGCTTTGACAATCCCTTTTCCCAGGCTGCCGTTGGAAGGTTTAATAAAGAGAGTTTTGTGACGTTCCAACATCTCTGTTATATTTTCCGGGGTAAGAAGCTTGGTCTGGGGCAGGTACCATGATAAATCTTCATTATCAATCAAAAGTTTATAGACCCGCCATTTATTTAAAAACGATGGATTGAAATATTTCATATTCTCCAACCTCATTAATTTTTGTCGGGTCGATTTGATATTTTTACGGGCTTCGATTGCACGACTGGGGAAGCGGTCATATATAACATCTGGCAGGGGATATCTCGATTCTATCCAGATACCGTTATGATCAGTCGTTCTTTTATATTTGTAACCCTGGGTAGTCTTGCTTGGCCAGTCAATGCAAGCGGGCGTGAAGATGAAGATTTCTGCTGCCATCTTATTACCGATCTCGCTTAGATAAATCAATTCAGCTTGCAGACTCTTGGGATCATATTCGCTTCGATTGGGCAGGCCATTGATAAGGATACCGATATATGGCCCGATATGCAAGGTGTTATTATTTACCTCGTAACGGATCTGCAAACGATGATCCGGTTTGACATGTAAATACCTGGCTAAATCAGCGGAGAGTTTATACGGTTGGGGAAGATCGCTGACGATTTCCAAAGGACATTTTGCTGATATCATGCCAGCTCTGACCATTATTTCATTTTCAGGGTTCAACTGCATTTTGTTGTAAAGCCGGCTGTTAATGGTAATTCTCATCTTTATCTACCATCCTTATTTACAAACAATCTTAAAAACCCGCCAGATAAACAGAATAGGCGATGGGTCTTTGCACTGAAAGGAGTCTGGTCTCATAATCTTGCATAAGCGAAAAGATTCTGCGGGCAGGTTTTAAATTGGCTTCAATAAGCCATATCATGCCTTCATGATCGATGCCGATATCTATCCCTAATTCCCCAATTGGACCCAGTTTGGATTCTAAGGTGCGGGCGCTCTCCAAGGCAAGAAAATCAATATCATTCATAATTCCCTGCACGGTTGTGGGATGAAAGAACTCTTTGAGCATCATTTGTACATCACCAACCCTGCCGCCCCCAGAAATATTGCTGGTAATTGAGCTGGATTTCCCGATACGAAACACCTTGCCGGTCACCAACCAATTACCCGTCCGGTTTTTTTGTGTCATTACCCGCAAATCCATAATACATCCATCCTGCTGTAGAAGATCGATCTGTTGCTGAACCAGGTAAGGTTTATGATGGATAAAGAAACGTAATTTGTGATCCAGTTCGGGCAAGCTGGTGGCACTGCCATGAACCTGACTTTGTTTACTTCGAAACTGGTATTCATATATCTTGGAACACTTGTTTTGGCTGACCCGAATAATATTTTTCCCCTGGCAACCCGTAATAGGTTTCATATAAACGCTGCCGTATTTTTGCAGCATTTCTTTCACATCATTGAAATTTTTGATTGGTCGTGTATCTGGCAGGTATTTATTCAATTCAGGATTTTTTATTAAAGCTTTATATGTTCCCCATTTGCCGATACCCGGAGGATTAAAAAAGAGAACTCCTTTTTGGATCAGTTTTTGACGCAAGGCATAATCGTTTGATCCGCCGTTACTGCGTGGATAGATTACATCCGGGAGCGGATAAATCCGTTTTTTCCAGCTTCTGCCCTGGTATGTATAACCACGAATCATGGCTTTGTGTAAGTCCACATCTTTTAAACCAAAGACGAAGCAGACTGCCCCCATTGCCCGGGCTTGCTCAATTAATTGACTGATGAAAAAGGATTGATTACCGAATGGTTTAGATTGTTTGCCCTCAATACTAACAGAAATGCCGATATAAGGGCCAAGACGGATGTGATGGTGATGGTTGATAATTGCATAAGACATATTGTGACTGATCCCTTTATTGCGTAAAACAGAGGAATTTAGCTTGATACAATCCGCGGATAACTGGGGATCGATTATGACCTTCATTTCGCTAGCGGAACGACCAAATTGCAGTACTATGTTTTCTGCGCTTACCAAGGTCAGCTTGTTTGCCAGTTCTTGGGATATATTTAATTTATCATCCGGCAGTTTGGTATCATCTATAATTTTTACCAATGAATCTGGCTGCATCACATATCTCCAATTTCAGATTTTTCTTTAACCTACAATATGAATTCTAAAATCACTTTGTTAACTTAGTGTGGCTTTTGTATGGCCACGGCTTGAAATTGGCAGGATTAATATATACTATTAATAGCTGGGGGATGAATTGATAATGAGAGTGGTAAGTGCATGTTTATGCGGGATCAACTGCAAATACAACGGCGCCAACAATCGGCACGAGACATTTGTCAAAGAACTGCGGGCCGGTCAGGTATTACCGCTTTGTCCGGAACAGCTGGGAGGATTGACAACCCCTCGTAGTGCCTGTGAAATAATTGGTGGATCTGGTGAAGAGGTGCTCGCTGGAAGAGCGAAAGTGAGCAATGCAGAGGGAGAAGATCTGACCGCTGCGTTTGTCAAAGGAGCCCGGGAATGTTTGGCGATCATGCGCATGACCGGTATAGAGGAGGCTATTTTACAACGTCGCAGCCCGTCCTGCGGGGTCGGGAAAATTTATGACGGAAGCTTTTCTGGTCAACTGGTGGCGGGAGATGGTGTGACCGCTGCTCTTTTAAGAAAACATGGAATAAAAGTCTGGAATGATGAAGAATATCTCCAGAATAAAGGAGAGTGATAGCTTTGCGAGCAATCAGCTTATTCTCAGGCGGCCTGGATTCACAGCTGGCGGTATGCGTGATCAAAGATCAAGGGATCGATGTGGTTGGCATAAATTTTGTCACTCCGTTTTTTAGGGCGGAAGAACGAACCCAACAGGCGGCCAAGGATCTGGGAATCGAATTTCATTATCTCGATATTGGTTCTGATTATATGGATATTCTGAAAAATCCTGTATATGGTTACGGGAAAAATATGAATCCTTGTATCGATTGTCATGGTTATATGTTTCGAAGGGCTGCCCAATATTTGCAGGAATTTGAGGCCAGCTTTCTTATTTCCGGCGAAGTCCTGGGACAGCGCCCCATGAGCCAAAATAAATCGGCTCTCCAAGCGGTAAATAAATTGTCCAGCTATGCAGGGCTTATCTTACGTCCTCTTTCGGCCAAATTACTCCCTCCTACCATTCCTGAAAATGAAGGATGGGTAGATCGCAGCCGATTGCTTGATATCAGCGGACGCAGCCGCACCCGGCAGATGCAGCTGGCAGAGCATTACGGGATAAAAGATTATCCCAGCCCGGCCGGCGGATGTTTGTTGACCCAGGAGAACTTTGCCAAAAGACTGCGCCTGCTCCTCCATTTGAATCCCGCCGCCAATGCTGCTGACACGGAAATATTAAGGATAGGCCGGCATTTATATTTGAATGAAGATCAATTGCTGGTGATTGGCAGAAACCATGATGAAAATATAAGGCTTCAGGAATTGGCCCGGCAAGAGGATTATTTGATCAAGGTGTCAGATCGGCCCGGTCCTTTAGGTTTGCTGAGGTTACATCGAATGGATGATACAGCTGCGCTTGACATAGCTGCTCGTATCGTGGCTCGCTACAGCGATGCCCGTCAGGAAAAGATTGCCAACATGAAAATCAGCAGATTGTCGGGAGAAGAAATATCGCTGCAGGTAGTTCCCCTGCCGGCCGAAGAAGTTCCCGACCTGATATAAAGATCAGCAAAAAATGCTCGTATCAATGTGCGCAAACATGGCTTGATAGCCTTCTTTGGTAGGATGCGCTCCATCTGCTGATAAAAGCTGAGTAATAATATTCCCTTGCGGGTCATAAAACGCCTGATGAAAATTGATGATCGGTATGCCCTGCTGGTTGGCATAGGTTTTGATCCAATCTCTGATCCGCTGGATCAATTTTTCGATATATTCATCATCCACCGCGGTGGGCATGCCCAATATCACCTTGATGTCGTTTTCGGCAGCCATTTCTGCCATGCTGCGCAGATTCCAAACAATCCGGTCAAAGCTTTCCTGCCAGACAATATCATTGATCCCACCCATAATGAGCAAATGGGTGGGATGATTTTTTAGTACCGCCCGGTCAAACCGTTCCAGCATCTGCGAGGTTGTATTGCCGGGGATGCCCTGGTTGATGACCTCAGCATCGATTACTTTCTCCAGCATGGTGGTCCAGGAAACTTCAGGCCCCCAGGGCCATCCATAGGTAATGCTGTCGCCCAAACAGACGATTCTGGCTCTTTGCATCTGCTCTGCTCTCCCTTACAAGGCTCGGTACAATCCATTCTCAACGGTTTGAATCAATCCCTTTTTCTGCAGCGCTTCCAAGTGTTTCAACAGCATGCATTTCTCCCAAAAAAGCACAAAGGGAGTGGGATGCATTCGGTAAATTAATTTTTGTTCGGCCATTTGGTGCAAATTAACCGGTTGTTTTTGCAGCGACTTGTAGATGCGCTCCTCCCGTTTGTGAATCCGATCGCGGAATTCTGTCAGTCGCTGCCGGCAATCATAACATACCTCACTAATATGGCACGATGTCATACGAGTGGGATTTAACTCAATCAAACGATCGATGGATTTTATCATATCGTCCGGGTTGGCATATACTTCTCCGTACCAGGGACCTGCCTGGGTCAGACAGATGTCCCCGGTAAACAGAAATTCCTCGTTGGGAAACCAGAAGGAGCAATGTCCGGCTGAATGGCCGGGGGTATGGATAACTTCCATTTTGGTATGGCCAAAATCAATGACCTGATCATTGCTCAGCACCTGATCAGCCCGCATGTTGCGTTCTACATCAGCTTCATCAATTCCCATTAAGAAAGATGCTTCGTTATAATCGGAATTGGGCATTAAATCCTGCCACCGATCAATGGAATTATAATGCAGATAGTCTTCCCGGTTGGTTAAGGGAGCGTAATCCAGAGCATGAATAAACAGCCGGGATTTTTCAAAATATTGATTTCCCCGGGTATGGTCATAGTGATGATGGGTGTTGAAAACCATATCAATTCCTTCCGGATGGATGGATTCAATCGAATTTTTATCAGCTCCGGTATCCAAGATGGCTCGAGCGTCATCTTCTACCACAATGCAATTGCAATAAGTGAACCCGGTCTCACTGATTAAAAAATGCAAATGGTCAGCAATTTTATGCAGCACGTGTATCCTCCCCCCGAATCAAGCCTTCCCATCACCCAATCACTAGAGCGATGCTTGTAATTTACTGATTACCTCGTCCAGCTTTTTAATATTTTCACCGTAGCCGGTCCAATCACCCTGTCTCAGAGCTGCATTTGCCTGATCATAATATTGCCGCGCCAATTTGGCCAAATCGTTGGCGCCGGCAGTCGTACTGGTATCGGTTCCGGCTGTAGGAGTGGTTGGTTTTTCGTCTGGTTTGGTCAGTTCACCACCAAAGACTTTTACCAGCGCATTTTCCAGACTGGTTTCCATAACTACAGTATTGCCGTAGGCAGCAATGATACGTTTCAATTCCGGCATCTTGCTGGCTTTGGCTTGCAAATACAGAGGTTCAATATACAGAATAGAATTATTGATCGGGATAACCAGCAGATTTCCCCGATAGGTGCTGGAACCTTGCTGGTTCCACAAAGCCAACTGACTAGAGATTTCGGTGTTCTGATTGATACGCGATTCGATCTGCATAGGCCCGTAAACCGTTTCCTGTTTGGGGAAACGATAGACCAGTTTCTTGCCATAGTTATCCCCGTCCATACGGGCACACATCCAAGCGATCATATTATTACGGCCATTAGGTGTAAAAGGCATCATCAGAATGTATTCTTCTTTTTCCTCACCCGGCAGACGCATGATAATATAATACGGACTGAGTGGTTGTTCTTCACCTTCTACGATTTCCTGAGGGATCACCCAACTATCTTCCTTGTTGTAAAATACCCAGGGATCGCTCATATGAAAATTGCGGAAAATATCAGCCTGAATGCTAAACAAATCTTCCGGATATCTGATATGGGATTTAAGCCCATCTGGCATTTCTGCAATGGATCTAAACAATTCGGGGAAAATTTTCTGATAGGTCTTGATGACCGGATCATTTTCATCCGCCACGTAGAAACTTAGCTCACCGGTATAAGCGTCACAGGTAACTTTAACCGAATTACGAATATAGTTGTGGCCGTAATTATCAAATGGTTGTGAATATGGATACTTATTGGAGTAAGTGTAGGCATCCAACATCCAGTATAGCTTGCCGTCATCATTTATAACGATATAAGGATCACCGTCATAAGCCAGATAAGGAGCAATTTTATTGACCCGCTCGGTCAGGCTGCGGTTCATTAAAACCTGACTTTGATTGGTTATATTGGTGGCCAAAATAATCTTATAATCTTTCAGTTCCCAGCTTAACAACAGTCTTCTGAAAAAGGAATTAATGCGAATGCCGTTATCGCCCTCGTAGTTAGTGTAGACGTTTTCAGCTCCTACCGGATAATCAAATTCTTTTTGTTTTCCATTGACAATTACATAGGTATCAGTTTTTTCACCAAAATAAATGGCCGGGTTGGTAATTTTAATATCGACATTGGAGGCCGGAGGAATATCCTGAATATAGAATTTAGGAAATCCTTCCTGGGCAATTTCCGTAACCGGGCTCATGACAACTCCATATCCATGGGTATACATCAGACGCTGGTTAATCCAGGTCTTGGCCTGGGGACTCATTTCCGTTTTATAGATATCTTCCATCTCACGGGCGGAGAGCATTACCTGGCGATATCGCCCATCAATGGTATAACGGTCAATGTCAACATCATTAAAACTATAATACGGGCGAAGTTCCTGCAGGTTCTTATAGGTATCCTGCAGGGGTTCCCAGTCCCATAGTCTTATATTGTCGATCGTTGCCCGATTGTCATTAATATCATCCATGGTCAGGTTATAATCGATTTCAAATTCCTTGTTATCCACGCTATCAAGCTCATATGCATCACGAGTCATGGCAATTGCTCTTTGTAAGTATGGTTTTTCTTTGTTAAATTCATCCGGTTGCACTATGAACTTCTGGGTCAGTCCGGGATATATTCCACCTAACAAAATCGCTGCCACAAACCAAGCGGTGATACTGTATAAAATCCAATTCATCTTTTTGATAAAGAGATTAACCAGAATCACGATCGCTACCAGCAAGGCAATAATCATCAGCACCTTGTACATGATCAGCCGGGCGTGTATATCCGTATAGGTAGCTCCAAAAACCACTCCGTTGGAAGAAAACAAAATGTTGTAGGCAGACAATTGATAACCCCAGGCTTTCAGGGCGAAGATGGCTGACAGAAGAATTACCACATGACTTTTGGCCATGGTGAACTTTTTCCAATCAAGGGCAAATAGTTCGGATGTGGAACCTATGAGATAAAGTACGGAAACTACTATCGTACTCATGATTAACAATAGCATCAGGGTACGATAGATGAATTGATAAAACGTCAGATGAAAGAAATAAAAGCCGATATCTTTACTGAAAACCGGATCAACTGTACCAAAAGCAACACGATTCAGGAACTGCTGGACAACGATCCATTGATCAACGGTTGAAGCGCTTACCATATAAGCAACAACAATCCCTATCACCAGAAAGGTCCAGCGGGAGGTTTTGCCTTCTAAAAAACGCTGCCAGGGTGATGATTCAGGATGAAGGAAGATGACTTCATTGTCAGCATCAATTTGCGGACGCGGTGTTTCCTCTTTGTTTTTGAATTTTCGGGTGAGTTGCAGATTTAACCATACAAATAAAAAAGCAATGATAAACACCCCAACATAGAGTAGCACTTTACTTAAAATCGTTACTGAGAAAACACTTTGAAAATCGAGCGAAGAAAACCATAGCCAGTCCACATAATAACTGCTGAAAACAGAAAAACCTGCAATGATTAAGATTACGACAAGTAACTTGATGGAACTGCTGATACTCTTATTTTCATTTTGCATAAGACCCCTCCTAAAAAATTAGAATTGAAAAACTATGTGTCGAAATATGCGTAAACAAAAGCTTAGCACATAAGGAAAAGATTAATTTGGGCCAATTTTGACAAGCCAGAAGAAAACAACTGACATCTAAACAAATATCTAAACAAGGCAACATAAGTTTGCTGTAGAAACATGTTATATAAACATTTAAAAGATGCCCTAAATAAACACTGAGGCATCTTTATCGGATGATTATTCTAAGTAACAGACGATAATTTCAGGCCTTATTTTTACTTTTGAAGTTTTTTAGCATTTGTTCAAGGTCTTCTTCGGAAAAAGCCAGAGCCCATTCCAGTCGTTTGATTACTTCATCAGTTTTGCCGGGACCCGTATAAATCAAGGGTTCGCATTGAAATCTTTCTATAAAAACCCACAAATCCAGGGCGATCTCTTCCAATTCATCCAATGCCTTTTGTAATTGATCAAGACGATTTTCAGCAAGATAAGTTTTCATTTCTCTTGCCTTTTGATTGATGTCGCTGATCGTTTCATTGATTATTCCGGCAGACAAAAAGTTTGTCATAGTAAGCCCTCATGAAAATACTGTTTTCATTAAATTCGCTAAAACATGATAAAGTTCCTGCTTTTATGAATTGCTTTCCAATGCCAGTCGGACAATCATTTCCACCAATTTGGTAAAATTTATTCCTGCGGCTCTGGCAGCATCAGGAACCAGACTCATTTCTGTCATGCCCGGGATGGTATTAACTTCAAGGACGTAAGGCTGATCATTCTTATCCAGCATGAAATCGATACGGGCAAAACCCTGGCAACCCATGAGCTTGTATACTTGTTTGCTGATACGGGTAATTTCTGCTGTACTTTTCTCCCCTACCCGGGCGGGAATGATATGTTCACACATGCCCTTGGTATATTTGGATTCATAATCATAGAACTCATTGGCAGAAGTAATCTCAATCAGCGGCAATACCTGCGGGTCATTATTGCCAATGACGGCGACTGTCAATTCCTGGCCGTCGATATATTTCTCCGCCAAAACGTTACAGCTATATTGAAAAGCTTGTTCAATGGCAGATAATATTTTATTATCATCTTTGACAATAAATGTACCTATACTTGAGCCTTGGGTTGCGGCTTTTACGACCATCGGCATTCCAATGGAGGCTATTAACTGATCACACAATAGATCTGGAAGGTTAAGCTCCTGACGATCAATAATTCTAAAATCAGCATGGGGAATCCCCTCTGAAGCAAAGATTCTTTTGCTCAATGCTTTGTCAATGCAAATAGCGCTGGTGGCTACTCCTGAACCTGTATAAGGGATCTGCAGACTTTCCAGCAATCCTTGCACCGTGCCGTCTTCTCCATATTTCCCATGCAGCGCAATAAAAACCAAATCGGGCTTGTAATCAATGATTTCCTTAATGGTCGAACTGTTAAAATCAATGGCATGGGCATCATAATTTAAAGTCAACAAAGCATCCCATACTGCCTTGCCGCTGCGCAGGGATATTTCCCGTTCCTCTGATATCCCACCCATTAAAACCAGGATTCTTTTTTTTTGCACTTTTACACCACCTATTTGTTTTAAATATCATATGAAAATGTTCAAGCAAAAAATGCTTACCATGATGACTCAATTAAATAAAGAATACAGCTAATAATGCCCTGGTTCAAGGCAATGATTTTATTTAATTCTACTGAATGCTGAAATGTCTGGATTTATTTACTTGCTTGGTTTACTCTCTTAAGAGAGTATTCAGGATCGATTTCGAGGAGGTTATAAATGTTTAACAAAGCCTGGTTTGATAAGATCAATATCGGTATTACCATTTCTGATCTGACAGGAAATATTATTTATATGAATGAAAAATCAGCTGATATTTGGAATAAATCGGGTGGTAAAGAATTACTGGGACAAAGTCTTTTCAATTGCCACCCTGAACCGGCTAGCGCCTTGCTGGAAAAGTTACTGGTGCAGCAACTTACCAATTGCTATACAATCGAAAAGAATGACCAAAAGAAGCTGATTTATCAAACTCCATTATGTGATGATGCTGGCCAATATGTGGCTTATGTAGAATTGAGCATCGAACTGCCGATGGATATGGATAATTTTACTCGTTAAGGGTTATTTCGTGACGCTGCTTTTTTCATGCTACCAACGAACATTTGTAATTTTAAGGCGAACTGATTTTTATTAATGATCCCATAAATAAACCGGAGCATTGTACGCTCCGGTTTTACCTGTCTTTATATGGCAGGGGAGACAGGAATCGAACCTGCAGCCCTCGGTTTTGGAGACCGATGCTCTGCCAATTGAGCTACTCCCCTGCGTTTGCTGAACATCAGCGATATTTATGATATCACATAACCACTGTCGATTCAAGCGCCTATTTTATATAAATTTGTACTTAGACGGGTCTGTATAAGTTGCATCCGTCCTCATTGCTTATCGCCAGTCTTCCCTGGCTGACCAGATAATTGAGGTATCCCAGGGTTTCTCCTATTACCACCCGGTGCCCGTGCACGTAGTCGGTTAACTTGAACAAGCGGGGATATAACTCCCCGGCGCTGACCGGAGCAGTAACCTCTTTTTCCATTTTGTCCATATAGTAATGATGCTTGCTAATCAATTTATCCAACTCACTATTTACATCGGTGATCATCGGACCATGTCCGGGGAACGCCTTTTTTACTCCCAGACTTTTGATCTTGTCAAACAAATCAAGCGTATTTCCCAGAGGGTTTTGCTGGCTGGTATTGGGCCAGTCAGTAAAATGCAAATAACCGCTCGAAGTGACGACATCAGCAACAAACAAATACTTAAGCTGATCGGACCAGAACATGCATTGACCGTCAGAGTGACCGGTTGCTGGTATGATTTCAAAGAGATTCCCTCTCAGATCGATCTTGTCCCCTACCTTAACAGGCAGTATTTCAGCCGGTTCCAGATACAGTGGCCGAACTTCGGTGTACCAGTCATGGATCAACTCATCAAGCTTATCAGTAGGGAACTTATTTAAGGTAACCTCTTCTAGAATCGCCTGACGGTACAGTTCCTTAAAATTATTTTGATCTAAAAAAATATATTTCCTGGCGCGCTTAATTTCTTCCTGTAGCATATAAACCGGTGCATCACAGCTTTGCTGCAACCAGCGGGCGGCGCCCAGATGATCGGGATGACAGTGGGTAATATAAATATGATTGATCTGTTGCAAGGATATACCGATTTCCTTGACGGCCTGTTTCCAGGTATGGCGTGTGCTGTCAATGTCAACGCCCACATCAATCACTGACCATCCATCTGTTGATTCGGTCAAAAAAACATTGGTTTCTCCCAGGGGATAAGGCATGATTTGTCGGATCACATAAAAACCGCAATCTTCATACATGATTCCGCTGCTGGTCAGTCTTTTATCCGTCATGATATAACTCCATATGTAATGAATTTAGCGACCCAGGAATAATTTTATATAATTCACCCAGAATACGCCCGGTTCTTCTTCCTGAAACAATATGTATCATAAATAATTATATACATAAATCACAAAAGGAACCAGCAAAAACCAAAAACAAAAGAATGGCATAAGGAATACCTATCTAACCATATAAATTAACGCAAAGCCTGATCAAGTCAGATGTGGAATAGTCAGAGCCGTAAACGGCAACAATAAAGCAAATATTAATCAGAAAGGAAGGAATGTTTTGCAGAAAATTGATATTGCCGAGGGAGTTTCCATTTCCCCTTCCCTGCCTTCTACAGGCAAGCCCGTAACCGTTGAGTATAGCGGTATATTGGCCAATCAATCAGATTTGACCCTTTGTGTTGCTTATGGCACAGGTCCCAGTAAATTTACCAGTCAACAGGATTTTACCATGCATAAAGGACAGAGTAATTGGTCCACATGCTTTGAAGTCAGCCAAAACACAGACACAATCAACTTTGCATTTAAAGATAAGCAAGGCAATCTGGACAATAATAACGGTCAGTACTACAGCAGCCCGGTCGATACTGACAACATGTCCTACGCCTGAAATGACCTTAACGGAGACCGATGATTTAGGGGAGCCTGGAAGATCTTGTTCCAGACTCCCCTAAAAGAAAGGCAAACTTGGAGCACTGATTCCAATCATTAATGCCCAGCCGGGCCAGGAGATGAACCAAGGTACGATACTCAGGTTTATGGCGGAAATGATTTGGTATCCCAGCGCAGCATTGCAGGAATATATAACCTGGGAAGAGATTAATGATTATTCCGCCCGGGCGACCATGACCTGGCAAGGAGTATCAGCTGATATGGTTTTTTATTTTAATGAGCAAGGCGATATGATCAGCAATTTGGGCTCTCGCTATCAGGAAGTAAACGGCCATTTCGAATTACATGACTGGGGGGGTACAGCACGGGCATATAAAGACTTTTCAGATATCAGACTGCAAAATAAAGCAGATGTCATCTGGAAATATGAGACAGGTGATTTCAACTGGCTGCAAATCGAAGTGACCGAGGTAAAATTCAACTAATGCCATCCAGTAATATACCTTGAGTGATTACGCAAACAAACCTTCTGATTTCGACACGCAACAACCCTTTCCTGAAGAAAAGGGTTGTTATTTCTGACCCCAATTTATTTTCATACCTGCAAGTCATTATTTCATACAATTTGTTGTTCTCTCATACAGTAATTATACAAATTAATTAGTGGACGGGTGTTATTATTGTATTAAATTACTGATAAACCATTATAAGTAAAAAGAGGAATGATAAGTATGCCTTATTTGGAATGGCAATTGTTATTCAATGCTTTTGGGATTAAATTATTCAGATGTTATGAATGCGGCAGTATCTATCTGCGATTCAATAACACAACCAAACGAATCCATGGTGAGTCTTGTTTAATGCACAGTTCCCACCATACTCACCTGACGAGGTAAAAATCAAATCTCCAAATGGATAATTATATCTTTGGAATATAAATGCTGCGGCTAGGAATGGCCAAGGAGACCTCTTCTTCCTCCAGTATATGCATGATTTCTAAATTAACGTCCTGGTGCACCTCCAGAAAATTTCCCCATATAGTGGTATTAGTAAAACAATAGATGAAAATATCCAGACTGTTCTCATTGAATTTATCAAAATTAACCATAATCGTTTCATTATGTATTTGGGGATGGTCGATCAACATCTGTTTAATTTTTTGCACGCAAATTCTAATTTTTTCCCCCGGAGTCTGGTATGCAAGGCGCAGACTAAAAGTAAGTCTGCGTTTGCCCATTTTGCTCCAATTGGTGATCGCCTCATTAGCCAAGGTCGAATTAGGAACGGTAACCAGTGCCTGGGCAAATGTCCGAAAGCGGGTACTGCGAAAAGAAATGTCCTCTACAGTACCCTCCACGCTGGGGGTTGATACCCAATCACCGATGGAAAACGGTTTTTCCATAATGATGACGATGCCCCCAAAAATATTAGCCAGGGCATCCTTGGCTGCAAAGGCAAAAGCCAGGCCTCCCAGACCAAGACCGGCAATGAATCCGTTGATGTCATAATTCCATTCACTGGCGCAGAGTACTACGGCCAAAGCAATTATAATAAAGCGAATCACTTTGGAGAAAAAAGGGATGAGAATATCATCAATATTAAAC
>CAZACF010000011.1:8791-26317 GCA_964483565.1 uncultured Syntrophomonas sp. | reverse complement strand
CCCTCACTTTTATTTATATTACGATTGTACCACATATGTAATAAGCAGCATAGTGTCGGAACCTTTTACCGATCATTGCAGTTGATGTGGTCAGCCTAGGATAGCTTATTTCAACCTGTCCACTGCCTCTTCGTGAAAGAGGACTCCCGTCTCATATAGAGAATTGATCTGCCCGGGGCTGCAGCCCAGCAATTCAGACAAGACCTGCTGGTTGTGTTCCCCCAGGAGTGGACTATGACCGCGCACACAGGAGGGTGTAGCCGACATTTTGATCGGGCTGCCATACATCTTTATGGAGCCTATGAAAGGCTGTTCGATGAAGGGCATCATCTCGCGGGCTTTGATCTGCAAATCAGTGTCACATAATTCCTCAATCGTCCGTGCTCTCATGCAGGGGATGCCCACCTTATCAAAAATCCGTTCCACTTCTTCTGCCGACCCCTGTTCCATTACCCATTCATCCAAAGCATCATTGACTACCTGAGGATTTTGGCAGCGTGCTGTCACGTCTTTGGAGCGCGGATCGTCAAGCAGCCACAAGTATTTTTCTCCCATGGTCTTTACCATTGCCTCCCAGCGATTGTCAGTCAGCAGGGCAATCCCCACCACGCCGTTTTTACATTGATAAAGGCCATAAGGCGCATAGCCCGGATGAAGCCGGCCAATTTTACCGGGGTGAACCGGTTCACCTACGGCTTGGCCCAGTAAATACCAGGGAATGGAATTTTCATGCAGAGAAAAAAGACAGTCCATCATGGCAATATCGATATTCTGACCGATCCCCTGATTTTTTTTCACCAGCAAGGCTGCCACCACCGCCAGCGCAGCATGTACACCCGCCATCGTATCGCCAATGGAATTGGGTGCGATTTGATTCACTTCGCTTTGGGTTGTCCAGCCGCTGGCGACCTGGGCGATCATGTCATAACCAGGTTTCTGGCTGTATGGCCCCCAATGTCCGAAGCAGGAGATGGAACAATAGATGATGTCTTGCTTAATTTCTTTTACTGATTCATAATCAAGTCCCAGTCGCTGCATAACACCGGGAGCGTAATTTTCTACCACCACATCTGCCTGGCGGATTAATTCAATTATAAGTTCTTTGCCCTGAGGGTTCTTTAAATCCACACAAATACTTTTTTTACCACGGTTAACATTGATGGAATAGGAACTTTGGGTTACCCCGTTACAGGTTTTCTGGATGGACAAATGGCGTTCGTTGGCCCCAACTCCATAAGGTTCTATCTTGATCACCGTAGCTCCCATATCGGCCAGCAACTTGGTACAGTGCGGCCCGGCCAGTACCCAAGTAAAATCGACCACCGTCACGCCCTGCAAACTGCCGGGCGGAATATTGTTCATAGAAGCCATTTCATCTTCTCCTCACGCTTGTTTTTTAAGCTCATATCTTATTATAATTTTCTATTATTATAACAACAAATCCTGTTGCGATGAATCAATTGCCGGGTATAACAAAAGGGATGTCACGGGTGTATCAGCAACACCTGTGACATCCCTTGATTTTAGTAACGACTATACTAATCCATATATTTCATATCAGTCAGATGAATTCTTTCGATCACGGAATTCGGTTTCACCTCTGTATTATCGATCGTTACAACACTTCAACGATGGTAGCCATGGCCGGACCGCCACCGGCGCACAAAGAGGCACAGCCAAACCGCTTGTTCTGACGGCGTAGTTCGTTAATCGCCGCAATAATAATCCGCAAACCGGTATTGCCCACCGGATGTCCCAGCGCGATGCCTGAACCGTTCAGATTGACTTTGGACATATCCAGCTGCAGCTCCCGATTACAGGCCAGGAATTGGGCTGCAAAGGCTTCATTGATCTCAAAGTAATCAATGTCATCCAGGGTCATGTCAGCAAATTTCAAAGCCCGTCTGACTGCCGGCACTACTCCAAAGCCCATAATGCTTGGATCAACGGATGCCGAAGCGGTAGCTACGATGCGGGCCAGCGGTTTAATCCCCAATTCATCGGCTTTATCTGCACTCATTAGGATGGCTGCACAGGCACCGTCATTGATGCCGGAAGCGTTGCCGGCCGTTACCGTCCCGCCCTCTTTAAAAACTGTTTTCAGTTTGGCCAGGGCCTCCCGGCTGGTATTGGGATTGGGATGTTCATCGGTATCAAAAATTATTGGTCCCTTTTTGGTTTTCAGCTCAATGGGAACGATCTCATCCTTGAATTTGCCTGCAGCAATCGCGGCGCAGGCACGCTGATGTCCCAAGAAGGCCAGCTCATCCTGTTCCTCACGGGTAACGCTATATTTCACCGCCAGGTTCTCAGCAGTAACTCCCTGATGATAGTTACAGAAAACATCAATCAGCGCATCATAATACAATCCGTCATGCAATTCACCGCTGCCCATGCGGTAGCCTGTACGCGCTTTGGTAAGCAGATAGGGAACATTGGTCATGCTCTCAAGGCCGACCACCGCACCGATATCGATTTTATTAAGCATGATCTCCTGACTGATGATTTCCAAGGAACGCATGGAGGACGGACATTGCTGGTTGATTGTCAAAGAAACTGTTTCTACCGGGCATCCCGCATTCAAGGTTACCTGTCTGCCCGGATTTCCCTGGCAACCGGCTTGATAGACTTGTCCGGCAGCCACTTCTTCGATTAATGCAGGATCTATTCCCGCTTTGCTGATGGCCGCTTTGAAAGCAGCTGTCCCTAGCTGTACCGCTGTCTTGTCTTTTAATGATCCCAGAAAATCACCGATCGGGGTTCTCATGGCACTTACAATAACAACCTCACGCATTTTCTTCACCCTCTCTTTGCTATTAAAGTTTCTCGGCAACTTATACTTAAGCCAGTAAGCTTTTGCCGATGATAATCCGCTGCACCTGTGATGTGCCTTCAAAAATCTGCAGTATTTTGGCATCCCGCATCATTTTTTCTACCGGATAATCGCGGCAATAACCATAACCACCCAAGATTTGAACCGCGTTGGCTGCGACCCGGTTAGCCATATCGGCAGCAAAGCACTTGCTCATAGCAGACAGATCAGCCGCCATCATTTTTTCATCCAGCAACCAGGCCGCCTTCTGCCACAACAAGCGAGCCGCTTCGATTTCCATAGCCATGTCGGCCAGCATAAATTGGATGCCCTGAAAATCGCCAATGCTTCGTCCAAAAGCCTTCCTTTCCCGGGCATAGTCACGGGCAAACTCAAACGCTCCCGTGGCTAATCCAGTTGCCGCTGAAGCGACAAAGGGACGGGAAGAATTAAAAGATTTCATAGCCAGTTTAAAGCCGTCGCCTTCTTCCCCCAAGCGGTATTTTTTATGAACCTTGACGTTATCTAAAATGATTTCTGTGGTTTCTGAACAGCGCAGACCTAATTTATGCTCGCTTTTGCCAAAGGAAACACCGTCGGTGCCGGTTTCCACCATAAAAAAGCTCTGGGCACGATTGCCTTTGCTTTTGTCATGGGTAGCCAGGACAGTGAGCTTATCCGCATGCTTACCGTTGGAGATAAATATTTTCGTACCGTTGAGAATATAGTAGTCTCCGTCTTTCTTGCAGGTAGTTGATACTCCCGCAACATCTGAACCCGCCCCCGACTCAGTTACCGCATAAGCAGCGAGCTTGCCTTCTTCACACAGACCCGGAAACCAGTAATCCCACTGCTCCTCTGTACCCCCGTAGAGAACTGGCTCCGAAGCCAGCATATTGACTTTAGGGGTCATGGTAATGCCAAGGCAACCGCGAGCTAGCTCCTCAATCACCATACACAGGCCAACATGACCGAATTCCATACCGTTGTACTTCTCCGGAGCATTCATGCAGTTAAGGCCCAAGTCGGCCATTTTTTTTACTTCCCGCCAGGGGAATTCTTCCGACTCATCATAGCTAGCTCGTACAGGTATAATCTCGTTGTCAACAAATTTTCTGACCGTCCGCTGTAAAGCAAGCTGATCCTCGTTATAAGTAAATCCAAACGTCATTATTCTCCTCCCTCTCAGCTTATAGATGTGTTCCCAAGATCTCCCGCTGTTATGCAGAATAATTGAAATGATCGGCAAGACTCTTGGCTTATGATGGTTAGAAATGAAATCTTATTAATAATGAGGGAATATTGTTGTTCATAATTTGGCCAGTTCTTCTCCTCCGGCGCAGACTGCCTCCTTTCCTTTTTATTACCCGGAAGATAAAATATTCCCATCACCGATATAACATTTTGTGTAATTTATTACATTATGTGATTAGTTTAAGTAATATAGAATCAATTATATTCCATCATGTAATATTTTCAAGCACTTTTTAACAACTTGTGAAACGCGAGGTAAAATATGGATGTAATAACCACGAACCTCTTCAACCTCGATATTATTGCCTCCATCCAAACCGACAATATTTAAGGAGCTCCCTAGTGAAGAGAAATTCATGATCCTCCCAATGAAAAAAATACAACCGGGTTGAATGCCCGGTTGTATCAAAAATGGAAGATAGATTTATTTGCCCAGCAAGCCGTTATTTCGTAAAGCCAATACCACCATCTTGCGATAAATCTTTTCTTTTATGCCGGATGCTTTTATAAGATCCAGCCTTTGTAAATGGTGATCGATTCCTTTAGGAATAGGCCGAAATATTTCCAGTATCATTCCCCTGGCAACCTTCAACGGATATCCTTTACTGAGTGACTTCAAAGCTTTCAGGGAACCAGCCAGTTCAAGATCGTCTTTGGTCAGATCAGTGCCAAACGGAAAAGGTAAAAAGTATCCCTGCGCTTGATAAGGAGCCAGCAAAGCTTTGAGTTTTTCCGGATAATTGTTGCGATATTCTTCCGGTATCTCATAGTCTGCTGGTATTTTTCCATATTTTTTGGCCTTGGCCAGAAGCTTCTGCTGGAACCTGGAGTCAGTAATGTTGAGCATTTCCGCAATCACCTGTTTGTCAGGCTTGCCGCGTACATCTGCAATGCCATACTCGGTGATGATGATATCTTTCAAATGTTTGGGCAAGGTGCAGTGGCCGTAATTAAACCTGATATTGGATTGTAAGGTCCGTCCGGAACCCTTTGTACTTCTGAGTATGATAATAACCCTAGCGTCAGGCAGGGCATGACCCATGGCCACGAAATTGTATTGCCCGCCCACACCGCTGATGATCCTTCCATCTTCGAGTTGATCAGAAACAATGGCGCCTAAAACGGTTGCCATCATGCCCGTGTTTATGAAGCGTCCGTCTTTTCTTTGCAGGGTCCTCAGTTCCTCGTCTCCATATAGCTGATTGACTTTTTCCACCCCGGACATGGCAAATTGCTGCCGTTCCTCCTCACTCATGTCATTCAAAGCTTGATAAAATGCTTTGGGGCCAACGAAAAATGCCCCTAATATGACTGTCCCTTTCAATAGCTGCGTGCCCAATAGTTCCTGTATTTTTGTTCTGGCATTTTCATCCTGCAGATCGCCAGAATAAAGGGTTTCTCCATCATATATCATACCATCTTGGTATTTTAGCGCAGCGCGTAAAATTCCAAATTCCGATAGGAATTTAAAATCCTCTTCCGTTAGAGGAGATTGAATCGCTTTCATCTCTAACAATCGCTCCAGAATGTCGGGCGGTATGTTGTCTGCTGCCAGATAACCATTATTGATTAATTTCATCAGGGGGACACTGTCAAAAACCTTGCGCTTTAAAATTTTGTTTTTATATAATTGCATGAATGCATCCACAAACATTTCCGACGAACCATACAATCCTTTTTCAAAATTATCTGTCCCGCCCCATTTATTGATAATACTTTCGTAACGTTTTTTGATGTTAGCTTTTTCCAGCAATTCATGATAAACATCATTATGATCATTGCGCATGATCAACCCGGCTACAATTGCATCACCGAGGGCACCAATCCCTACTTGCAGAGTACCTCCGTCTTTGACCAGCGTGCTGGTATTAATACCAATCATATAATCTGCCACGGAAACCGGATCTTTTGGAGCACCAAACAACTGATAATCAAAAGATGGTCCTTGCAAAAGCATGTCATAGGAGTCTGCGTCCACTACAGCGTCACCATACATAAATGGCATATTGGAGTTTACTTCCCCAATAACGGCAAATTTTTCTCCTTGGAGGCGGCGTTCTTTAATTTCCTTTAAAGCCTCGACAACGATATCGGTGTTACACCCCATCGAATACTTGATTTTACCATCAATTTCACGTATCCCCAGCGGATTGGCAAAAAGATTTGCCCCCAGATTGAGTCCGTCACGTACAATATGAGTGTAGTGGGAGGCCAAATGATTTTGCTGGGCGATCGGATCATTGAGATATGTGCCGGCCTTGCTGTAAAACTCGTATGATTCTACGTTGGCAGGTAGTTTTCCGGCCCGGTAATCGACTATATAATCCAAATCAGGAACTCCCTCAAACAGCCTGGGATTGAGGGTTTTATAAATTCTGCTCTCCAGTTCAGATTTACCAGTGGGTTTTTCCAGCGGGAAAGCGGTAACAATTTTTAAATTGATGGAAGGATCTTCTTTGGCCCTCCGGTAGATTTCATTACAAAGTCGAACCGGTTTACCTAAAGCAAGGGACATGGCCAGGACAATATCTTTGCCCAGATATGCAATAACCTCGTCAACACATTTCTCAACATCGTCACAAATCACGCCTGCATATGGCTCCATTCTGTCACTCCTCTCAATTATTTTGGGGATTTTCATTGATTAGCTCTCGTTTCTATTACATATTGTATTATTGTATGCCAGGGTACAATATTCATAATTTTCTGTAATTTGTGCAAAATACCTTCCTAATGGAAATAAATCGTTTGCTTGACATTTATCTGTGAATCCGATTCCATAATTCCACACTATCCAGATAAGGATCAGTCAACATTGGTTGCGCTAGTAAATAATTATTCATATAATGGTATTATTAGAGCATAAACTGGGGGGAAATATATTTAATGGCTATTAAAGTGATTAGCGACAGCACCTCTTATATTGATATTGACACACAGAGGGAATTGGGCATCGACCTGATCCCTCTCAGTGTAAATTTTCCTGATGAACAGTTCTTGGAAACCGCTGTGGATTATGATTACTTTTATAACAAAATTGAACAAACCGGAATCATCCCCACCTCATCACAGCCCTCCCTGGGAGATATAATGGAAAAATTCCAGGAAATAGCTGCCCGCGGGGATGACATCCTGGCAATCTTTATTTCATCAGCCATGAGCGGAACATATGAAACAGCTTTGAAAGCCCGTGAAAAGGTTTTACGAGAATTTCCTCAGGTGCAAATTGATATTATGGATTCTTACACCAACTGTATGGCTTTGGGTATGCAGGTCGTTGCGGCTGCCCGGGAAGTAAAAAACGGGGCCAGCTTAAATGCTGCTCTGCAAGCTGCCCAGAATGTACGCGAACGGGTGTGTTTCTATTTTGTACCGGAAACCTTAAAATATCTGAAAAAAGGGGGCCGCATAGGTACTGCCTCTGCACTGTTGGGAACGATACTAAATATTCGTCCGATACTGACCGTGGACATGAAAACAGGTATGACCCATCTGCTGGAAAAGACCCGCGGTACATCAGCAGCCATCAAACGTATGCTTAAACTATTGGAAAATGACCAGCAGCAATTCGGCTTAAAGGAAATCCTGATCCATCACATCAATGCTCCGGAAAAGGCTGAAAAATTGAGGGACATGCTGATGGAGCACTATGGCATGAGGGTAGATATTCGTTCCATCGGCCCGGTCATTGGATTGCATACCGGTTTGGGAACGGTGGGTTTTGTCTACTGTACTGAAAAATAATTTTGCTTTGTAGCAATGATGATCCGGGCATAGCTCCCGGGTCATTTTTTTCTCTCCAACCAAGATTTAAAAGCATCATAGCTTCATGCCAGTTTTTTATTTGACTATACTTTTGCTTGTGATATGATAATTTTGTTCGCAAGTATTTGCGTGAATATTCCAACTATTAATGGCAACTTTTATGGAGGTATGATAATGGCAGGTAATGTAAAAGTAATGATCTCACCCAGTCGCTATGTACAAGGCGATGGGGCTATTTTCGAAATTGGCCGGCATGTAAAAAAACTGGGGAAAACTGCCCTGGTTATCGGCGGTAAAACAGGATTGGCTGCAACCAGAGAAGGGCGCGAGAAAAGTTTTGCTGAAAACGGAATTAGCCAGTTGGAAGAATTGTTTCAAGGTGAATGTAGTTCACCGGAGATTGAGCGTTTGACAGGAATCGCTGTGCAGAATAACTGTAATGTAGTAATTGGCAGCGGAGGCGGAAAAGTGCTGGATACTGCCAAGGCGGTTGCATCTGCAGCGAATGCTGCTACTGTGATTTTGCCCACCATTGCTTCCAGTGATGCTCCCTGCAGCGCTATGTCAGTTATATATAAAGAAGACGGTACCATCGAAAAATATTTCATCCCCCCGCGTAATCCCGATGTGGTGTTGGTGGATACGGCTATCATTGCCCAATCACCCACCCGGATGCTGGTAGCCGGTATGGGCGATGCCCTGGCGACCTGGTTTGAAGCCGATGCTTGTGCCCAATCAGGTTCACTCAATGTTGCTCGCGGTCAAGCTAGTTCGGCTGCATTAGCCTGCGCCAGACTGTGCTTCGATATTTTAATGGAATATGGTCTGCAAGCCAAAATTGCCAATGAGGAACATGTGGTCACACCCGCATTTGAAAAAGTTGTGGAGGCCAACATATTGCTAAGCGGTCTGGGCTTTGAAAGCGGTGGAGTGGCGGCTGCCCATTCCCTGCAGGATAGTCTTAATATGCTGGAAGAATGTCATGATTTTTATCATGGAGAAAAAATCGGGTTTCTCACCTTGGTTCAGTTGGTTCTGGAAGGAAGGCCCCGAGAAGTTTTGCAACAAGTTTTTCAATTCAGTAATCAAGTTGGATTACCGGTAACGCTGGCAGATATAAATATTGCTGAGATTGGTGAACAACGTTTGCGGGAAGCAGTTTCCGTATCATGCAAACCCAAAGCATCCATTCACAACCATCCCTTTCCAATCACTGAAAACTTGGTTTTTAATGCTTTTCTTGCCGTTGATGCGATGGGACGTCGCCTGAAATCAGGCCTCCCGATTGCCTGATCATAGCAAAAAACAGTAAGTCTCTTAAAGTGAGTCAGGGTAAAACCCCTGATTCACTTTGATGAACTAACAATATTTTTTTTTTCATGGTAAAATAAATTAGACAGCTTTTGTAAACTGCACTCTTGCTTACACTATCCTTGACATTCCAGCAAAAACCATACAATTGATAATTATAAGCTGATTTTACAGATTATGGTGGCATTATGAGCAGCACTTCCTTCTTTACTTATATACTCTTTTTCGCTAATTTGGGTATAGGTATTTATACCATCAGCCGGGATCCCCAATCCAAGCTCAACCGAACTTTTTTGGCCTTAATTGCCTGTACGTTAATATGGTTTGGCGCATACAACGCAATGTTTACCATTGCACACTCAGAATCATGGATCTGGTTGTGGTATAAAATCGCTTCCATTGGCTGGATCAGCTTGCCCGCCTTTTGCGTATATTTTGCTTTGGTGCTGACCAGCAGAGTGAACTCCATGTCAATCTGGAAACTGATTCTGCTTTACCTCCCCGCAGCTGCAGAAATCATCCTGATGTTTACCGCTGTCCACCCGGCTCTTCTAATGGATATTAACAATTATATCATGACTGATTTTACCAGCACTGGCAGCGAGTGGTTCTGGTGGTTGCATGAACCGTATTATTTCATCTATACCATCGCAATGTTTTTGATTGTCGCCCAATGGGGCCAGCAATCCTGCTATTCACGGGAAAAATATCAAGCCAGGATCATCGTTTGGGCCGGCCTACTGCTCTTGGGATGCTTTTTGCTGCAGTATAGCATACTGCCTTCTTTTAACATTTATTTGCCCTGGCTGGTTGCCCTGGCCGGACTGGTGTGGCTGGCTGCCATTTTATACGCCATCACCCGCTACAAACTGATGGACTTGCAACAAGCACTGGCCTTGGATGACATCCTATCTTGCTCTACAGATCTGATTCTGTTGCTCAATCTTTCCGGTCAGATCATGCTGGCCAGCCAAAAAGCTCTGGAAACACTGGCTTACTCAATGAAGGATTTGCAAAACATCTCCCTGACAGAAGTGATCCCTGATGTTGAATTCCCTCCTACCGCTTTGATCAAGCGAAAAGATTGGAAAATGGAAAAAGAAGTTCTTATGCAGACTGCCTGGGGTGATTTGATTCCGATAAAAGCGAGTATCTCCACGATCAAAGATGATCTGCATGACACTGTAGGAAGTCTGCTGGTTGGACAGGATCTGCGTCTGCCCAGGCAACTGGAACAAAAAATAACCGAAATGAAAATAGTTGAGACGGCTTTACGGGAAAGTGAAGCCAAGTATCGCAATATTTTTGAAAACGCTTACGATATGATCTATATGCATGATGTCAACGGCAGATATCTGTCCGTAAACAAAGCTACCGAAAAGCTGCTTGGTTATTCCCAGGATGAATTAGTTCAAATGAATGCCCTTCATTTTGTCGTCCCGGAACAAAGGCAACGGGTGATTGATTTGTTCCTGGAACAAAGAACCGATCACCAGCTGGTTTACTATGAAATAACCGTAATCAACCGGTATGGAAAAAAATTCGACCTGAATGTCAGTCGGCAAATGATTTTTGAAACCCCTGAAGCCACTGTCTATCAGTGTATTGCCCGAGACATGACGGAACGCAAGCACATGGAAGAAAAACTAAAATTCCTGAGCATGCATGATGCCATGACCGGCCTTTATAACCGCGCCTATTTCGCGGAGGAATTAAAACGGATGGAAAGCGGACGCTTTGAGCCCTCCGGCATCATTCTTTGTGATTTGGACTGCTTAAAGAAGGTAAATGACAACTATGGTCATGTGGCCGGGGATGAAATAATCATTGCGGTTGCCCAATTGATCAAGTCATGTTTTCGCAGCAATGATGTCGTCGCCAGGTTTGGCGGAGATGAGTTTGCTATCGTTGTCCCCAGGAGCAATGAGACCATCTGTTTACTTATGGTTGAAAAGATACGCACGGCCGTTGCCAAGCACAACCAAAACAGCCCTTTCATCATCAGCATCTCCATTGGATACGCGACCCGCAGCAGTGCCGGGCAGACCATGCAAGAGGTTTTGCAGCAAGCCGATCAAGCCATGTATGCTGACAAAGCCCGGCGCAGAAAAACACGTGATTGATCCTATCACAAGCATTGCTCCCAACCCGTTTCCGACTGCCATCCTGCCGGTTTTTGCCGGAGATATATGCGCAATTGTTCAAGTTCTTGAGGATCCAGTTCTGCCAGCAACCTTCTGCCTTCACTACCCCAGAAGCAAACATTCAGGACTTCCATCAAATCCTGCAAACTATGGACCTGCTGTCTGACCAGCGTGATCTTGTCCCCTGGCGCATGACAAGCTTTGATTTGCTCAAGTAGTGACCGCAGTTTACCGTCATCCATTGGTTCTCCGTCAATATAGCGAACCCAGCAATCAAATCTTGTTGGCTCCTCTTGGAGGGAGACGAAAATGTTTTCCCATCCTCCTGCTGCAATTGCGGTTTCGATCCGGGGGGCAAGTTCCCTGATTGTCTCAGCATAATAGGATCGGGCAGGCGGATCATTGATGGACAGTTCCCGGCATACTTGATCGGCAGCCTTTTGCATGGCCGGCCAGACTTCCTGCCGCGCAAGACGGCGGAAAAATTGCGCCAGTTGTCCTCTTTCTTCAGCCGTAATATCCAACTCCCCGATACGCTTGTGCAACAGTCCGCATCCCAACGCATTGGCCGCCACCGGCTCATAGATATTCACAAGCAATTCCCGGTATTCGGGGAAACTGTTGGTCAGCAAACGAATGATTTTGCTCGTAGCAAAGCAACTGCAAAAACGGTTTTCGATCAATAAGCGCCGCAGATATTCCTGCACATAAGCAAGGCCCTGCAGGTACTGCGGGACCGGCAAAGCCAATTGGTAATCGATACTACCGGGAATCTCATGGGCAAAAAAGCGATTATCATAATTCCGAAAAAATTCCCCCAGTCCCATCAGGGTATCTTGGTACGCACGACTGCCCACCGCCGGTGCGCCAGCCACAACCTGACGCAGTAATTCCTCGCCTTCCTGTATACCGGTCTGCAGCTTCACCCGGGAAGCCTTAAGCAAATCCTGCAGGTTAGCGGCGAACAGTTTTATCTCACTGTTTTCCTGCAGATACCATCCGATTGAAAAACAAATGGATCGCAACAGTTCTGCAGCGATTTCCACCGGAACGGAACTGCTGTCACCCATCGTATAGCTCTCCGTTTGTTGAGCAAGCAATAGCCACAGATCGTTTTGCAGCTTCAGCATATCCTTCTCATCGATTCTGCCATCCTGCACAGCCCGGTTGGATAGCACCGCCAGATAATGATCGTTGTGCATGGTTCCTCCTAAAACATCCGTCCATATTTGTCCGTATCGTCGATCACATAACCATAGCGGGTATTGCGGCACAGTTCTTCCAGAGAAATGTTGCAAAGATACTCCAGTGATCCCTGAGCCTTGCCGTCAAAAACCTGTTTCATGAATTCCAGTAGCTCATCATCGGGGATCCGGTCCAGAGATTCGTTCTTGAAATAATAAAAGGCATCCTGCAGTTCCAACAGGTTTTCTTCATAATTACTTTGATAAAGAAACGGTGAATCACAAAACTGCATGATCAGTTTTTTCAAAATCCCCGTGCCAAATTCAATCCGCCCCGTGTCCCGAAGGGCGGCCACATGCCGTTCGGCCAGATTTTGGATTTGCTGCTCCGACAATGACAACCCGTAGCGAAGCGTTATCTCGTTGCAACTGCGAAGTTCATCCATGGTTCGCAGCTTGGCCAGTTCGGTCGGCGAAAAAATTGCAATCTCCTTCACCTATATCACCCCCCAGCATAAGAATATACAGCGGGCGTCAACGTTACAAGTCTTTAAATTTTTACCGATTTGTGGTAATATATCATTGTAAAACAGCTTGCGCAAGGCATTTTTTATAGATGTATCAGCGCCGGTTGTTTTTTTGCTTGTTTTAGTAATGTAATATATATTTTACATTTTATCATTTATATGATACACTTGGTTTGCAGCAAAGTTGGAGGTGGGAGCTTGGGCAAGAATTTGAAATTGAAGTCGGCACGGGCTGCGTTGGACATGTCGCAAAAAGACATTGCGGATGCAGTGGGGGTTACCCGCCAGACCATCAATGCCATCGAAAATGGTGACTACAACCCCACCATCAAACTTTGTACAGCCATTTGTAAAGTACTGGGCAAGACGCTCAATGATATTTTTTGGGAGGATGAGGATGATGCAGAAAAGCCAGTTGGATGAAATGCAGGTAAAAAGGAGAAACAGCATTGGCAACCAGACTTTCCTTTTGCTGATGTATCTGTTAATGATCGATGCGGGACTTTATGGTTTTGGCTTCAGATGGATCGAGTATCCTGCCAATATTATGATCATGGTTACCATTTGTGCGGGTATTTATCTGCTTCGGTTGATTAACAACCACGCTTATGTCGGGCCATCCGCTGAAAACAAAAGACCGGTTTTACGATTGATACTAACGGTGGCGATTGCCTGTTCGGTTGCGGCAGGGATCAGCATTATGTTAAAAAACGCTGTTTTCACCAATACCGCCCAGATCAATGAGATGAGTGCACCGATCATGTTCATCACTGCTGCCATCGCCATCATCATCGCGCTGGCAACGCTTCTCATCAAGCGGTCACAATAAGCGCAAAATAGGGGTTGCAGGCGCGAACCTGCAACCCCTTGATGGTTTGACGATCGGTGAGAATGGTTAGTCCTCCAGCATCATTTTTTCCAGGTCGAGCGGCTGAATGTGCCGGCCATCCTTAAAAGCTCTCATATTGCCGCCGGAAATCTCATCCACCAGCACAATTTGTTGGTCTGGTCCGACCCGGCCAAACTCAAATTTGATATCATACAGTTCAATGCCCTTCTTGGCCAGCTCGGCTTTTACCACAGCAGTGATTCGCTGGGTTAAATCCTTAAGGATCTGATACTCGGCTTTGGAGAGAATGTCCAACATGTCGAGGGCATCTTCGGTAATAGGCGGATCTTCACGCACATCGTCTTTTAGGGTTGTCTCCACAAAATAATCCAATTGCTGCCCATCCTCTACATAGTCGCCATAGCGGCGCAGGAAACTACCCACCGCCCGGAGCCGGCAGATCACTTCCAAACCTTTACCAAAGAGTACAGCGGGCTTGACGGTCATGGTGGCTGCTTCAATATCGGCATCGATATAGTGGGTTGGAATACCCTGCGCCTGCAATATTTCGAAAAAATGCTTGGTCAGACGCAATCCGGCCCGGCCGGCCCCTGCAATGGTCAGTCCCACTGTATTGGAACCCGGGTCAAATACGCCGTCCGCACCGGTGGCATCATCTTTAAACTTGAGTAGATAGTTGCCGTCCTCTTTCCGGTAGACATCCTTGGTTTTGCCAGTATAAATCAGCTCCATGGTCACTTTCCCTTCTTCGTTTTTTTAAATTCCTGGTTTATAGCTATCTTATCCCAGCGGACTGCTATATGCACCATTATATCATTCGATTTCTCATTAGGAATAAATACACAGAAAAACACAGTTGTATTTTCGTTCCGAATATTCAGAATATTGTTGCATTTGTGGTCGTTTCTCCCTAAACTAGGTATAAGCCCAACGCCAACCAAATTAAGCTGTACCATAACAATAATATTTTGAAAGGGTGATTTGATGTCGTCAGTTTATGAAACCCATTTTTGGCGTGAAAAATTTGAATGGAAAACTCCTTATTCGATTAACTACCCTAAAATGCCTGCGTATGCTGTTTTAAGAAACTCCAGTGTGTACAAGCCCGACAAGGTAGCTACCTGGTTCTATGGCGCTGAGATTACCTACAATGACCTCTACCTAAAAGTAACCCGACTGGCCAATGTGCTGGTGGAAAACGGGGTTGAAAAGGGCGATCGGGTAGGCATGCTGATGCCCAACTGCCCGCAAGGTATTATTGCTTTTTGGGCCATCCTGATGGCTGGCGGAATTGTAGTGAACCTGAATGTTCTGTACACCAAAGACGAACTGCGTTTCCTGTTTGACGACACCACCATGAAAGCAGTCTTTGTTTATGATGCCATCCTGCCTCTGGTCAGGGTGCTTAACCAGGAAATTGCCAACCCTATTAAAACCATCTTTGTTACTAAACTATTTGATTTTATGGCCGGCACTCCCAAAAGCACAGCCGCCGATCTGGGGCTGGCAGAAGGCGAGCTGCATTTCAGCGATGTGCTGGAAACCGATAAAATATGGGCCCCTCCTCTGGTTGACATCAAACCTGACGATCCGGCCGTTATTCAGTTTACCGGAGGAACCACCGGCGCTCCCAAAGGAGCTGTCCTGACTCAGTATAACTTGGTGGCCACCGCCTTTATCGTTAACCGCTGGTGTTCGGATTTTGTTGACAACCAGACCTATGATCGCCGCCGGACGCTGAGCATCCTGCCTTATTCACATATCTATGGGGAATCTTGCGGGATTCTCTATCCCACCTTCCAGTGCGGCACGATCGTAATTCTGCCCAGATGGGATACCGACGAAGTCTTTAATACTCTGAACGCATTTGAACATATTTCGTACTTCCCCTGCGTTCCCACTATGCTTCAAGCTCTTTTCTACAGTCCCCGGGTGGATGAAATTGATTGGCACCGAAAAATTGGCTACTGCGGATCCGGCGCTGCACCTGCGCCGCTGCCTTTAATTCAGAAGTGCCGGGCCAAGGATTTCAATTTCTGTGAAGGCTGGGGAATGAGCGAAACTTGCGCAATGGGTCTGGGTACCCCCAACGCCAACAGTTTCAAACCGAATAGTGTTGGTATTCCTATGATAGATATCGATTTGAGAATCGTCGGGCCGGATGGAAACGACATGCCGCTGGGCGAAGAAGGCGAAATCTGGATTAAAGGCCCCATTGTCATGAAAGAATACTGGAACCGTCCGGAAGAGACCGCCTCCGTTTTCGAAGACGGCTGGCTGCGCACTGGTGATATCGCCTATATGGACGAAGATGGATATGTCTTTATTGTGGATCGCATCAAGGATCTGATCATTGCCGGCGGATTCAATATCTATCCTCGTGAAGTAGATGAGGCCCTGCTGAAACATCCCAAAGTTGCCGATGCCATGGTGATCGGAATTCCCGACGAATACCGGGGAGAAACGGTGAAGGCTTTTGTTCAGCTGTATCCGGGTGAAACGCTGACTGCGGAAGAATTAATCGACTTTTGCCGTAAATCGTTGGCTGCTTACAAGGTTCCGCACCAGGTTGAGTTCAGAGATTCTCTGCCCCGCAGTGCGACCGGTAAAGCCCTGCGCCGGATTCTCAAGGAGGAAGAAAAACAAAAACAAGGCTAATCAATTATCCTGATGTTATACGGGTATCATTAATAAACAAAAGGCCGGGGCTGCAGTCTCGGCCTTTTGTTGTATAGACGCAGGCAAGGTTTTTTACCGCTTCACCTGACGCCAAGCGGAAAATATGTTAGAATACCGATAAAATAGTATACGAGGATAAAAGAATGACCGACATCAAGCCCAAGAAGAAATTGACCAGCCGCGATTTGCAGGCCATTGAGACTAAAAAGAAGATATACGATACGGCTGTGCGTCTGCTGTCGGAAAAGGGTTATGACAATACCAGCATTGACGACATCTGCAATGCCTCCGGCGTCGCCAAAGGCTCATTTTACCATTATTTTAAAAAGAAATCTGACATTATTGTCAAAACCTATAATGATGTGGATGAACGCATCAGCCAGGAGTTTGATTCATTGCCGCCGGAAACCACCATTTTTGAAAAAATCGTCTATGCCCCTATGTTTCAGGCCCGTTACGCGAAAGAAAAAGGCCTCAACTATACCACCCAGATTTACAAACAGCAAATCGACACCGAAAATGCTTTTTTTGCTTCCGACAAACGTGCCTTTATCTCGTTTATTCGTGAAGCCATTCAGGAAGGTCAGGACCAAGGACTGATTCGCTCAGACATGACTGCCGATGAGCTATCAAAAATGGTAGTTTCCTATTCGCGCGGCATCACTTATGATTGGTGCCTGCAGGACGGCAACTATAATCTGATCGAGCGCATGGACAAGGCCATGCGGATGATGGTGCACAGCTTTATGGTCTAATCCCCCTTGTATCTCGGTAAGAAAAACGGCCTCACAGGCCGTTTTTTTTGTGCACGCAGATTGATTCCCAACCTATCGCAAAATTATTTAGACCGCAAGTCGTTGACTATTGGTCTATGTTAAGTATAAAATTAAATTACATACTGTCATCCCGGATCAGTAAATACTATTTTAGTAATCTCGAAAACAATGTTGTGATGTCACTGAAGCGAAGGAGGTTTTTTTATTGGAAAGTATCGGCTATC
>CAZACF010000011.1:0-8781 GCA_964483565.1 uncultured Syntrophomonas sp. | reverse complement strand
TACGGAATGATCTACGCCCCCAACCAAATCATGAAGTACCGGGATGAATTTGAGTATACCTACACTGACCATTACCAACGGGTCAAGCAACTGTCCAACGCACTGAAAAGCCTGGGAGTAGAACCTGGTCAAACGGTTGGCATGTTGGAATGGGATACCTATCGTTACCTGGAAGCCCATTGGGCCATCCCGCTTTACGGCAGTCTGTTTCACACCGTCAATGTTCGCATGGCCCCTGACCAGATCGCTTACTGCATCAACCATGCCGAAGATGTGGTCCTGTTTATCAACGAAGACTTCCTGCCGCTGGTGGAGAGTTTCAAGGATGAGCTCAAAACCGTCAAAGCTTTTGTCCTGATGTCTGATAAAAAAGATTATAAAATACAAACCTCTCTGCCCAACGTTTATGAATACGAAGCCCTGCTCAAGCAACAATCCGCCGATTATGAATTCCCTGAGATATCCGAGAACTCCCGTGCCACCCTGTGTTATACATCCGGCACTACCGGCAATCCCAAAGGGGTCGTCTTTACCCATCGGGAGCTTTTTATGCATGCCATCTCCGTCTGTATGACCTGGGGTTTGTACCCGAACGGTATTGAATTTAAAGCCAATCAGGTCTATATGCCGCTGACCCCCATGTTTCATGTACAAGCCTGGACAGTTCCCTATTATGCTTTTATGTTGGGCAGCAAGTTCGTTTTCCCGGGCAAATATGAGCCCGATAAAATCCTCAGATGGCTGGCGGAGGAAAAAGTCGATTTCAGCCATTGCGTAACCACTATCCTGCACATGCTGGTCTTCCATCCCGATGCGGAAAAATATGATCTCAGCAACTGGCGGGTGGGGCTGGGCGGCGCCAAACTCAACCGTCAACTGGCCCAAAGAGCATGGGAACTGGGGATCTTCACCCAATCCGCCTATGGTATGACCGAAACCTGTCCGGCCATGACCCTGGGACAGCTAAAACCGGAACATCTGGATTTGCCGACAGAAGACAAAATTACCTATTTAATCAAGAGTGGCATCCCCTGGATTTTCTCCCAGGCCAAAGTGGTTGATGATGACTTTACTGAGCTTCCCCGTGACGGTAAATCGGTCGGCAATGTAGTGGTACGCACCCCTTGGTGCACCCATGAATATTTTCATGAGCCGGATAAGACCCGTGAACTGTGGAAAAATGACTGGCTCAACACCGGCGACGTCGGCTATATTGATCCGGAAGGTTATCTGATGATCACCGACCGCAACAAAGATGCCATTAAATCAGGCGGGGAATGGATCTCTACCCTGACATTGGAGGATGCCGTCAGCCAGTTTAAACCGGTGCTGGAATGTGCCGTAATTGGCGTTCCCCATCCCCGCTATGATGAACGGCCCTGTGCCTGCATTGCCCTGAAGCCGGGTGAGACTGCTACCGCGGAAGATGTCCGCAATCACCTGTTAAAATTCGCTGAGGAAGGTAAGATCGAGAAATGGTGGATTCCGGATATTCCAGAGGGTTACCTGTTCCTCGACACCATCCCCCACAATTATATCGGCAAAATTGAAAAAACCACCCTGAGAAAAATGTATGCCGAGATGAAAAAATAGCCCCTCTCCACCGAAAACCCTGGACTTTTACAAAATCGTCCAGGGTTTTCATTTTTTTATGGTAAATCGTTAAAATGATCAAATAGCAACGAGTTTATCTCATCCCATGTTCAGCTTCATAAACGCTTCCAGCTTGCCTTTCTCTTTTAACACCTGCAGGAACATGCTTTTATTCTATCCTACTGATACAATATCACGTAGATCTATCATGTTTTTAAATTTTTTATTAAATTTTTTTAATTTTATTACAGATATCTATATATTATCGCCATGGATATTATATAATGTTATTAGATATTACACTTATTAAATAATAGAGAGGTGTAAAGCATGAGTTATTTAAAGGAGTACAAAGAAAAGTTAACCACAGCGGAGATCGTTGCTGCCGACGTTCCCTCTAACAGTATGGTCAAGTACGGTTACTTTAACGCCAAACCGCAAATGTTAGACAGGGCGCTGGCGGCCAGACATGAAGAACTGGAGAATATCACCATCATGTGCGCTGGTACCGCACCGCCGGTTCCGGAAGTTATCCAGCATAAAGATACCTTCCTCTACCAGGATTGGCACTGGACGGCACTGACGCGAATTTTGCGCAATTACTATGACAACGTCATCTATTCACCGGTCATGTATCATATCGTGGAAAAATTCGTCAGTATGGGGGAAGTTCACAACTACAGGTCTGCCCTTCCTGAGAATTGGGGATGGATCCAGGTTGGCCCTATGGATCAGCATGGCTACTTCAACTTCGGGCCAACCAATTCGGAAAATTTGACCTGTATGCGTGCGGTGGGCAAGGTGGCGGTGGAGGTCGTACCCAGTATGCCGCGCTGCCTGGGCGGCCAGAACGAAGGCATTCATATATCTGAAGTGGACGCCATCATTGAAGCACCGGATGATCAAAAAATATTTGCCGCTCCTGACAATATGCCGGGGCCTTCTGAAACCGAGATGAAGATCGCGGAAAATATTATCCCTTACATGCAGGATGGCTGCTGCATCCAGTTGGGCATCGGTGGTTTGCCCAACGCCCTGGCGGCCTGCATTGCTCAAAGCGACCTCAAGGATCTGGGGGCGCATACGGAAATGCTGGTTGACGGCTATGTAAACATGATTGAATCCGGACAAATGAACGGACGCAGAAAACAAATCGACAAAGGTAAAGCAGTTTACACTTTTGCCATCGGTACCCAACGTATGTATGACTGGATGAACAACAATCCGCAAGTGGCCAGCTATAATGTTGAATATACCAATGATCCCCGCAGAATCGCGGCCAATGATAATTTTGTCAGCATCAACCAGGCCATGCAAATCGATATGTTCAGCAATGTCAATGCGGAGAGCATGGGTACTAATCATATCACCGGCAATGGCGGTATGCTGGACTATACCCTAGGCGCACAATGGTCCAACGGTGGCCGCAGTTTTGTCTGTCTGCCTTCCACCCATAAAGGTAAAGACGGAGAACTGTATTCCCGCATCGTCGGCAACTTCGAATACGGAACCAATCCCACTTTGACCCGTCATATGATCGACTATATCGTGACTGAATACGGGGTCAAGAAAATGCGTGCCCAAAACATCTGGGTCAGAGCGGAAAACCTGATTGAACTGGCTCATCCCCAATTCAGAGACGGCCTGGTGGAAGAAGCCAACAAGCTGAAAATCTGGACCCGTACCAACAAGATCGATTAGTCATACAGGTATTATCACAATCATATATTGGTACAGACAGCCCGGAACTGCAGACAGACACCGGGCTGTTTTTTACTGTCAGTCGCGCGTATTGGCTTTTAATTGTTACGATTTGTAACCCGATCTGGGATATGCTAAGATTTTATAACATATGACCACAACGCTTCACGTTACTACTGTGGTCTACCCTTCGGAGGGTCAGCTATGTATGTATTATACGGCGATGCGGAATTGTTTTTGCCCTATAGTGAATCGCTGAAGGAAAAGCGCAAACATATTCAGTCCATAACGGCCAGAATCCGCAAACGTTTTAATGTATCCATCGGCGAAGCCGCCTGTCATGATCTTTGGCAGCGATCGGTGTTGGGGTTTGCTGCCGTTTGCAGCAGTAATGCGGAAGCTGATTTTATTCTGCAGGCAATCCGGGAAACCATAGAGCAGCACGCAGAAGCATGCGAACTGATTTCATTTAACCGTCAGATCATAAAGATGCTGCCAAGTAACTAAACCCGCAATATACATTCTAATTGAACGGTTTGCCATACGATCTCTCATCACAGTTGATTTTTCTGTGCTGCGCCGGTACAGAATTCTTGAACAGGAATTCCGGCACTTTGACATCAAGGCAATTGTATGGTATCATTTTCCCAATTTATAAAGGAGTTTGCTAAATTTGGACGACATACCTTACCCGCAACGAAGACTTTCGCTGTTAATAAATGGGTGCAACAACGCGACGCTTTCCCAGGCAGATGAACGAATCCGTCTGAGAACAGACGGCGCTTTTTTTCATGTCTTAATAAAAAAATGATCTGTGTGCTGGTCGGTTAACACACGGGGAGGAATAATTTTGGACGCAACCAACAACATCACATGGGCGCTTTTGCTGCAGCTGACCTTGATTCTAATCAATTCCTTTTTTGCCTGCGCTGAAATTGCAGTTATTTCCATGAATGACAACAAGATGAGCCGAATGGCGGCCATGGGTGACAAGCGCGCCATCCGTCTGGAAGAACTGACCAAACAACCAGCCCGCTTTCTCTCTACGATACAGGTAGGAATCACTTTGGCCGGTTTCTTTGCCAGCGCTTTTGCCGCCGAAAATTTTTCCGATTATCTGGTCAACTGGTTGGTCAGCCTTGGGGTTAGCATCGCACCGTCGACTTTAAACACCCTGGCAGTGGTTTTCATCACCCTGATTCTGTCTTATTTCACCCTGGTATTGGGTGAACTGGTACCCAAACGCATAGCCATGAGACATGCCGAAAAAATGGCCCTTTCCATGTCAGGTACAGTGTACTTTATCGCCCAACTGTTCCATCCGGTGGTTTGGCTGCTCACCAACTCCACCAACCTGGTGCTGCAGCTGCTGGGCATCGATCCCTATGCAGAAGATGACGTGATCACCGAAGAAGAGATCCGTATGATGGTAGATGAAGGCAGTGAAAAGGGCGCCATCAGTTATAATGAAAAAGACATGATTCAGAATATCTTCGAATTTAATGATAAAACTGCTGAAGATATTATGACCCACCGCACTGAAGTGTCCGTCTTGTGGCTGGATGAAACTGTTCAGCAATGGGAGGAGACCATTTTCATGAGCCGCCACTCAGTATACCCGGTTTGTGACGAAAGTGCCGACAACATCATTGGCATCCTGAAAGTAAAGGATTTCATACGGGTTGCCGACCGGACCCGCGACAATCTGCTGGAACACACGCTGCGCCCGGCTTACTTCGTGCCGGAGGCAGTACGGGCCGATGTATTGTTCCATAATATGAAAAACAGCCGCAACCACTTCGCCATTGTACTGGACGAATACGGTGGAATGAGCGGTATTATTACCATTAATGATTTGCTGGAAGAAATTGTGGGAGATCTGGAAGATGATGATTCTGTACCGGAAGATCCCCCTTTGATTGAAGCGATTGATTCGCAGACCTGGAAAATCGCCGGGACAACACCATTGGAAACAGTTGCCATGAACCTGCGGGTGGATTTGCCGGAAAATGATTATGACACATTTGGCGGCTTTGTTTTTGGATTGCTGGGCACCATACCTGAAGATGGCAGTACGCCTGAATTGGAAGAATACGGCCTGCAAATCAAAGTCACTGAAATCAAGAATCATCGTTTGGAAACCGCCATCGTTTGTCTGATTAACTCGCCCGCTCCTAATCTGTCTGCCGGTGAAAAAGAATAACTCAAGCGTTAAAGACGCTTGAGTTATAGCCATTTCTTTGGTTGTTTGCAGCGGAACCTTGGCGACGATTCCCTTATAAAAAAGCTGATTTATTTCTGTATGACTTATAATCCAAGTCGTTCAAATTCAGAATCATCGGGTTCCGCATCATCAAATACGGGGATAATGATATCTGTGCAGTCGTCTTTCATCAGATTGTGGATACGTCCCTCCTTCATATAGAAGGTAGGTTCCCCGCCAATATGCAACACGATTTCCAGTCCGCCTTCATTGGTCATGGTGTAAAATTTCTCGCAGATGCGCAGGATATCCTGAAGAGGTCCCTTTCCAGTCATTAACAGACCATAGCGTTTGATCTCAATCGTTTTGACATGGATATGCAAAAGATCAAACATTGAATTTCTGGTGCTCTCTGCCATTTTGTCCAGATCAATGGCCCGGGTGTTTTTAAAAATCAGACGAACCTGAAAACCAACCCGCTCGGAACCCGATATTTCCTTCTTCATGTCGTATCCCCCCCACTATAGAATAGGTTATAGGGATATTATAAGCGGTTCTCAATAATTTGGCAAAATATTATGAAATATTAGCCAATGCTTGTCTTGCATCAGCCTTGGCTCTTCATTGGAGAATTCATGGGCAAGATGATATGACAATAAGACCGACATGAAGTCAAGCATATGGCTTGGCCATGTCGGTTAGTCATTTCGTGAGAATACTATTGGAGATCAATACTATGGTTTGAACCAGCCGCTGACCGATTCCCTCAACATGCGCAAGCCAATCCGAATTACCGTCCGGCGCTGAGCGCGGCCGGCGATTTTGTATGCTTCTGTCATATAGCGGCGGAAATCTTGGGCAGAAACATTTTTCAAAAAATAATTATCGAAGGATTTGTAGCTTACTTTTCTCCAATCGATATTATTTTTCTCCTCTTCAGCAACACGCTCCCAGGCCGGAGTGCCCGGCAGAGGGATGAAACTGCTGACATCAAAGATATCTGTTTGCAGATGCCTCATTAAATCCAAGGTGGCCTCAATATCCTCCCGGGTCTCATCGGGAAAGCCAATGATGATTGCCGTGACTGTATCCAGACCTGCATCACGCACCATTTTACTGATGGATTTGATTTGTTGGGCAGTGATTTTTTTATCCATAGCCCCCAGGATCCTGTCAGAGCCAGATTCTGCGCCCAAATACAAGCCTGCGCAATGAGCGCTTTTCATCAGTTTAAGCAGATCAGGGTCCAGATTGTCATAACGTGCAGTGCAACGCCACTTCAGGTTGATATCGTTTTCGATCACCGCCCGGCAGAAAGCTTCCACATATTTTCTATCATAGGTAAAGGTACCGTCGGAAAAATCTACGACATCAACTTTGTAATTCTGTTGCAGGTGTTTTAACTCTGCAATCACATTTTCCACACTGCGTCGCCGCACTTTGCCGCCCCATAACTTACGATCCGAACAAAAAGAACAGGTATAAGGACAGCCTCGCGAAGTGGTCAGACAGTGCACGCGGAAATGGTCATAATCACAGCCCCAGACGGCATCCCGAGCCGCAAAAGGCAGTTCATCCAGATTGGCAATCGGAGGTGGGGGTGGAGTACTCATTACCTGGCCGCTCGGGTCACGGTAACAAATGCCGGGAACCAAACTCCAGTCCGGTTTATCCTGGTTTAAGCGGGCAGCAATCCCCGCCAGCGGAATCTCGCCTTCCCCACCAACCACAAAATCGATGTCTGGGTTGTTCATAACTTCATGAGGACACAGGGTAGGATGAGCCGCTCCAGCAATTACTATAATGTTGCGGTCTACCTCTTTGACAATAGCCGCGACTCTTTCCACCGCATGGCGGTAGGGGGTAAGGTAGGCAATACCAACCGCTTGGGGGTGATGCTCCCGCACGATCGCGCCGATTTTTTGCCAGATGGGATGGGTTTTATCGTCTACAATGTCATGATATTGACGCTGCCCCCGGGCGTATTTGTCCAGTTTCAGGGAAAACCAGCCCAAGGCGTTCATAAAGGGCAGATCCATGAGCAAATCCCCCATGACCACAGCAGTATCAAAACCTTCTTGGCGCAAATAGGCAGCCAGGCTGGTCAAGCCAATATTATAACCTACATCGGTAGGGATGCCCTTTAAACTGCAATAGGGAGGGTCAATCAATAATATATCCATCAATATTTATTCCCATCATCAATCATTTCAGACGGCCTTATTATAGGCGATTATCATAAAAACCGTCAAGGAGCCAACAGAGGGACGTTCTTTTTGTTGGCTTTTTCTCTACGTCAGTTGAAAATTATATCCCTTGCTCGTTAAGGATGCATCATGATCGGCTATCCGTTATGGCCAAACCCGTTTTGGTTATGGCGTCATATTTTCTTCAGATTATGAAAAGCCAACAAAAAGAACGTCCCCCTGTTGACTTACACATTGCTTTTAAACTCGCTGATCGCCTCTCTGATCAAATGCACCACTTCTTGTCCAGACAGTATTTCCTCTATACCAGTACCTTTCAGTTGGGGTGATACATTTAGGTCTACGGCTAGCAATTCTTCTGTGTTGGCTATATAATCAATCGAGAATAACGGATAATGTATCTGTGGATGATAAGCGTCTTCTTCCTGCTTTATCATTTCAATCTCCACATTACCACAATTGGAACGCCAATCATCCCGGCTGGTATAGCGCAGCCAAAAGGCTTTTCTGCCAACCTGCAAGTACCGTCTTGAAATAGATTTGCCCGGCAAAGGCGGTATAAACAACGAACATAAGTAATGTGGGTATTTCACTAGTGCCTGGTATAAAGGCATAAGCACTTTACCCTCGCCACGATGGGCATTTTCATCGAGATATACCACAACGCTCAACAGATATTTACTATCCTGTTGGAGTAGCAGTTCCCTTTCCAGAAGTCTTGGGTCTGTTTGGTTTCTAACTTCCTGGGGCGTTCCGTAGGGGGGTGTCTTCACTCCGATTGCTGAGAGAAACTCAAGCGCAGCCCTTCTCCCTCTGCCCTGTCTGGAGTATCTTTCAAAAAGGATCCCCTCTAAATCGAAGCAGTGGTCGTAATAGTCGTTAAAATCACTTTTAAGCTGCACCTTCATATTGAGCCCATCCTTTCTAACCAGCCATATTACCGTTAAGCTCTATATAATATCTTTAAGACAAAATTCTATTCAGAAAGCATAACTCCTGCATTAGAAGGAAGAACTAACTACCCCTTTTTCCTCTTCAAGTCAATTTCTCGAGAAACCTCGCGATTTCCCTCGTTTT
>CAZACF010000010.1:27146-27376 GCA_964483565.1 uncultured Syntrophomonas sp. | reverse complement strand
TATAAGATTGACTGGCTCAAAAAAAAATCTGGCCTCAAGTAGCACGATTCAAGAACGAAAGAACATGGTATCCTCTTCATAGATGCAAACACAATGCAAGGAAATCAAAGAACCATCTCTTATTTATCCGAATTAAAATATCCCGGTATCTATAAATGGTTAGACGAAAGTAATCAAATGACTTGAAGTAAATCATTAAATCTACTCCTGCAAAAACAGGTTGGCGATAA
>CAZACF010000010.1:10774-27136 GCA_964483565.1 uncultured Syntrophomonas sp. | reverse complement strand
GGCAAAGCCGTCCGTATGCATGTAGCAACTTATTTTATTATGGAATTAATGTTCCTTTTATAACAAATTTTATATCTTCCTATATTGTTCATATTGAATCAGGCAAAATAGTAGCATCTCAAATTATTTTTGGATATGTTCTAATTACCTCATTTTTTAAAAAGAACAGTTAATAGAGAATCTTGCATAATGACTTGAAGTAAATCATTAAATCTACTCCTGCAAAAACAGGTTGGCGATAAACTGGGCAGCCAACACGTCTTCCAGGGAGTTGCGGCTGGCCGCAATAATGGCCAGTCCTTGATCCTGGGCGGTGAACATACTCCTGGCACGACGCACCGCCGTCAGCGCCGGCTCAATTCCCTTCTGACTGTAAGTACGAGCAACGGTGCCGGTCAGCACCCGTCCCTTCTCTGTATAAGCTGCATCATAGGCCACTCCGCCAGTATCAGACACGGCTACCACGATTTTATCCTTAAACACCGCCAGCTTAGGGGTTTCTGCCCCAATATTGGGAATGACGGCTTCCACCAGGCCTCTTTCACTCTCGATGCCTTTCATCAACTTTTGGCAGCGTGCCAGGCGTTCTTCGTCACTTCCAACCCGAGGCTCGGCTACTACAATGATACCCAGGCCGGCCTCCCGGGCCTGGCGGGCTGCCTGGCGACCGATCTCTTCGGGCATGACTTTGACCGGAGCGCGGGTGAAATCAGGGCTGGCCCCGAAAATTGCAGCTGCCCCTGCATCGAGAGCGCTTTCCAGGGTGGTGGACATATCAATGACATCGACAATCATGACCAGCATCCCGGCCCGAGCCGCTTGCTGGGCGCCGCTGGCATCACTGTCAACGATTATCCTGCGCATCTTTTCCATTCCTGCTTCTCCTTTTGCAGTTTTATTCATCTTTTGTACTATACGGCATTCGGAACTGTTGCTTAATTGCTTTTACTCAGGAAATATCGATTTGCTTTGGCTTCCGGCAATGCCATAGGCAATTGTATACATTGGGCTTGCCAATTCGCCTGTCGGCTGATTATGATTATTACCAACCCTTATTCTGCTCGTTTCCATTCTGGAGAGCATACTGCAGACCGATAATGCTTTTGCCATCTTTAATTTCACCGGAAAAAATCATCGGATACGCTTTAGACAAAGGCAACCGAACGGCTTCTACAAATTCATCCTCATCGGTATCATCCTGCCCCTCATACAAGCCCCTGGCCAAATAAAGGTGCAGCTGTTCATTGCAAAAACCGGGCGCACTGAAATAGGACAATACCTTTTGCCAGTGATCGGCACTCAAGCCGGTTTCCTCCCGCAATTCACGCTGTGCACATTCCAGCGGATCCTCCCCCGCTTCCAGGGTTCCGGCGGGGATCTCCAGCAGCACTTGCTCGACCGGTTTGCGGTATTGCCTGACCATAATGATATTTTCATCATCATCCAGCGCAATGATGGCCACTGCACCGGCATGCTCCACGATCTCCCGGGTGCTTTCCCGGGAATTGGGCAAACGTACGGTATCAACTCTCAGTTGGACGATTTTGCCTTTGAAGATCTCCTTGCTGCTTATGGTTTCTTCTTTAAAATCCATCTTTTCGCCTCCAGGTATATTTTCCCATTGGTTGCATATCTTATGGACGAGGTGATGTATATCATGGAAATAATGATTGAAAAAAATGTGGTCTGTTTTTACGGTCAGGTCAAAGATCTGGCAGGCTTTCTGGCCGCTTGGCCACCCCAAATGACCCTGGCGGAATTCATCAGCCTGCATCTGCATTGAAGATTACTAAAGGCAATGATTAGGATAAGCAAGGCTCAGGTGACGCTTCACTTGTCTGGCGCAGATAATGCAGTGACTGGCCTTGCGCCAGCCGGATCGCTGTCAAAGCGGCGGCGCCCAGACTTAAAAAGAACTCCTGATCTTGCTCGATTCCCCGTCCCATGGTGGTCATTTTTAAACCGCAGTTTTGCATGACTTGCAGACTGGCCGAGGCGTTTTCCATACAAATCCGGTGTTTATTCAGCAGTTGTGAGTCCGCTAGTTGCTCCCTAATCAATTCACTCTGTGGGTCGGCCAATATTGGCAGCGGCACCAGCACCGGCACTTTGCATATGCGGTTTAAAACCGTCAAGCTGTGGTGACTGAGGCCGCGATGGCGTTCCCGGGCATCGGCGAAACTGATGCGCGGTACGGCGATCGGTACCCCGGCCAGGGTATCGACTGCATTGAGGATGTCGCCCTGTTCGGTGCCGGTAAATCCCCATTTGGTTCCTGTACCTACAATACCCGGTCCCATACTGACGATGATTACCTCCGCTTTCAGGACATGGCGGGCCGCCAACAGGGCCGAATAGATATTGACCGCCTCCAAATCGCCGCCGAAGGCATGGCCGCAGGTCACAGTTCCGACCAATAATCCCCGTTCTTTGAGCCATTGCACGTTTTGGCTGAAGGCCATGGGTAGGGCTGCCCCATCGGTCATTACATAGGCTACCCGCAGCTTGGCCTGTTCCGCCATACTTACGCACAACGGCGCCAGCATGGAATGAAGGGTGGCCACCAGCACTGGAATGCCGTCCAGACTTTCAGCCTCCCGCATGGTCTCATGCCAGGGGCTGTCCTCTTCTTCGACTGCCAATACTTTTATTTGCATAGGTGTATAGCGTAGTTTCATGATATGTCCGCCGGCCGCGAGCTCACGTCCAGCAGGACTGACTTTGCTGATAATATAGTGATACCCTCCGCTGCCCAGTGACAAAGCCATAGCGGTGGTATTGAGCAGCACCTCGTCTCCGGGCAAAATTTCTTCTGACAAGGCAGAATAGGCAATACATTTTTCCTCCCGTCCCTCCACCTCGGCCAAAAAGCCTTTGATGCCGGGGCGGGAAAAGATTTCTTTCATGATCATGGCTCGCTTGCTTTGAATCATGTTTGCCCCCTATTCGATATCCGCCAGATATTGCTGGATGATCGCTAAAACCCATTCTGCGTCATTCACCAAATCTTGCTGGCTGATATACTCTTCACTGGTATGGACATTGCTCATCCCCGTGCCCAAATTGGCACAACGAATATTATTGCCGTTGACGATGGCCGCATCGCTGCCGCCTCCGGTGCTGATCAAATCAACCGCAAGGCCCAGTTTTTGCGCGGCCTTTTTGGCCAGTGCCACCACTTTTTCGTCTTCGTCCAAACTGATTTCCGGATAAAGAAATTTCACCACTACTTCTGGCTCTCCGCCGTTTTCTTTGACGACTTGCTTAAACGTGCCGGTCAGTTCTTCGGTCAATTGATCCAATTCCGCCCGCGAATGACTGCGGGCTTCACCTTTGACATAGCAGCTTTCCGCCACTATATTGCGGGCCTGCCCGCCTTTGATAATGCCAAAGTTGCAGGTAGTCGTTGGGTTTAGCCTCCCGCAGGGCATAATGGCCAGTGCTTTGGCCATTATCTGAATGGCATTGATGCCGTCTTCAGGGTTGATGCCGGCATGAGCGGCCTTGCCCTGCACGGTGTAGGATATTTCGTTTTGGCAGGGTGATTTGACCACGATCGTGCCGGGCGCTCCTCCGCTATCCAGTGCATAAGCGATCTCTGCTTTCAGGCAAGAGTAATCAAACTGTTTGGCACCCAGCAGTCCCTGTTCTTCACTAACCGTAAACAGCAGTTCCAGCGGAGGATAATCCAAATGATTCTCGCGCAGTGTTTCATAAGCTTCCAAAATGGCAGCTACACCGGCTTTATCGTCAGAAGCCAGAATGGTTTTACCGGCACTACGAATGATGCCGTCATTGCCCAGTTCCGCCTTGATGTCGCCGCCGGGAAAAACGGTATCCATATGAGTAAGGAACATGAGCGGCTTGACATCTGCCGTGCCCGCTATTTTGATCAATAGATTGCCCGAATTCCCTTCCAGCATTGCTCCCGCCTGATCCTCCATACAGACCGCGCCGCGCTCATTGAAATATTGCCTTAAATAATCACGAAAAGCGGCTTCTTCTCCCGAAGGAGAACTTATTTCAACCATTTTCATAAAATGTTTGACCAGTCGTTCTTCATTAACCATTTGTTTCACCTCTTCCTAATTGATCGATTGCTTTCAGTAATCGATTGTTTTCAATGGCAGCAGTCAGAGAATATTTTTCGGTATAGATATGCATAGCCACGAGAAAAAGTAAAAATCCCAACCGTACTGGCAGTGACAACCACGCCGCCGCATACATGCCCAGGGCCAGACCCAGCACGTTGGAACCGGCATCTCCCATCATGGCCCGAGCCTTGACATCAACAGGGAGATAGCAGAGAACCGCCCCCAGCAATGGAATCAGCAGCAGATAATCGACTTGCACCAAGGCAAAAGCTATGATAAAAAGCAAAAAGAACAAATAACCCTTAACTGCCCGGCCCGGTCGCAGATCGAGCAGATTCATCATATTGGTAAACAAGGCCATAAGCAGCGTGTTTAAAACCACATTCCACCACGCTCCGCCCAGCGTAACCGCAATGAAAAAAGCCACCACGCCTCCCCCCAGCGCTTTCAGTCCGCCAGTCGTCAGCCGTCCGTGAAACAATGCTCCGAAGTGTCCTCTGAATCCCAAAGTATCCCGTTGACCCAGCATATCATCAATAAAACCCAATAACGATATGGTCATTAACCCCAGCAGGAAGAACTGATCATTATTCTGCCCCTGACCCAGCAAATAATAAACCAAAAAGACCAGCATTACCGCCAGGGGAAAAGTCAAGCCAGCGCTGACCGGAATATCGATGCCCTGATAATTCTTTCTTACCGCTCCGGTTTCTTTTAGCATTGGCAAAAGGAAAAAGAGAAGCAACCCTTCAGCGAGTGCCCCTCCCAGCCCGACTCCGATAGCAATAAGCGCAGTCTCCATTACCTGCTCCCCCTCGTTTCCTTTTGAATCACACGCAGCACATCCAAGAACTGCTTGCCGCGATGGATAAAACCACGCCAATCCCGGCCGGTTTCATGGTGGCTCATGGTGGTGGGTACTTCCATTATACGAAACCCCTGGCGCAAGGCTTTGATGGTCATCCCCAGCTCAACCCCGTAAGCTTCTTCAAAAGGTGTCACCGCCTGTAAGACTTCCCGGGTCATGGCCCTTTGGCCGCTTAAAGGAGCGGTCACTTCAATCTTGCCGGCTTTCCTGATAGCCCGGGCAGCCGTGCCTTTGACCAACCCAAATCCACCTTTTTTAGTGGGGGGCGGAAAGGCAGCTATACACAAATCACATTGACCGTCCATTACCGGCTCGATAATTTTATAGGCTTGGGCCGCACTGTCGCCCAGATCCCCGTCAACAAAGGCAATAATATCTGTATCCAGTAAAGGAACAGCCGCATTCATGGCCCCTCCTTTGCCGCGGTTGGGTTTGAGATCCAGCACTTTAGCCCCCTGCTCACGAGCCTTTCGGGAAGTCTCATCCGCAGAGCCGTCATTGACGACCATGATCTCTGTTTGTACGGACATACTTTTGATAGCCCGGATGGTTGCAGCGATCCGTTCCTCTTCATTATATGCAGGGATAACCACCGTGATTGTTTTCAAATTATGGTCTCCTTGTAAATTCCTCCGGCAATACCGGCATAAATACAGTAGCATAGTTTTTAATACCGTAATTGCCCGGCTGACCGTCCAGCGCCAGCACCATCGAAATCTGCCCCACACTCATATCGATATTGTCGACTGTACTGATATTGAATTTTTGATAATATTTCATATAAGATAATTTGACTTGGGAACTTTCCGCGCCGATCACCCCAATTCCGTTTTCCAACAGCGTTTTAATCAGCATACTGTCAAAGCCCTCAGGATATGATTGTCCCAAAGTATCACTGCCTCCAATCAGGATCACTGTATCAATGGGATTGTTATTGCTATAATTCATTTTAATCAAATTGTTTTCTTGCAAAAAAACATTCAAGGCAGGGTCTGCTTGATTGGTAACCAGCAGGGCCAGCGATTGAGCAACTTGCTGTCTTAAAACATCCGAGGTAGCGGAATGACCCAGCGCAAAGTAATCGGTCAGCCTGACCCGTAAGGTACTGTCTTTCATATTAATATTTTCCAGCACCATCGCTTGGTTGTTAATGTTAGCCCCCGCCAGGCTAAGTGTATTGATGATTCCGCTGGGCATGGCCTGATTGCCGGAAACCACCACCGCCAGGTTACGGCCCTTTAATTGGTCAGTTACGAGCGGCACCAGCATACTCTGGGCAAAATTTTCGTAATTGGTGATCATCTTGCTCTTCTTAACATCTTCCGCCATCAATGAGCTTTCATGCTCGCGCAGATCAGCAAACTGCCGCTCCAGGCTGTTGATTAATTTCTGCTGCTGGGCAACCATGACATCATTGCCGACAATCGTACTGCCAATCAGGATTCCCATTCCCAGCGCAATAAAAACCGCCACAATTGATACGATATGATATCTTAAATCAACCATTTTCATCCCACCGTTTTAATTATTACATTATTTATAAAAACCATTCAGATCTTAGTTAAAAAGAAGTTTTAGTTGCAGCCATAACAAACTAAAAAAAGGTTTGGTGGCAGGAGATACCCACAACAAAATGGCAATGGGAACCAGCGCGGCCAGGAACAACTCGGCAAAATACCGGCGATGCAAATTTTGCTGATATAACTGACTGACGCCCCGGGCATCGACTAAAATGGAGCCCACCTTCATCCTGACCAAAAAAGTACTGGCCATGCCTTTACGGCCTTTCTCCAGAAAGTCGACCATATTGGAGTGCGTACCAACCGCCACGATCAATCTGGCTCCATATTCCCAGGCCAGCAGCATAGCCGCATCTTCACTGGTACCGGTCACCGGGAAAATCACCGGATCAATTCCCATGGACTGCACCCTCTCCAGACCCGGAGCCTTGCCATTGGCATAAGCATGTACGATGATTTCGGCACCCGACTGCAAGGCCTGGTCAGAAACGCTGTCCATATCGCCCACGATGATATCCGGCTGCAGATGAAATTCCAGCAGGGCATCAGCTCCGCCGTCGACCCCGATCAACACGGGTTTTTGCTCTTGAATATAGGTGCTGATTGCCCGCAAATCTTCTTTATAACTGCTGCCCCGCACCACAATCAATACGTGGTGTCCAAGTATGGGAGTTCGTATATCGGGTACCTGCAGATTGCCCAACAGAATATCCTTTTCTTTTTTGGCATACTCCAAGGTATTATCAACAAAATCATCCAATTGCTGACCAAAGTTTTGATTGGCTTCATCAAGCTTGGCTTGCACATCGTCGAGCGTAAGCAGCTTGCCTTCCGCCAGCAGTAGCTTGCCCGACAAGATTTTATGGTCATCAATCTCCAACCAGTTGCCTTCCTTAATGTTGTCAAAAATCTGATCGGGAACTTCATCCAGGATTGGAATACCGGCTTTCAATATTTTCAGCGCTCCGCGGGCCGGATAACGGCCGGTTATGGAAGGCTGAGTATTGATGATCAGTTGGGGCTTAATGTCGATCAAATTATTAGCGGCGACTTCATCAATATCATCGTGACAGATGATGGCTATGTCGCCTTTACAAAGTCTGGTCACTAGATTCTTGGTGCGTCTGTCGAGTTTGGCCCGACCCTTAATATGCATGATATACCTCAAATAACAAATACTTCTGGTCTTTTACAAATCTATACTATCATATTAAAGCATGTAAACAAAATCCCTGGAATGTATCATACCATAAACAGAAACCTGCTACTGGAAAAACTGTCCATAAGAGATTAATATTATTTGTGAAATATTTATCTTATTCATTGACAATCAAGCGGAAATGTTTCAGTATTAAAATATATTTATTATTAATGTAGAAATTTGACGGTATCGTTCGGGAGGTAAATTACTTTGCCTAACACAGTTTATTTCGAGCTTTCCCACGTAATGGATGCCATGATCGAAAACCCCCATATGTTTTTTGTTGTCGTCAACGCAGAAGGAAAACTGATCAGTATCAGTCAGACATTGTTGCGTCTTTTGGATATTACCGAGGATCAGGCCTTGGGAAAATATATTCTTGACGTCATTCCCGACGGAAAACTACCCGAGGTCTTAAAAACCGGACGAATCGATGATGCCGATGTTCTATGGGTAAACGGTCATAAAACCGTCGTTACCAGGGTCCCAATTGTTAAAGACGGGGAAATCGTTGGCGCCGTTTGCAGCAGTCTGTTTATGGATATCTTGACTGCCCAGGACCTGGTCAACCGCTTTAATGCGCCCGGACCGGCACCGGAACTCGACATCGTGATTAATGAATTGATCGATAGTCCCTCCATGGGATATATTATCATCGACCGATACGGTATTATTACTCATATCAATCAAACCTATCTCAATATCATCGGTAAAAGAAGGAAAGAAGTCATCGGTCAGCCCATCATCAAGATTACTCCCCATTCAAGGCTCCCCGAAATCGTAAAAACAGAGAAAATTGATACGGTCGATGTTTGGTCTGTCAATGGGCAAAGCATGCTGGTCAACCGTCTGCCCATCAAACATAATGGCAAAATTGTGGGAGCGATTGGACACACCTTGGTTCTGGATACTTCGGTGCATCAATTTTTAATGGAAAAATTACAGGAAACCGATGATCTGCTCTTTGAAGGGCTGATTGAAAACCCCCATACCGGCTATGTAACGGTCGATTGCCAGGGAATCATTACCTCTATGAACAAAACCCTGATGGAGGCCCTTCATCTCAATGGTTTGAATGTAATCGGCAGATATATCCTGGATGTGATCCCCAACTCCAAACTCATGGAAATATTAGCTTCCGGCAGAACCGACAAGACTGACATCTGGACGATTGCCCCCGGTCGGGAGATCATCGTTGATCGCATGCCGATCAAGAAAGACGGGCAAATCATCGGGGCTATTGCCCATACCGTTATTATGGATATGTCGGAAGTAAAATACCTGATTCAAAGATTACAGGACACCCAACAGGAACTGAACATCTATAAGGATGCGGTTTGTTCGATTTATAACGCCCGCTGGTATTTTAATAACTTGATCGGCCGAAACATAGACTTTTTAAATATCGTGACCATGGCCCAGCAATTCTCCCAAACTTCTTCCACCTTGCTGATCACTGGCGAAAGCGGCACCGGCAAGGAATTGTTTGCCCAGGCCATTCACAATGCCAGCCCTAGAAATACCGGGCCTTTTATCCGCATAAACTGTGCCGCCTTGCCGGAAAACCTATTGGAATCCGAGCTTTTCGGTTACGCCGAAGGTGCTTTTACAGGGGCAAAAAAAGGCGGTAAACCCGGTAAATTTGAACTGGCCAACGGAGGAACCATTTTTCTGGATGAAATTGGCGATATGCCGATGAATATGCAGACCAAACTACTATCGGTACTCCAGGAGAGAGTGGTCGAAAGGGTCGGAGGAACGACTCCTATTCAAATCAATGCCAGAATCATCGCCGCCACCAATCGTAATCTGGAGGAGATGGTAGCCAAGCATGAATTTCGTGATGATCTTTATTACCGTTTAAATGTTGTGCAGTTAAAAATCCCACCATTGCGTAAACGTATGGATGATCTGCCCATTCTGGTTTCGAATCTCATGATCAGGCTGAATAAAAGGTTAGGCACTTCGGTGGAAAGTATTTCCTCTGACGCCATGGATCTGCTGCGTAATTACTCCTGGCCGGGTAATATACGGGAGTTGGAAAACCTGCTGGAAAGGGCTATTAATCTTGCCCATATGAATTTCCATGACAGCATTCAGCCGGCAGATTTTCCGTCACTTAATAACAACCAATCGGTCCATTCTTCGATTGATGTTAATGAATCCCAATCATTAGCGGAAAAAATGGATGAAATTGAAAAAGAAATAATCATTAAAGCCTTGGAAAAAACCCATGACAACAAAACACAAACAGCCAAACTACTGGGCATGCACACCTCAGCACTGTACCGGAAACTCAGTAAATACAATCTTGGCTAACTCAATCCGGATATGAACCTCTGTTCCGACAGGAACATTATGAAACTGGCAGCAGTTTTATAATGTTCCTTTTTTCGTTTGTCACATAACTGTTCCACGCAAAACAGCCTAATTTGTACTTTTGGGATAGTACTCTCCTGTTTTGCAAAGCAACCCTCCAATCCCCCATTTACCAGCTTTTCTTTTATATCATTCTCATCTGCGGAAATAACCTCCACCAATTACATTCCCATATTGTAATAGTTGATAGATTTTATGTCGGATTTCGCCATTGCTATCCAACCCCATTATATCAAGCTTTCCCATGCTTTTTTTCTTCTTTGTTATTTTTGGCACAATACTTGCTCTATATAATTACCAGAATCAAAGAAGAGAAATTGCTGGCAGGGAGGGTTGCCGGAAGAAAAGTGATCAACTGCAGAGATTCGTTTCATTATATATATTTTGAAGGAGGTAATCATAATGGCAATTAAAAAAGTAGGATTATTGGGTGCAGGAACAATGGGACAGGGAATTGCATGGGCACTGGCACAGTCTGGTTATGAAGTAATTCTCTACGATATTAAACAGGAGTTTTGTGACAAGGCCGTGGCCACCATCGGCAAAAGCCTGGCCAAATTAGAAGAAAAAGGCAAGGCACCCGCCGGAACCAAAGACGCGGTGGTCAGCAAAATCATACCAACCGGAAACTTTGACGACCTGGGTGCATCTGATTTTGTCATTGAATGCGTATTCGAAAACATGGATGTTAAAAAAGATGTCTATACCCGTCTGGATGCGCTGCTTAAACCAGATGTAATCATCGCCACCAACACCTCGTCTCTTTCGATCACAGAAATTGCTGCCATCACCAAGAGAGCTGACAAAATAGCTGGTATGCATTTCTTCAATCCGGCCAATGTCATGAAATTGATTGAAGTCATCCCCGCATTGCAGACTTCGGATGAAACCATTGAAGTGGTAATGGAATTATCCAAAGCGATCGGCAAAACCCCCATCAAAGTTTTAGAAGGTCCCGGCTTTGTCGTCAATCGTATCCTGGTTCCCGGCATGAACGAAGCCTGCGGAATCTTATTTGAAAAACTGGCCACTGCCGAAGATATCGATACCGCCATGAAGCTCGGAGCCAACTGGCCAATGGGTCCTTTTGCGCTCTGCGACCTGGTCGGAGCTGATATTTCCCTGGCGGTTCTAAATACTTTGTACAACGAGACCGGCGACCCCAAATATCGTCCTTCCACCTTGCTGAAACAGCATGTACGGGCCGGCTGGCTGGGACGCAAAACCGGACGGGGTTTCTTCCAATACTAAATTCAGGTTGACAATGAACCTGAAGCTAACGGACAGGGGGACAAAAAAATGGCTTATGAAAATGTAATCCTCGAAAAAGAAAATGATCTGGCAGTTTTGACCATCAATCGGCCCAAGGCACTTAATGCTTTAAACAAAGATACCTTACTGGATATTCGGGCAGCGGTTGAAGAAGTCAGTAATGATCCGGCCATAAAAGTTCTGATTATTACCGGCAGCGGCGAGAAAGCTTTTGTTGCGGGCGCAGATATCGCTTATATGAAAGATTTCAATGTTCGTGAAGGCCGTGGTTTTGCCCAGTTGGGCCAGCAGGTTTTCCGTGCCATTGAGCTGATGGAAAAACCCGTCATCGCTGCGGTAAATGGATTTGCTTTGGGCGGAGGCTGTGAATTGGCGCTCTCCTGCGATATTAGATTGGCTTCAGAAAATGCCGTCTTTGGCCAACCGGAAGTTGCCCTGGGTGTTACCCCCGGTTATGGCGGAACGCAACGCCTTCCTCGTTTGATTGGTGAAGGTTTGGCCAAAGAATTGATCTTCAGTTCTTCCAACCTGAAAGCCTATGACGCTTATCGGGTGGGGCTGGTCAATCATGTGTACCAGGCCGCCGAGTTGATGACCGAAGCCAAAAAACTGGCAGCCAAAATCGCTCAACAGGCACCGTTGGCGGTGGCCAACTCCAAAACCGCCATCAACAAGGGTATGCAGGTTGATTTGGATACGGCCATGCAGATCGAAGCTGATTTATTTGGAATGTGTTTTGCTACCGAAGACCAAAAGGAAGGCATGAAAGCTTTTGTAGAGAAACGCAAACCTGATTTTAAGGCTCGCTAAGAATGGTAAAACGCGGCCAGCCAGTAAACGATTGAAGATTTATCGAAAACAGAGGAAGTGAGCATAAAATGGATTATTCAGCCGAATATAAGAATAAAACAATTACCGCAGAAGATGCAGCCAAACTAGTTAAATCAGGCGACTGGCTGCAGTATGGCGAATTTGTCATGCAGCCCAAGGATTGCGATGCTGCCCTGGCCAAACGTAATTCGTGTTACCACCATGAGCTGGCTGCCGGAAGTTTGCAAAGTTGATCCCAATCGTGAACATTTCATTATGAATGATTGGCATTTTTCCGGAACTTCCCGCAAGCTGATGGATATGAATCTATGTAATTATATACCCTTCACTTATCATGAAGCCGGTGCTCTTTACGAAGATTTCCTGGATGTTGATGTAAGCTTTCAACCGGTTACATCGATGGATAAAAACGGTTTCTTTAATTTTAGTACCTCCAACTCCATGGCCTTTTATACCACCAGAAAAGCGAAAAAGCTGGTCGTTGAAGTCAACACCTCTGCTCCGGTTTGCCTTGGTGGAATGGGAGAATCGATTCACATTTCCCAGGTTGACTATATCGTAGAAAGCCAAACCAACCCCAAATTGACCAGTCTGCCTGAATTACCGGTTACTGATACAGATCGGGCGATTGCCGGGCATGTGATGGAGTTGATGTGTGACGGGGCCTGCGTACAGCTGGGGATAGGTGCCATGCCCAATACGGTCGGTGCACTGATCGCTGAATCAGATCTGAAAGATCTGGGCGTGCATACGGAGATGCTATGTGATTCCTTTGTTGATATGTATAATGCCGGAAAAATAACCGGCTCCAGAAAAACGCTGGATAAAGGCAAAATGGTATATACCTTTGCCATGGGCTCAGACAAGCTCTATGACTTCCTTGATCACAACCCGGTTTGCGCCAGTTACCCGGTGCATTACTGCAATGATCCTCATATTATTGCCCAGAATGATAACGTGATGGCCATCAATAACTGTCTGGAGGTGGATCTTTACGGACAAGTCGCCTCCGAAGCATCGGCCGGTCGTCAGATTTCCGGCACCGGCGGGCAATTGGACTATATCATGGGAGCATTCAAATCCAAGGGCGGCAAACCAATCATCGCACTGAGTTCAACGGTTAAGAAATCTGACGGAACCTTGGCATCGCGTATAACACCTGGCTTAAGCCCAGGAACAATTGTTACCGTGCCCAGATCCATCACTTCTTACGTAATCACTGAATTTGGTTCGGTCAATCTAAAAGGCAAAAGTACCTGGGAAAGAGCAGAAGCACTGATTAGTATCGCGCACCCATCCTTCCACGATGAATTGATTAAAACCGCTGAGAACGCCAAGATCTGGGTACGAACCAACAAGATTGCTTAACAACTCAAGGAATGGTTGTCATTAATGACAATAAATAAAGAAAGGGGACTTATATAATGAATGAGGTAGTAATCGTAAGCGGATGTCGAACTGCGATCGGGAAATTTTTAGGTGGCTTTAAAGATGTTTCCGCCAAACAATTGGGAGTTGCTGTTGCTGCAGAAGCAATCAAACGAGCTGGCATACCAGCCAATATCATTGACGAAATCGTAGTGGGACAAGTATATGGACATATGCAGGGTTCCATGGTTTCACGCCAAATCGCCATGGCTGTAGGATTACCCATTGAAAGTAATGCCTGTGCCGTAAACCAGAATTGCACCTCCGGTATGAGAGCGCTGGAAATTGCCTGTAACAATGTTGCCTTAGGTAAAACCGACATCAGTTTGGTGGTTGGCATGGAAAGCATGACCAATGTTCCTTATATGCTGCCCAAAGCCCGCAGTGGCTACAGATTAGGCGAAGGCAAGGTACTTGATGCGCTGCATTATGATGCCCTGTTTGATTCACTGGTAGGCGGACTGATGGGTGTAACCTCAGAAAACGTAGCTGAACTCTACAATATTACCCGTACAGAATGTGACGAATTAGCCGTAATCAGCCATGGTCGTGCGGTTGCAGCAACCGACAACGGCAAATTCGATGCGGAAAAAATTCCAGTTGAAATTAAATCTAAAAAAGGTAGTATTATGTTCGACACCGACGAACATATGATCAGAGGCGCCAGCATGGAAAGCGTCGGTAAACTTACTCCCATCTTCAAGAAAGACGGTGTAACCACCGCCGCCAATGCATCCGGAATCAACGATGGTGCGGCTGCGGTAATCGTGATGACTAAGCAGAAAGCCAAAGAACTTGGTATCACTCCTATGCTGAAAATGGTTACCATCACTGCTTGCGGGGTTGAACCGGAAATTATGGGAATTGGCCCTGCCGAAGCAATTCCCAAGGCCTTAAGACTGGCTGGCAAGAAATTCACGGATGTTGACTATTGGGAAATCAACGAAGCGTTTGCCTCACAGTTCCTGGGCGTAGACCGTCGCCTGAAGCAAAACTATGATATGACCATTGATATGGAAAAATGTAATCGCAATGGATCAGGTATTGCACTGGGACATCCGGTAGGTATGACCGGTCTGAGATTGATCATTTCGATGTACTATGAAATGGAAAAAATGGGCGCAACTCTCGGCGGAGCATCACTTTGCGTAGGAACCGGCCCGGCCATGGCATCCCTGTGGACACGTGATATATAAATATCCGGATGCCAGGCATATAACCTTATATTGGTAGACCCTTTCCCTTAAAATATGGAGTTGCCGGAGTCAAGCATTGATGTATGGTTGGCGGGCCATTACAACAATTCATTTTGACCCGGCGCTCCGAATCCCGAAATAATTGCTTTAATTTTATCATAAATTGAGGAGGTATATACAATGGATTTTCGTTTAACTGAAGAACAAGAAATGATCAGACAAATGGCAGCCGATTTTGCCGCCAATGAAATAGCTCCCTATGCCATCGAATGGGATAAAGCAGATGCAGTTCCCTTTGATACCGTTGCCAAGATGCAGGATCTAGGGCTGATGACCATCGGTATCCCGGCAGAATACGGCGGAGATGGTCTGGATTGGTTATCCAAATACCTGGTCGTTGATGAAGTTTCCCAAGGTGATGCCGGTCTGGGAACCATGATCGTAGCTTCTTCCCTGCTGGCTTCTGATCCGATCTGGGTTTCGGCCAATGATGAACAGAAAAAATGGTGGTATGGCCGGATGCTGGAAGGCGCGGTATGCGGATTTTGCTTAACCGAACCAGGCGCTGGTTCTGATGCGCTGGGCATGTCCTGCAAATGTGTAAAAGATGGCAACGACTATATCCTCAACGGCACCAAACAGTTTATCACCAATGGTGGTTTTGCCAAGAACTTCTCCGTATTTGCCACCCTGGATAAAAAATTGGGCAACAAAGGTTTATGTGCTTTCATGGTCGACAGAGACTTCCCCGGCGTTTCCATCGGACCGAAAGAAGACAAGATGGGCATCCGCAGCACCAGTACCACCCAGGTCATCTTTGAAGATGTAAGAGTCCCCGCTTGGATGATGCTGGGCGCCGAAGGCAAAGCTACCCCCATTTTGATGGAGACGTTGGATCTTTCCCGTACTGCTGTAGCCGCTATGGCCACTGGCATTGCCACCTCTGCCCTGAAGGCAGCGCTCACTTATGCCAATGAAAGACAACAGTTCGGCAAACCGATTGCTACCTTCCAGGCTATTTCCTTTATGCTGGCGGATATGGCTACGGCGGTTGAAACGGCTCGCCTGCTCTATCAAAAAGCCGCCTGGCTGCAGGACAACGATTTGCCTTTCAAAATGGTTTCCAATATGGCCAAAATGTATGGCGCTGACACTGCCATGAAAGTCTCCACCGATGCCGTACAGGTTTATGGCGGATATGGCTACACCAAGGAATATCCGGTAGAAAAATACATGCGTGATGCCAAGATCATGCAGATCTTTGAAGGAACTGTCCAGGTACAGAGAATGGTTATTGGCAAATACCTGAGCCAGAACGGATACAATCCTTACGTATAAATATGTGATCCATAACAATATATCCTTCATTATTTTTATTCACTAATCCTTATTTTCTTCCCTCCCTCGCCCGGGCTGACCCTGCCCGGGCACTTTTTTTATCCATAAAAAAAGCGGGAAGTAAAAATCCTCCCGCCATGGTATTATTTGAAATTATTTGATTATTTCATTTTGATCAATCAGCTGACCTTGTTCTCCAGTCTCAGTTTGTCGGCAATGATGGCAATAAATTCAG
>CAZACF010000010.1:10287-10764 GCA_964483565.1 uncultured Syntrophomonas sp. | reverse complement strand
GGCAGTTTTTTATGAAAAAACAAAAAGCCCGAGCAATCGACGTACAAGGTACATTTCAAGCACGGGCTTCCGATCCCTGAACCGTGATCTTTTTAACCCCTCTATGGTAATTTTATCAAGCCAAGTCTACACTGCTTCCGCCGATCGTAACATTTTAAGATCCTGCAAACGATTTATTTTGGATGGGCCGGAGCCGTATTTTATTAATGCCCCGATGGCTACCATGGAGTAAAATCCGCTCACCCATTCCTGACTGGTAGACATCGGTAAGATGCAAGCCAAAACATTATTATACTTACCCTGCAGATTCTCTTTTAAAACTCTGCGATACTGGCCTCGCTCCGTTTTTATCCAATCACCGTGTTTAATCGAGCTACATTTTAAAAGGCCGGTGGTACTTCTGCTGTAGTCAAGTATGGCCGGATCTTCAGCAACCAGACGCTGCCAATAGGACGTTAGATCAACCGGACGCAGGGA
>CAZACF010000010.1:5909-10277 GCA_964483565.1 uncultured Syntrophomonas sp. | reverse complement strand
GCATCCGAAAATCCTGCAAACCCCAGAGATTATTCCTGCCTCCTGCATACTTCTCATCAAAACAAATAATTCCCTTCAGGGTCGGCATTTGGCTGCGTAAAAACAATGCCCTTTGCAGCATGGCCATATTTTCTACAAACAAATATTTAATGTCCGAGCGATTGATAATAAATTTTAGTTCATCGTCATCCACCAGTGGTGTAATTGTATTCACCACTGCCCCACACAACAGCACACCCATATTGATCCATCCACTCTGGGCTGAGACCTGGGACATAACCGCAATGTCATCCCCTTTGCGAACCCCTTTGCGAATCAAGGCAATGGCAATTTCCTCCGCTATTCCAGCCCATTCAGAATAGCTGATGGTTTTCCATTCCCGGCATGACTTGAAAGTATTGGCGGGTTTACTTCCATGATGCTGGACAGAATGGTAAAACATCTGCGGAAGCGTAGGTACTTCCACCTTGAAACGATCTAGAATTTCGATTCCCTCTCCTAAAACTGCTTTCATCCTTTCCCCTTCTCCTTTCTCCTTTCAATCCCTCTCTATTGCCTTTTGTTCAAGCCGCGTCGGCCTGTACAAGTTTATATTCACGCTCCTGTTTGCCGCTTCTATATCATGATTATATATTTACGTAATAAAAATATCAATTTGTTTATGTTACGTAATATTATATTACATATTACGTTATTACCATGCCACAATATAATTCCAGGACCTCATTACGGCAGTATTATTAGCATTTATGTGGCTATGCGACGCCCCCTACGGGATACCCTTAAAGGCTTATTCCCGTATCCTGTCTCATTCCCTGACGTATCGATTAGCTATCCGCTGGCCTAGCCGGCATATTCTGGCAAAACTCGGCTGGCCACAAAAAAACGGGAGGTCGAAGCCTCCCGTTATGAGCATACGTTTATTAATTAGCTGGTCAGTTTAGGTTGAGATTAGCTGACCTTGTTTTCCAGTCTTAGTTTGTCAGCAATAATGGCGATAAACTCAGAATTGGTCGGTTTTCCTTTTTCACCGCTGATGGTATAGCCAAAGAACTTGTTGATTTTATCATAATCACCGCGGTCCCAGGCAAGTTCGATCGCATGCCTTATGGCTCTCTCCACCCGGCTGGGTGTGGTGTCGTATTTCTGTGCAATGGTAGGATACAATTCTTTGGTGACCGCACCCAAATAATTGATTTCGTCTACCACCAGCATAATCGCATCGCGTAAATACTGGTAGCCTTTGACGTGAGCTGGAACCCCAATTTCATGTATGATCTTGGTTACTTCAACTTCCATATCTTTGGGAGCCGCGCTCGGCATGGAAATCGTCATGGCAGTGCCTTTAGGTGTCTTCATTTTCACATCTCGAGCGACCTGTTTTATCCGATCTCCTAAAACCTGCAGATTAAAAGGCTTCAATATATAATAATCGGCTCCCAATTGTACTGCCTTCTGGGTAATGTTTTCCTGTCCAAAGGCGGTCAGAATAACAACTTTGGGTCTGGGATTAAGATGCATCTCATTGAGTTTTTCCAAAACACCAATCCCATCAACATAGGGCATAATCAAATCCAAGATTAATACCTCAACCTCTTTTTTAGCGATAATATCCAGTACTTCCATCCCGTTTGCACATACATCAATTAATTCAAAATCTGGCTCGTTGGTAAAATAGTCGCGCAGAATGCCGCAAAATTCACGATTATCATCTGCCACAAGAACTTTAATCTGATTTCCTTCAGCAAACATTTTTGTAAATCCCCCCTCTTTACAAAATAGCTCAATCATATTTAACTTAATAGCCTTTTTCGACGATTAGCTCAGTGAATCCTCTTTTTGCATTACACTAAATTAGCCAATTTAACCCCAAGGCTTGCTATAAATATACACCTTTAAACATAAATAACTGCTGCCTCATTTATAACGCTATCGAGTTATGTCCATCCCGGCTCATTTTAACTGCAACAGCCGCTCTTTCAAATTGTCGAAAACTTTTTTGCAGACTGACCATGGCGGGCATTTCCGACAGCATACTATCCATAAAAATGCCATAACCTGAGCTGGGATCGTTAAGAAAAACATGGGTAACGGCGCCTATGATTTTATTGTCCTGGACAATGGGGCTGCCTGACATCCCCTGCACAATACCGCCGGAAATACTTAAAAGTCGAGGATCGGTCACTTTTATAATCATGCCTTTACCGTTATTCCGGTGGGGAAAAACTTTTTCGATTTGAATATCCCATTTCTCTATGGTATCTCCATTCACGACGGTCCACATTTGAGCCGCTCCGACTTGAACCTGATGAGCATAAGCAACTTCCAATTGCGGGGCGTTTTTATATAGATCATTATTGTTTATTATACCATAGATTCCAGCATCGGCATTTTTTAGTATTTTTCCGGTGAACTCGCTTTCTTTATTAAAAACACCGATTTTTTCACCGGGATGTCCTGGTTTGCCGGCTTTGATCATCTGGATTGAAGCACTTAAAACCTTACCGCTCAATACATCGATGCCCTGTCTGGTATCGGCATCCATGATTACGTGACCCAAAGCAGCAAACTGTCCGGTATGGGGATCTATAAATGTCAAAGTACCTACCCCCACAACTCCATCTCTGACATATAGTCCGATGCGGTATCGATTGGTTTCCGGGCAAAACACTGCCTTTACCGGTATGGATAGTGCTTTCCCCCGGCGCTGCAATTTCACTTCCAGGCTCTGGTTCTTTTTACTGTCTATGATCCTGGCCAAATCCTCTTCATTGGTAATGGATTGACCGTCCACCTGCAGAATAAGGTCGCCCATTTCAATACCCTGTTCCTTGCCCGGATAAACCTTACTGCCATCCGATTGGGTGATCGGTGCGAAGCCTACCACCATAATTCCCCGTGATTGCAGCAAGACGCCGATGGAATGCCCTCCAACCACCACTCTTTTGCTAGGCAGGGCTTCAATAGCAATTGACTTAATGGGGATGTAGCCCAATAACTTCATGCTAAGCTCGGCCTTGCCAGGTTTTAGCGCAGTAATTTCATATCCTGAACCATTTTTATTGACGGTGAGGGCGGGATAGGATTGTAAAAGAAATACACTGCGGGAATTTTCAAGGATTTTTAAATCAATTTGCTTTTGCAGAAATATCGGCAGATTTATTTGGATGGAATTGGCCTGGCCAACCACAATTTTTTGCTGTTCCGGCAGACTAAGAACCGTCCTGACCTGGGGACTGAAGCACCCCAAAATTAATAACAGGGCGATGGCTATGCCTGCTAATTTCCGATACTGACGCATATGATTTCCTCCCGAAGACTGATGACTTTTATTGTCTCCGGGCGGGGCGGGAAATATACAATATGGCAATTCTTTCACAAAAAACTGCCGGTTTAACTATGACCGGCAGTCTTACAAGTAAAATATTCCCTTCTTTATGATTAATCGATCCGATGACTCATCAATTCACGGGCATGCTGCAGCGTCAATTCAGTGTAATTGTCTCCATCCAGCATGCGGGCAAGTTCATTAATCCTGGCCTGCTCGTCCAGTTGGGCGACACTGGTAAAAGTGCGTCCATTCTCCACATATTTGTCTATGTAAAAATGTTGATCCGCATAACTGGCCAATTGCGGCGAATGAGTAACCAGGATCAATTGATGTTTTAAAGCCAGGCGGGCTACTTTCCTAGCCATGGTATTTAAAGCTGTCCCTCCCAATCCGGCATCAATCTCATCAAAGATCAGGGTCGGGAAATGATACTTCTCAGCCAGGGAGGTTTTCAGCGCCAGAATCAAACGAGAGATTTCGCCTCCGGAAGCAATTCTGGCCGCGGGCCGCAGCTCTTCACCAGGATTGGGGGAAAAAAGGAATTCTGCTTCGTCCATCCCCTTGGCGTCGGGTTGTGACAAAGTTGTCAACTGGATTTCAAATTTGATATCAGGCATATTTAATTCACTTAATTCCCGGGTTGCTTTTTGCTCCAATTGGAGTGCCGCTTGACGACGACATTGGCTTAATTCACCGGCCAGTTGGAAATATTTTTTTGTTTGTTCTTGCAGCTCATCATGCAGTTGTTCTTGCTCTTCCTCTCTGTGCTCGAGGGTTTCCAATTCACTGCGGCACTTTTCCTGAAAAGCGAGAATTTCTTGAATGGAAGACCCGTATTTCTTCTCCAGTTTGCCAATCAGATAGAGGCGATCCTCCAGCTTTTCCAACTGATCCGGTTCAAAGTCCAGGGTATCAATAAAGGATGACAGCTTGCGGCCCATCTCCTGCAAGCTGCAGTTGATGTTATCAAGCTCCGTCATAAACTCTGCAAACAGGCTATCCTGGCCAAATCCGCTCGCTACGTTGATCGCTGCAGC